>NZ_JBLOBF010000003.1:0-161503 GCF_047785965.1 Caldisericum insulae
GTGATAAAACTATTTTCAATGCAATTATTAAATCAGGCAAAATAACTAAAAGCGATGGGGTTAATGTTTTTCCTCCTTCTGGAGGAACCGCTCCATCTGCTCCTTCTAATCTTTTTGCAATATCAATCTCAAGTTCTCAAATAAACCTAACCTGGGTTGATAATTCAGATAATGAAGATGGGTTCAAGATTGAAAGAAAGAAAACGGGAGAGACTTATGCTGAAATAAAAACTTTACCAGCCAACACAACTTCATATTCCGATACAGGATTAAGCTCGAATACAACCTACTATTATAGAATAAGAGCATTTAACTCTTATGGAAATTCAAGCTATTCCAATGAAGTAAGTGTAAGTACTAAATCAGGTGATATATTACCTCCTAATCTTACTGTCACATATCCACAGCAGAATGCAATCCTCAATACGAAAAACTTCACAATCACAGGAACAACTGAACCAGGTGTAACATTGACAATTAATAATAACCCGGTTAGTGTTGGTGCAGATGGAAGTTTCTCATATGATGCGGTGATTTCAGGCCCTGCCACTTTCACAATCATTGCAAAGGATATTGCAGGCAATGTTACCCAATTTGTTCTTAATGTTTCTCTTGATACAACCCCACCCATACTTACGGTAACCGAACCTCATGCTTTCCAAGAAATCTACACTCAGTTTGTAATAGTAAAAGGTCAAACAGAAAAGAATGCAAAGGTAAAGATCAATGGAGTAGATATAACTCTCAATCCAGATTACTCATTCTCTTACCCGCTACAACTTACAACACAAGGGTCAAATACGATTGAAGTTATTGCAGAGGATCTTGCAGGAAACAAGAATACAATAACTATCCCAATAACATATAAAAAGCCTAATAATGCAACAACTTTAATCATTCTCCAGATAGGAAATCCTAATGCAGTAAAAAATGATGCAACTATAAAATTAGATGCAGCTCCATTTATTGATAACGGAAGAACAATGGTCCCCATACGTTTTATTTCTGAAGCATTTGGAGCTAAAGTTGAATGGGAACCGCCTAAAACGGTAACAGTTACATTCAGAGATACACAGATAATACTGCAAGTTGGCAATCTTAATGCTAGCGTAAGAAAAAAAGGCACCCCTGCCCAGCGTATAATTCTCGAAACTCCTCCAAAAATTGTTAGTGGAAGAACTTTCGTTCCGATAAGGTTCATTGGCGAAGCTTTTGGAGCAACTGTAGACTGGGAACCAACAACAAAAACAATTAAAATTGTTCTATAATGCATTAGATTGAAGTAAAAATTCATTTAGTTCATTATTTTGCTTACAAAAAGGATAATGCGTACAAACTCTTGGCAGCAAATAATTTCTTACTAAAATGTTATTAAGTTATAAGGTTCGTGGAAAGGAGGTGAGAAATGGCAAAAATTAAAGTGACATGTCCAAAGTGTGAACATCAATTCTGGATGGAGGACTATGAAAGTAAGGCATGTCCGAACTGCGGTTTTGTGTGTGTAGGCCCCAAGGTCAAGCTCGAGTCTTCAGGATGATTCATAACGGAGGCATGTGTAGAGGCTGCTGGTCTCCCAGACAATTGTAAGGAGTTAGTAAGTTTAAGGAGCTTTAGAGATGAACATTTAGCAAAAAGCGAAGAAGGAAGGAAAATAATAAGCGAGTATTATGAAGTAGCACCCAAAATTGTTGAAGCGACAAGAAGGAAAGAAGATAGCAATAAAATCTTCCACGCTATATTCAGTGAAATCAAGAAGATCGTTTCATTGTTAGAAATGGGAAACATGAGGGGAGATATTGAATATTATAAGGATATGGTACTTAGGCTTAAAAAGAAATACATTGAAAACCTATAAGGTAGGTGGAAAATGTTAATATTTGGTCCTAATATAAAGGAAATCAAAGTTGAAGAACTCTTTTTGGATGAAAGTGAGGAAGTTCGAAAAGAATTCGTAGATACCTTTGGAAAGGGAAAGTTCTTTGGGGAACTTTTAATTGAAGACATAGCAGGTGGAGAACTTGCTTGGGACACTGCCGCTGAAAGTATTGCAAAGATGGAGCCGTCAGCTGTTATTATTCCTATCCCTATCCTAATTCTTCTTTTGAAGGACAAATCTATAAATGTTCGAGATGGAGCAGCTGAAGTCCTTGAGAAATAGGAGCCCCGGTAGTAGCACCCCTCATCCAAGCTCTGGGTTCCGAATCTGAACTTATTCGAGATAGAGCAGCAAGAGTTCTCGGAAAGATAGGAGCCCGGGCTGCGGTAGAACCTCTTATCCAAACTATAAATGAAGATGATCTTGTACGGGTAAAAGCAGTAAGGGCTCTTGCGATGATAGGGGATGCAAAAAGTTCTGCTAAAACTTTAATTCAGGCTTTGAATGATAAATCTAATGAGGTTCAGAAAGCTGCAAAGGAGGCACTGGAACAATTGAGGGAAATCAAGAAATTTTACTCAACACTTAGAAAAAACGTTAATTATGTTAACTCATGACTATGATTCCTTTGAAAATTATAGAGTGTGCAATGATTTCTGAAATCACGATAAATTCTTCTTATGAATGGAAATTCTGGAGGAAAACAGTGAAGCTGAAAATTCGATGTTGCATAATCTCTGTACAGGAGTATCTGAAAAATCCTATTTTGTCACCCCGAATTTATTTCAGGGTCTCTCGACTTGTTGATTTTATCGGATGCTGAAACAATCCTGAAACAAGTTCAGGACTAAAGGTTCACCGGGACTAAAGATCCACCAGTATGGTGTTTTATTCCATTTCCACACTTTTTCAGAGATCTCGAATAAGTTACGATACATATGAGACTACCATCTCTATTTTTAGTATAAAATTTTTGAAAGGACGATTCATATAAACATTTCCTTAATTATCTTCCAGCCACCAAAGCTTCTTTTATTTTCTCTTTGTAGACAATTTTCGTTTTTCGTTGTTTTGCATTGCTATAAGCTTTTGGTGTTTTTTGTATTTACTTTTCCATCTTTTAGTTATCAACTCCTTTTTCAATTTGAAAGCATACTTAAATATGGGCAAACTGTTTTCGTGGTTATGGAAGTCTCCACTCCCTCGGCACCGTCAAGAACTACGACAGAAATAGGAGAATCTTTAAATTCATTTATCCACTTAAAAAAGAGTTAATAACTAAGAGGTAAATGTTATTAAGAGTTTGGTTTTCCTTTTATCAGAGGGATCGTCTTGTAACAGAAGGCAACTTCTCATTAAAGTATGTGTTGGGAATTAAAACAAAGACTAAGGGAAGAAGAAGAGTAAATACCTTTGTAGAATCACAATGAATTTAAAAATAAGAGAAGTTAACTTCTCCTTATAAGTGCTGCATCTAAGTGCCTCAAATTAAAACCTTTATGAAAAATTTTACTCTTGACACAACTTTTTTCTCTCCCCTCTGCATATTTTACTCTTTTGGAACCTGCTCACGAAGATTGCAGGTTTACTTCTTTGTAATCTGCACTTTTTATCAGCAGGTTTCAGAGGAGGATTCGTAGGAAAGGAGTATTCATATGAAAAGAGTAATGAATACAGAGGAGTAAGCAAATACAAAAGAATATTCTGCGGAAAGAAATGCACAGAATATAACGGTAAAAAAATCGCTCAATTTAAGTAAGAGAAAGTTCCTTTCCTAAGTTTATGTCAAGTGTAGGTTCGCCATCAGGTACAAATGTTATATAATCAATTTTCTCTTTTCTTGATAGAACATCTTCTACTTTTATTTTAACAGCGTTAAATACATCTTCTGGGTCATAGAAGGCTTGTCTTATTTTAGTCATTTTTAGGTTTCTTCCAAGTTGACAATAGACGCATGAATATGTGCAAATTTTAGGAGGAATGTTATTTATACCAAGGCTTCTTCCAAGCCTTCTTGAGGGCACAGGTCCAAATGCAATTTCTTTAATGTTTTTCATAACTTTCATTCTCATTATAACACATTTTTTAGATTTACTACAAAAGAATATTTTTTTAAATTATGTTTAGCAAATGGTTTGACAAATTGAGTTATTATCTGGTATAATATAAAGCTATGTATTTGAACACTACCTTTTTGACAATTATTTTGCTTTTTGTAGGAACTTATTACCTTTTTCTTTTTATTGTAGCGCTTTATACAGGAGAAATAAAGAAAGGAAAGAATGAAAATTTCTTTTACTTTCTAATAATTCCAGCCAAAAACGAAGAGAATGTAATTGCAAGGACAATAGAAGCTTGTTTAAGATTAAAAGGTGATAACTTTAGGTTAGTAGTTGTTGATGATGCCTCAAATGACAGGACTCCCTTTATTGTAAAATCGTTTGCGAAAAATGATTCCAAGGTCATTTTATTAAATAGAGATCCTAACGAGCCAAAGAGGGGAAAAGGAGCAGTCTTAAACTATGCTTTTCAACAAATAAAACTTGCAATAGACTATAATTTCCTTGAGCCTTTTAACTTAGATAAGGAATTTTTCTCTCAATTTGATAAAGATCATGTAATAATTGGCGTTTTTGATGCAGATGCTAAGCCAAGCGAAAATATGCTTTTTGAGATTTCACAAATCTTTTCGAATTTAAATGTTAGCGCAGTTCAAACTGCTGTAAGAATTTCTAATCGAGATCAATCCTTACTTTCTAAGATGCAGGATATCGAATTTTTAGGTTTTAGTAGAATCATCCAAAAAGCGCGTTCAAGATTTGGAAGTGTTGGGCTTGGAGGCAATGGGCAGTTCTCAAAGTTCTCCTCGCTTGAAAGTATTGGAGAAATGCCTTGGGGACAAACCCTAACAGAAGATTTTGAATTAGGATTAAGGATGATTTCAAATGGGATGAGGCTGTATTATACAGATAATGCAATAGTGGAACAAGAAGGTGTTATAACTTTGAAAGCCCTTTTCAAACAAAGGACAAGATGGCTTCAAGGTCATTTCACAAATTGGAAATATATACCATCAGTTTTGCGTTCAAAGTCATCTCTAATTACAAAAATTGATACTTTCATTTATATTGTTTTCGTATCGGTTGTCTTTCTTGTTGGATTGTCGCTTACGCTTTCTTTTCTGAGTATTTTAAAGCTTATTATGGTTAAAAATAGTATGCTTGAGCCTTTTTACAACAAGCACTACCTTTTGGGACTTCTTGCGCTACTTTTTTACTCTTTTGCCTTTATTCCAATGTTTGTTTATAGCGTGTTTGAGTATTACAATGAAAACGGATTTTTTGAAAAAATTTCTTATATACTACTATTTGCTCTGTATACCTATATTTGGCTTCCTGCAGGTGTCTTTGGGCTTTATAGAATTGCAACAGGAAAGACTGAGTGGGTTAAGACATCTCGTGTGACAAGTTATATCCCATCTTTTGCTAATGTTGATAATGATACTTCGCAATATTTTGTTGAAAGACGAAGATTCCCGAGATTTACGTTTCATTCTTTTACTTTTGCAAGTCCAAAAGTTTTGTGTTTTTTGGACAATTTATCTCAAGGTGGCGCAAAGGTCATATTTCCGAAAGATGTTGAGCTGATTCAAGATGTTTTAGAAATTAGCGTGCCTTTGTATGGTAAAAAACGCACGAGGATTGTTTGGCAAAAGATGAACGATAATTTTATCGAAGCAGGTGTTGAATTTGTAAGTTAGATACTTTAACTTCTTCTGCCTGATTTTAAATAGCCAATTTCCACATGTTTTATGACATATTAACTTTTCAGTTTTTAATTATTTTCAAAAGCCTTTAAGAATTAGATGTTTCTTATTATGTCCTTTACCCTCTTGACTATTATGAGCATATGCTTATAATATAGTGAAGGTGTTAATATGACAAGACCAAGATTTAGAAGAAGAATTGGTTGGCTTCCTCGCCTTGATTACTTTGTACCTGCTTCTCAGAGCAGTGACGGTGTTGAAGAAGTTATACTTACTCTTGACGAGTTAGAGGCAATTCGCCTTGCCGACCTTGAGGGGCTTTACCAAGAGGAAGCTTCTCAAAGAATGAATATTTCAAGACAAACATTTGGAAGGATTATTGATTCTGCACATAGAAAAATTGCAGATGCCATTGTAAATGGGAAGGCAATAAGAATTGAAGGCGGTCCTGTTGAATTTGACGAAAAGGCTTTAGAAAATGCAATAGGTGATTACTGTGTATGCCCAAATTGTGGTTTTATAAAGAAGCATGAAAGAGGTGTGCCCTGTAGGTTTGAAATTTGTCCTAAATGTGGGACTCATCTTACAAGGAAAATTAGTTTGAATAACAATAAAATGAAAGGAGGTGAATAGGTATGCCTTTAGGAGACAGAACAGGACCTCTTGGCTATGGTCCAAGAACAGGAAGAGGTTTAGGCTATTGTGCAGGGTATGGAGTGCCAGGTTATCTTAATCCTATAGGGAGAGGATTTTTTGGTCGAGGCTTTGGTTTCGGCAGAGGTTTTGGGTTTGGTCGTGGCTTTGGTTGGGGTGGAAGATTTATCCCTTACTACGCATATCCTTATAGATACAGTGCTGTAGATGAAAAGACAATTCTTACAGAAGAGATGAAGATATTAGAAAATGAACTCAATGCAATAAAAGCTCGCCTTGCTGATTTAGAAAAGGAAAAAGAGGCATAAAAAAGAAACCCCGGGTGAAAGCCCGGGGAAATTTTAGGAGGTGAAATATGATTGTTGCAATTACTTCAAGTGGCAATACACTTGATTCAATGGTTGATCCGAGATTTGGAAGATGTCCTTATTTCATAATTGTTGATACTGATACTATGCAGTTTAAAGTAATCGAAAATAGTGGTATGGGGCGTCAAGGTGGTGCTGGGGTAAATGCTGCACAGCTCCTTGTTGACGAAGGAGTTCAGGTTTTAATAAGTGGTAATGTTGGACCTAATGCCGAGCAAGCTCTAAAAAGTGGTGGTATAAGGATTATAACAGGAGTCTCAGGAACTGTGAAAGAAGTAATAGAGAAATTAAAGCGAGGTGAAATTTAGTATGCGTTATGTTTTAAGAGGAAGTGGCTTTCACCGACGGCGTCAAGGTAGAGGTCTTGGAAGAGGTATGGGTTATGGAAGGATAGCATTTCTAAATGAGCCTGGTATTCACAATGAAAAACCTTTCGAAACAAATCAAGATAATCTTAAAAACTTAAACACAACATTTACAGAGACTTATTCCAAAAAGGCATATGTTAATGAAGCAAGGTGTATTGGTTGCGGCATTTGTGAAAATGCCTGTGGTTTTCATGCAATAAAAGTGCAAAACGGAGTTGCAAAAGTTGATATTGAAAAATGCACAGGTTGCGGTGATTGTGTACGTGTCTGTCCAAGAGGTGCAATATCTTTACAAGAAAATAGGTGAGTTATGATAATATCTGTTGCAAGTGGAAAAGGTGGCACAGGCAAGACTCTTATTTCAACTAATCTTGCTTTGTCTTTGAAGGATAAGAATATTCAATTTCTGGATTGTGACGTCGAAGAACCTAACGCCTTCTTATTCCTTAAACCCGAAATAAAAGAAGAGATTCCTGTAGAAATGCTTGTGCCAATTGTGGAAGAAGAAAAGTGTACCCATTGTAAAAAATGTGCTGAATTTTGTGAATTTAGTGCAATCCTTGTTTCACCAAATAGAGTGCAGATATTTCCGGAACTATGTCATAGTTGTGGTGGATGTGCCCTTGTCTGTGAAACGCATGCAATAAAAGAAACTCCTTTTAGGATTGGAAGTGTAAAAAAGGGGAATTCATCTCACATAGAGTTAGTCTACGGAGAACTTGAAGTTTCAAAGCCTTTGGCTGTGCCAATAATAAGAAAGGTAAAAGATAATACAGATAAAAATAGATTGGTAATAATTGATGCTCCACCCGGTGCATCAGACCCTGTGATTGCATCAGTTAAGGGCTCTCACTTTGTAATTTTAGTTACAGAACCAACACCTTTTGGACTTCATGATTTAAAAATTGCAGTTTCTGTAATTAAGGAACTCCAAATTCCGCATGGTGTTGTTATAAACAGGGCAAATATTGGAAATAAAGATGTATATGAGTTTTGTAAAAGCAATGGTATCCCTATTCTTCTTGAAATTCCCTACGATAGACATATTGCAGAACTTTATTCACGTGCAATTCCAATTGTTGAAGTTATGAATGAATGGGTTGAGAAATTTCAAAAACTCTATAGTGATATTGAAAGGATGATAGCAAAATGAAACAGTTAGTTGTATTGAGTGGAAAAGGTGGCACAGGAAAAACTACGCTTACAGCATCCTTAGCTGCACTTTTGCAAGATGCAGTTGTTGTGGATTGCGATGTTGATGCTCCTGATTTACACCTTCTTTTAAAACCAACAGTCCTTAAAGTTAAGGATTTTTACGGATCAAAACTTGCAAGTATTGATAAGGATAAGTGTATAAAATGTGGCGCTTGTATAAGAAGTTGCAGATTCGATGCAATAGATGATGACTTTAATGTTGACCAGTTTTCCTGTGAAGGGTGCGGAGTTTGTGGACTTGTGTGTCCTGCAAATGCGGTTTCATTTACACAAAGAAAAGCAGGTGAAATATATGTTTCTGAAACAAAATATGGACCTATGGTGCACGCACTTCTTTTCCCAGGAGAAGAAAACTCAGGGAAGTTAGTCACTATGACAAGGCTTTTTGCAAATTTAACAGCACAGGATAGAAAAAAATCACTCATTATAATTGATGGATCACCTGGAATTGGTTGTCCTGTAATATCATCGATTACAAATGTTGATTATGCGCTTGTCATAACAGAACCTACATCATCTGGCATACATGACTTTGAAAGGCTTATGCAACTTGTAAATCACTTCTCCGTAAAGCCTCTTGTTGTAATAAACAAATACGACATAAATGAAGAAAACACTCACAGGATTGAGAATTATTGTAATGAAAATGATATCACTGTTTTAGGCAAAATCCCGTTTGATCCTATTGTAGTTGAAGCTATGGTTCAGGGTGTGCCCGTTGTTGAATACAATGTCGTTACTCCTGCAACCATTGCAATAAAGGATATCTTCCAAAAGGTCACAAAAATTTTAGAAGTTTAGTTTTCAAGTCACCGCTTCTAAAACATCAAAAATAATCAAAATTTTAACTTCTGAAAATACTTTTATCCTAATTTAAGCGATTCTTTCGATACCAAACTACTTCAATGGGAAATAAATAACAAAACCATATTTAAATCTACTCAAAGGGAAATACAAAGGATTAATTTGATTTTTGTTCGGTTTAAGAATCTATTCAAAAGGTGCAAATGAGATAAAAATTGTATATAATATAACTAAAACAGGAGAAGAGATGTTAAAGAAATACGTAATAAATGTCCCTTTTACAAGTATGTATGGGACACCAGAAGTTGGCGAGGTGATATCCCAGGTCATAATGGGTGAAGTTATAGAGGTTTTATCGTTTAGTTCAGGTTTTGCAAAAATTGTTGCGGAAGATGGATATACAGGCTATGTAGAAGAAAGTGTTTTAAGAGAATTTGAAGTAGAAGAGAGACCAATTGCAATAACAAAAGAACCTTTTTCTAATGCATATAGCGGTCCTACTGTGAAGTCAAAACTTATATTTACTCTTTCTATTGGAAGCGTTCTTTTGGATAAAGGAAAAGAAGATGGTGATTATAGGCTTGTAAGCGATTTTGATGGAAGGGAGTTTTATCTTCATAAAAACACCTTGATTTTAGCTACCTATCCTTTTCGATATGAAAGAAGGGGTTGTAAGGATATACTAAAAACAGCATTGCAGTTTCTTAATATTCCATACTTTTGGGGTGGAAAAACAACTTTTGGTTTTGACTGTTCTGGATTTGTGCAAACTGTTTTTAAATTAAATGGCTTTAAACTCTTAAGAGATGCGCATATGCAGGCAAACATGGATATATTTAAAAATTTTTATTTGGGCGATTCGGAGCTTTTACCTTGTGATGTGATATTTTTTGGCAAAGTCAAGATAGATCATGTTGGCATTTATCTTGGGCATAATAGATTTATTCATGCAACCACTTTTAATGTGCCAAAAGTCCAGATAAGCGAATTTAATTATTATTGGAAAGAAAAAACAAATATCATTGGTAGGTTAGATGTAGCTAGGTTATCTTAAATGCAAAACACAAAACATGAAGTACAAATTAACAATGCATTTTTCCATTTTCTCCCAAATTCCGCCTGCTGGGGATGGGAAGGTATTGAAAGGCGGTTCAAAATACCCCAGCCGTTAAACTCGTGCGTTTTTGCACAGTTTGTTTGATTGATTTAAATTGGTAAAGCCAGAAAGATTAAAAAGTGGAGATAGGGTTGCGATTGTTTCTCTTGCAAGCACACCCTTTAAGGAAAATATGGAAAGAGGCATTAACTACCTTCAAAGGTTTGGACTTGAAGTTGTTGTTGATTCCAAAGTTTTTGATGAATATGGTTATCTTGCAGGAAGCGATATTGAAAGGGCAAATGCCTTGAACAATTATTTTGCTGACAAGAGCATTAAAGCAATATTTTCTTCCTGTGGTGGGTATGGCAGTGGAAGAATCCTTCCATATATAGATTTTTCTAATATTGAAAGAAATCCAAAGGTGTTTGTGGGATATTCTGATATTACTTCACTTCATTTGGCTATTCAAAGGAAAACAAATCTCATAACATTTTATGGGCAGATGCCAATGGTTGACCTTGGAAAAGATGAGTATTCTCACATCCTTATGAATTTTCTTTTTGACCCTGATTTTAGGCTTTATTATAAGGGAGATAGTGTTAAATCTTTTAATCCTATGAAAGTAGAAGGGCAACTTGTTGGAGGATGCCTTACTCTTATTGATGCGCTTCTTGGAACTGAGTATGAAATAGACACAAAAGGTAAAATACTCTTTATTGAAGAGGTGGAAGAGCATAATCATGATATAGACAGAATGCTTCTTCATTTAAAACTTACAAATAAGTTAGATGATGCAGTGGGGTTTTTAATTGGTGATATGGTTGATATAAAGCCAAAAGACCAAAGAAGAAAATCTTTAACTCTTGAAGAAATTTTTGAAGAATACATTGTAAAACTCAATAAACCGGTTTTAATGAACTTTCCTGCAGGACATGGTAAAATTTTTGTGCCCCTTCCTTTGGGTGTTTTAGCTCAAATAGACTCCGAAAACGGAACGATAAAGACTATCGAGGGAAGCGTAATATGAACGAAGAATTTTTAAATCAATTTGGTCTTCGTTATAATGAAAAGGGAATACTTTTACTTTCAGGTGCTGATCTTTTAGATATTTCAAAGGAATTTGGAACGCCTCTTTATGTATTTTCAAAAGATCTTTTTAAGAAAAACATAAACGAGTTTAAGATTGCCCTAAATGAGAACTTCAAAAATCATTTTTTGCTATATGCAAGTAAAGCTCTATCAATAAAGGAAATTTACCGTATTCTTAATGTTGAAGGTTTAGGCGCAGATGTTGTATCCATGGGGGAAATTTTGACAGCACTTAGTGTTGGGTTTAACCCAAGTTTATTGTATTTTCATGGGAATAGTAAAAGTGACGAAGATCTTACTTTTGCAATAGAAAAAGGCATAAAAATTGTTGTTGATAACGAAAGCGAACTCAACTCGATAATTAGGATTTCTAAAAGTATTGAGAAAGTCTTGCATATTTTACTTAGAGTAAAGCCTGGTATATCTCCTAATACTCATTCTTATATCATTACAGGGCACTTAGAGTCAAAATTTGGAGTAAGTCTTGAAGAAGGTAAAAATTTGTTGAGTATTGCGTTGAAAAATAGATATATTGATTTCTTAGGTTTTCACTATCATATAGGTTCTCAAATACTTGATTATGATGCCTTTAAGAAGAGTGCAGAGGAGATTTCTTTGTTTTTAATGGGCATCAAAAAAGAATTGGGATACGTTCCAAGAGAATTGAATGTTGGAGGTGGGTTTGGAATTCCTTATGTCCCAAATGATAAAAGAGTTGATAAGAAGGAGTTTATAAGAGCAATAAAAGATGGACTTTTAACGCATATTGAAAATTTGGACGATTTTAAAATCCTCATTGAACCCGGTAGGGCTCTTATTGGAGATACAGGGTTAATCTTATACAGAGTTTTAAGGAAAAAGTTTGTTAATTCAAAGGAGTATCTTTTTGTTGATGGTGGAATGGGAGATAATATTAGAGTGCCTCTGTATGGTGCAAGATATACCATAGCAAATGTGAAGAGAAGAGAAGGAAAAATTAAAAACTATCACATCTTTGGGAAATACTGTGAATCAGGCGATATTGTAGCGTTTGATACACCTTTAGAAGAAGTAGAAGAAGGAGATTACATCGCCGTTTTTCCTGCAATTGCTTATACCTATTCTATGGCAAGCAACTACAATAGGTTCACTCGCCCTCCTGTTGTTATCGTGGAAAATGGAAAAGGAAGGCTAGTTGTAAGAAGGGAAACTTACGAACAGCTCATGCAAAATGATATTTAAGCAATTTTAAAGATTGGTTTTTCAACTATAAAGTTCCCTTCAAACCTCTCCTCGTTTAATAGGAATATGGTATCAAGGTCAAAGAATTTAAAGCCTCCCACTCCAAGTGCAAAATGGACGCTTTGGTTAATGCCGATACTTGTTTCTGCCATTGCGCCTATCATAAGACCAATATTAGCACTTTTTGCAATTTCTACTATGGCAAGTGCAGAGGAGATTCCCGATTTCATTAATTTTATGTTGAAGAAATCAACTGCTTCATTTTTTACAAGATTTAGAGCATCCATTTGAGTTTTTATGCTTTCATCAGCTGCAACTGGGTATGGAGAGCTAAATCTTACAAACTTCAAACCTTCAATATCAAAGTATATAACAGGCTGTTCAAAGATTGCAATATCAACCCCGTTTTTATACATTTCTTTTACAAATCTCACTGCATCTTTTGGTGTATAGCCCATATTTGCATCAACAATGTATTTTGCTCCTTTTGTTTCTTTTGCAATTCTTAACATTGCTTCAATATCTTCTTCGATGTTTTCCCCAACCTTTACCTTTATAATTCTAAAGCCTTCATTGAAAATCTCTTTTGCGTCGGAAACCCTTTCATCAATAGGTTCAATGCTTACTGTTTTGTCTGTTTCAAGCGAGTTTTCTGCTCCACCAAAAATTGTGTGAGGCGTTGTCCCCAACTCTTTTGCAAGGGCATCAATAATTGAAAATTCAACTGCTGCCTTTATACTTGGCGATGCAATGAGTTTAGAAGTTTTTAGAAAACACCTTCTAAATGATTTTGTGTCTTCTGCTACAAGCAATTCATTCAAAAAATTTTCCAAAGAGATAAGCGCATCAACGACTTCACCATTTACTCTAAATGAGGGAGATGCCTCTCCAATTCCTGTTGTTCCTGAATCAGTTTCTGTAAAGACCCTTATATTATTTGCAACTGTGCTTATACTGTTTGTTACATGAAAGGGTTTTTTAAAATCTGTTTTCTTGAGTTTTAATGTTATTTTTGTTATTTTACCCATATTCGCCTCCCTAAATATTAGGTTATGAATAGTGTTTAAAGCATTAAAAACCCTCCAAAATTTCATTAAACACTATTCTTTGTTAGGCTGCATTCAGCCTAACTGGGTGTAACCCCACACCCTCTATCCCCTCTGCAAATGCTTTGGGGAATACTTTCTTAATAATATTGTACGCACTGTTAATTTTGTCAAAAAATTTAATATATTTAAAACTCTTTATTGTTTTTTGTTATCATATTCAAACAAGGAGATGTTGTTTTTATTAAGATTTTATTAAAGTAAGTAAGCGATGTAGATTTCTTAAATATTTCTTGGGCACTTGATTTTTATTAAAAATTAATTATAATAGCTTTAACAAAACATTGGGACGTTGGTATGGGTTTAAAAAGAATAGATAAAACGAGTGCTGTTCCTCTTTACCTTCAAGTCTCTGAGGGCATTAGAGAACTTATCGAAAATCAAACCTGGAGACAAGGTGAGCCTATACCATCAGAAAATGAACTTATGGAAATGTTTAATGTAAGTAGAAATACTGTAAGACAAGCCGTATCAAGATTGATTGCCATGGGTTATCTTTACATAGAGAAGGGAAAAGGAACATTCGTATCAAAAATATTTTTTAACCATCCAACCGATAGGCTTCTTGGATTTTCAGAAGAGATGAAATTGCAAGGGTTTGACCCTATATCAAAAATTTTAAAATCAGGAGTCTTTGAAGCTTCCGAGGAGATTGCAAAAGAACTCCTTATAAATAATGGCGATAAGGTTTATGTATTAAAGAGGCTTCGTTATTCGAATGGACTTCCCATATCAATTGAGGAAGCATTTATAAAGTATAATAGTTTTGAGGGCTTACTTGACGGTTTCAATGAAAGTAGCTCTCTTTATAGCACATTTATGGAAAAATTTGGCGTGCAGCCATACTATGCAGAAGAAACTGTCGAGGCATCACTTGCAAATCAAGAAGAAACAGTGCTTTTAAATGTAAAGGTTGGCTCTCCTGTTTTTAGAATAAAGAGGCGTTCTTTTGATAGGTCTGGAGAAATTTTGGAATTTGTCAAATCAGTTTACAGGGGAGACATTTATAGGATTAATTTACATTTAAGGAGAATCGTGTGAAATTAGGGATTGATCTTGGGGGAAGCAAGATTAGGTTAGCGGTAGTTCATGATGGTATTATTGAAAGTAAGGTTATTGATTATCCTGGAAACCCCACTTCTTCAAAGGATATTAAAGATAGGCTTTTTGATGCAGTAAAGTCTCTTGAAAAAGAACATTTTGAACTCATTTCAGTAAGCATGGCAGGAGGGCTTCAAGAAGGTTTTAGGAATATAGTAAAGGATGCGCTTAAGCATTATTCTCAAAATATTTTTATTTTCCCAGATATAAAGGTTGTCCATTTTAGTTTCTTTGAAGAAGGCGATGGAGTTGTTGTTATTTCTGGAACGGGCTCCTCGATTTATGGAAAAAAAGGAAAAGCTGAATTATTCTATGGTGGGCTTGGTTTTGCAATTTCTGATGTGGGCTCCGGGTTTGATATAGGAAGGAACTACCTTTCAAAGGGACTTTCTCAAATGCAACTTGGTAATCACAAAAAAGAGGCAAAAAATATTATTAAATATTTTTCTCAGAGTAATGTGAATGCGATTATAGAAACGATTTATGAAGGCAATGTTGTTAAGAACATTGCCGATTTTAGTGTTTTTGTTTTGAAAAATGATCCATTAAGCGGAATTGTTCGTAGTTCTTCTTCAAAACTTGCAAAAGAGACACTAAAGGTTATTGAGAATCTTGACTTTGAAACTGTAAATGTTGGTCTTGCAGGAGGCGTTTTTGAAAATTCAAAGGTTTTTAGCGAAGTATTTTTAGGCGTGCTTTCGAAGAGGGTAAAAGTGAATGTTGTTAAAAGGAAAACATCAAACGAAATTGCTTCAATACTTATGGCGGAGAAGGGGATTAAAAATGTTTGAGAACGATCTTGATCTTAAAGAGATAAAACAACTTTCAAAAATGTTTTTGGAGGATCATAAAAAGGTATTTGATGCAATTGATGGTGCATTAGAAAAGATTAATGAGGTTATTGAAGAAGTTGTAAAAGTAATTGAAAATGGCGGAAGAATATTTTACATCGGTGCAGGAACAAGCGGAAGAATTGCTGTCCTTGATGCTTCGGAAATTGGTCCAACATTCTCGCGAAAGGATCTATTCATTCCAATTATGGCAGGTGGTTTAAAGGCAGTTTTTACTCCAAAAGAGAATCTTGAAGATGACGAGAATCTTGGTGTTGAGGAACTTAAAAAGAGAAAGTTCAAAGCAAACGATTTTTTGATTGGCATTACTGCAAGTGGAAAAACACCTTTTGTTATTGGTGCCTTAAAGTATGCAAACTCAATTGGTTCAAAAACTGCTATTGTTGCAAACAGTAAAGTGCAATATGATTTTGTTTCTCACCATGTAATTCTTGAAACAGGAGAAGAGTTTATCATTGGCTCTACGCGTTTAAAGGCTGGAACTTCTCAAAAGATCGTTTTGAATATGATTTCTACAATATCTATGATGAAGTTGGG
The DNA here is from genome assembly GCF_047785965.1 of Caldisericum insulae. Classification (NCBI taxonomy): domain Bacteria; kingdom Pseudomonadati; phylum Caldisericota; class Caldisericia; order Caldisericales; family Caldisericaceae; genus Caldisericum; species Caldisericum insulae. Next base: position 16,056 of record NZ_JBLOBF010000003.1, read on the forward strand.
TTATACCTATGGAAACCTTATGGTAAGCGTAAATCCAACAAACAAAAAACTCATTGAAAGAGCTTCTAATATTGTTTCAACAGTAAGTGGTGTTGAGTATTCAAAAGTCTTAGAGCTTGTAAAACAAGTTAAGGATCCAAGAGTTGCCCTTATAATGCTTAAACATGGTGTTTCTGAAAAAGAGGCAAAAGAGATGTTAAAAAAGAATAACTTCTCTTTTAGGAAGGCATATGGGTAAGGTTGGGCTTGACAGAGTTAATAGAACTTTTCGCAATTTTGCTTTATTTACTAATGCTTCGGGTATAAATTCAAAACTTCTTAGAAATATAGAAATACTTGATCCTGCATTTATCCTAACAGGAGAGCATGGTTTGTATTTAGAGGCAGATAGAGGTAAGAGTTTTTCTTTAATGGAGGATGACTTCAGTGGAAAACCTGTATACCCCATTTATCCAGATATTAAAGAGGATTTGTTTGATAAAGTGGAAGGGGTAGTTATTGATATTCAAGATGTAGGTGTAAGATGCTTTACATTTATTTACAATCTAAAGAAGATTATCGAAATTGCCTCAAAAAAGTCGCTTAAAGTTGTTGTGCTTGATAGATTTAATCCTATTGGAAGAAGTTTTGGAAGTGTTTGTGAGAAAGAGAGCATCGTATGTCCCATGGGAATTCCATTTCTTTATCCATTTTCCATTGGGAAGCTTGCAAGAATTTTTTCTAAACCATTTTCCTTGAATATTGAAGTTATTGAAACAGAAGGTGCTTTAACCTACGAAGAGATGGAAAAGTTTTTGTCAAATGTTTCTCAAAATTTAAATTCCTACCAATCGGTTTTGCTTTATCCTGCGCTTGTTTTCCTTGAAGGCTTTCAAGATGTTTCTGTTGGTAGAGGCACAAATAAGCCTTTTAGGATGGTTTTGTCAAAAGAGAATATCGCCTCCTTTTTAGAGACATTCCTAAAAGGTTTAGGTATAAACGGAGTCTATTTCAATAAAACTATTTCTAAGCCTTGCTTTGATACACTTGCAAACGAAAGACTTTTTGGGATTGAATTTTTTGTCTATGATAAGGATGTCTTTGATCCAGTTTTGTTGGGATTTAACTTGTTTAAGTTTTTCTATGAAAGGGGTTATAAACTTTCCTATGATGAAAGTGGCACTCCTTTTATTGAACTTATTTATCCTCACTTACTTGAAGCAGTAGAATCGCAAAGCTTATTTGAATTTTATAATAGCGAAAATGAAATGGGAAAAGCGTTTTTAAGTAAAAATTTTTAAATAATTTTTGAAGGAGGTGCGTATGAAGAAGTTAGTTTTGTTGTTTTTGGTTGTGTTGCTTCTTGCAAGTAGCTTTTTTGTCTTACCAATTCAAGCTGCAACACAAGGTTTTTCTGATGTAAAAGAGGACTACTGGGCGTACGAGGCTATTAACTACTTGAGTGGAAAAGGAATTCTTACAGGTGTTGGAGGTGGTTTATTTAAACCAGATGATCCAGTAACAAGAGAACAACTTGCAAAGATCATCTGTATTGCAAAGGGAATTTCTGAATATAAACCTGCTAAGCCAACATTTAAGGATGTTTCACCTTCATCTTGGTCCTATGGTTATGTTGAGGCAGCGGTAAAGTCTGGTTATGTCAAAGGTTTTTCAGATGGCACTTTTAGACCAAAGGACAACATAAAGAGGGCGGATCTTGCCGTTCTTTTGGTAAGGGTTATGGGAAAGGAAGTCGAGGCACAAAAATACACTGAACCACTTACATTTTCAAACGATGAGGCTTCAATTCCAAAGTATGCGGTTGGTGCAATGAGCCTTGCCTACAATAACCACTATCAGTTGCTTAACTATAGAGAGGGAAGAAACGTTAAACCAAATGAAAGTGCAACAAGAGCCGAAGTTGCATATGCAGTCTTTAGGGTTTTAAAACCAGTGAAAGTTGGTGGCACTGTTAACCTTGCTTCTGCATCCGAGGCAGACTCTCTCTTCTTACCTCTTGCAACAATTGGTGCTTCTGGTGACTATTGGCTTTTTCAATTCACGAATCTTATAGGGCTTGATGAAAATGAGAATGTTTATCCGCTTGCAGCAAAGGAAGTTCCAACTGTTCAAAATGGTCTTGTACAACTTTATGAAGTAAATGGCGAAAAGAGAATGAAAGTTACATATCACCTAAGAGGTGGTTTAAAGTGGTCTGATGGGACACCTGTTACGGTAAATGACTATATCTTTACTGAAAAATTACTTGCCGATCCTAAAGTAAAGGTTGTTTCTGCTTCAAGTATGTGGGCAAACTTCATTGACCATGTTGAAGCACCAAATAGTTCAACTCTTGTTTACTACTATAAAGTAGTTGACCCACAGTACATATTAGGGAGAGGAGTATTACCTGCGCATATACTAAAGCCAATTTACGACAAGGATCCATCACTTATTAACACATGCGATTTCAACACAAAACCAGTTGGAAACGGACCTTTCATGTTGGAAAGTTGGGTAAAGAACTCCTACATCTCTTTTGTCAGGAATCCATACTATCCTTGGGGGCAGCCTCTTGTTGATAGAATTGTTATTAAGTACATACCTGATTCTAATACAAGACTTGCAAACCTCATGGCAGGAACTATATTGGCAAGTAGCATTGACCCACAACAGGTATCAGTGTTAAAGAATAGCAATAAATTCAATGTGTATGTTTCATTTAGTGAAGGTGGACTTACCTATATTGGTTGCAATACAGCCAATCCGCTTCTTTCTGATAAGAGAGTAAGGCAGGCAATAGCCTATGGAATTAATATGGAAGGTTATGGAAAACAATACTATGGTTTTGATGTGCCAAGAGCAACAGGACCTATAATGAAGAGTTCCTGGGCGTATAATCCAAATGCAAAAAAATACTACTATGATATCAATAAAGCAAAGGCACTCCTTGCAGAGGCTGGCTTTAAGATGGGACCAAACGGTGTGCTTGTTTCAAGTGATGGAAAAGAGTTTGTCGTAACCTTGGGCACGACAACTGCAACTTCTGCAAAGCAAATTGGTGTATTTATTCAGTCGGAGCTTCAGAAACTTGGTATTAAGGTAAATCTTGCATCATATCCAATTTCAACTTACTATGGAAGAGTTATTCCACAGGGACAAGTTGACCTTTACTTTGCAGGATGGATAGAAGACCCACTCTTCCCAGGCAAACTTGATTCCTACAAATGTGATCAAATCCCGACACCAGAAAATAACTATTCAGGATTGAACTGGTCAAGATGGTGCAACAAAGATGCAACAAATTATGCAAACCTTGCCTATTCTACTCTTGATAGAGAACTTGCAAAGAAGTACTATTGGAAATTCCAAGAAATATACACAGAAGAACTCCCAGAGATTCCTTGGCTTGAAAGAGTAGGAATTTCTGCAATAAGAAAGGAATTTAAGAACTATATCGGTTCAAAGGGCGGCATTAATAGATTTACATGGAATGCCTCCTTCTGGTATTTAGATAACTAATGCGAAAAGGGGAGAGGGTTTTTCGCCCTCTCCTTTATGTGGAGGATTCGATGAAGCAGTATATAACAAGAAGAATTTTAATACTTATACCTGAACTTTTTGCTATAACTTTCATAGCGTTCATCTTCTATAGCCTTATGGGAGATCCTTTTGCTGAGTTAAGAGCTAATCCTTTCATAAATCAAAGCTATGTGCAGTATCTTGAGAAGGCTTATGGGTTTGATAAGCCAGTTATTGTAAGATACTTCTTTTGGCTTTCTCAAATTTTAAGGGGTAATTTCGGTATATCTGCCGTAACTGGTGAGAAGGTGATAGATTTAATTAAAAGGGCAATGCCCATAACACTTTCCATAAATATATTTACCTTTACATTTTCCCTTGTAGTAGGAGTAATCATAGGATTCTTTACTGCCTTAAGACAAAGATCGTTCATTGATAACTTCTTTACAGTCCTCTCCTATATTGGTCTTGCAATGCCAACTTTTTGGTTTGCCCTGATGCTTATGATCCTTTTCTCGGTAAAATTCCATTGGCTTCCTCCCGGCGGTTTTATGACACCTGGAATGGAGAATGCTCCATTTTTTGCAAGATTTCTTGATAGATTGAAATATATCGTTATGCCATTTATAGTTTTGGGATTTGGAGGACTTACTGGTTGGGTTAGATATACTCGTTCATCTGTCCTTGAAATGCTTAAAAAGGATTATGTAAGAACTGCACGTGCAAAAGGACTTCCAGAAAGTGTTGTTTTGCGAAAGCATGTTTTTAGAAACTCTCTCAATCCGATTGTTACACTTTTTTTCCTTTCGTTTCCGGGCTTTTTCAGTGGTTCTGCGATAGTAGAGCAGATATTTTCAATTCCCGGCATGGGAAGTTTAGTTATTGGTGCAGTTATGAATAATGACTATATGGTTGCAATGGCTTCGCTTGTTTTCTATTCAACAGTACTTGTTTTATCTCTTCTTATTGCTGATATTGCCTATGTATTCCTTGATCCAAGAGTTAAATTTAGCTGAGGTGAGTGATGCAAGAAATTGAGATTCAAGAAATCGAAAAAAAGAAAGAAGCTTCTACATATTTTAAAAAGGTCATAGAAAGGCTTAAAAAAGATAAACTTGCAATGGTATCTCTCTTTTTCCTAATACTTATTTTTCTCTTTGTTATTGTTGGTCCAATTGTTTATAGGGTTGACCCAAATCAAATTAAGTTAAATGAAGTTTTACAACCACCAAGTAGACTTCACCCCTTGGGCACCGATGAAAATGGTAGAGATGAGCTTGCACGCTTGATGTATGGAGGACGTATTTCACTTTTGATTTCATTTGCGGTTACTTTTATTACTGGTTTAATTGGTGCTTTCATTGGGATATTTGCTGCATACAAAAAGGGATTTGTAGATCTAACTCTTATGAGAATAAATGAGATTATGATGACAATCCCTGAATTTCCCATCCTTGTTGTTGCTGCAAAGATAAGAATCGTTCCGAGTTCTATTTTAAAGCTCATCATTATCCTTGTTATCTTTGGATGGGTGGGTATTGCAAGAATTGTGCGTGGTGAAGCACTGAGCGTTGTAGAAGAGCAGTATGTTGAGGCAGCAAAGGCAATTGGTGCATCTGATATGAGGATTATTTTTAAGCATATTCTTCCAAATACTTTCCATATTCTCATTGTTTGGTCAACACTTAGATTAGGTGGAGTAATACTTTCTGAGGCTTCACTTTCATTCTTTGGTTTAGGAGTACAGCCACCTACGGCAAGTTGGGGTAATATGCTTATAAACGCGCAGACCTATATCTGGAATGCTCAGTGGCTTGTTTTTATACCTGGTTTTATGATTTTTATTACAGTGCTTCTCTTCAATTTTGTAGGTGATGGATTGAGAAACGCTATGGATCCCAAATTCTTCAGGTAAAAATGGAGATAGGATTTTCAACAATAGGTTTTCTTTTGAATAATGTAGAGCTTAAAGCTAATGATAATATAGATTTTGTAGATGAGGTTGAGGTAGTATTTGACTTGGGGGTGGATTCACTTCCCAAATTGAATAAACCAATAAAAATACATGCGCCTTACTTTTATACAAATCTTGCAAGCCTCTCAAAGAGACATCTAAAGTTTAGTTTAGATGAAATTTCAAGGGTGCTTGATTTCGGGTTTGATACAGTTGTTCACGAGGGAGGTTTTACAACAAGGTTTGATGGATATATTGAAAAGTCAGTTAAGATTATGGAAACTTCTTTTGAGTTTCTTACTTCAAAATACACGAATATCGTTTTAGAGAACACAACTAATTCTCTATTTTCCAATTTTGAAGAGTTTTTGGATTTTTTTATGAACTTTAATGTAAATTTCTGTTTTGATATCTCTCACTATTTTATAAAAGAGGACAAATTCAATAAACCAATACTTCTTAAAGATAAATATCTTGAAAGAATTAGAAAGGTTCATATAAGTGATACCGTTCAAGGGAAGGATTTGCATTTGCCAATTGGTTCAGGTAATGTGGATTTTAGGCTTGTTCAAGCATTTTTGAAAGACTTAAAAGATGATGTTTCGGTTGTTATAGAAAGCATTCCCAGAGTGTCAAATGTTTTTGATTTTTATAGAGAAGAAATAGATAAACTTAAGGAGATAATCTATGGCTGACATTGGAAAGATTTTCCTTTTTGGTTTTGAGGAGCCAGTTATATCAGTTGAGAGGTTGAAGTTTTTTAAGAAAATTGGAGCTAAATATTTTATTCTCTTCAAAAGAAATATTGAGCATTTAAAAGAAAATATCGATATCCTTAAAAATGAATTTGATAACCCGATCATTTCAGTTGATGGAGAAGGGGGCATTGTAAGAAGAATTAGCGAGTTTGATGACTTTATGTTTTCAAATATGAATTTGGGGTCTTCATTTGATCCACACTACGCAAAAGAGACCTATTTTAAGATGGGTCAAATTCTTTTAGAGAAGGGAATAAATATGAATCTTGCACCTGTTGTAGATGTATATCTAACTGAGGGGAATACCATAAGTATAAGAAGTTTTGGCGGTTTTGTTGATATGGTTTCTGAATTTTCTTTAAATGCAATTGAAGGACTTCATAAAGCACATGTTTATGCAGTTGCAAAACACTTTATTGGATATGGTGGGGTTAAGATTGACCCTCATAAAACTATTCCTTCATTTGAACTTGACTATCCCTATTTTGAAATGGCACTTAAACCTTTTGAAGCAGTTAAAGATGTATCAGATTTTATTATGACCGCTCATATAATTGTTCCTTTCATTGATGACCTACCTATTACATTCTCAAAGAAGGGTATATCACTTTTAAGAGAATTCTATAAAGGTCCCATTATGACGGATGATCTTGAGATGGGTGGAGCAAATGTATTTCCTTTAGAAGAAATTCCTGTAAAAGCACTTCTTGCAGGAAACGATATGCTTTCTGTTTGTAGCTTGTTTGAAGTGCAAAAGACAATGGTTAGTGCAATAGAAAAATCACACATAAATATTGATGAACATATAGAGCGTATAGAAGGGTTAAGGAAGTTTGATGACTCAAATTTGGAAGAGATTTCCTTACGGAACGAAAGATTTGTAACGCTTTATAAAGATGAGAATTTTATAGGTACAAAGAATTTCAAATTCATAGTAATTTCAAGTTTGAAAGAGCATTTTGGATCCAAAGCATTTTTGCACTTTTCAATAGAACCTAATGAAGATGAGAAAAATAATATTCTTTCAAATCTAAAAAGCGATGATAATGTTGTCATAACTGTTTACAACGCCTTTAATAATCCGAAACAAGTTGAACTTGTAGAAAGTATAAAGAGGATTGTTAAAAATGTCTGTGTCATAATTTTGGGAGACCCATTTGATAGACAACTATTTACATTTGCTGATTGCATTGTCCTTACCTATTCGCCATTACCGAAAATTGTAGAAGTTGCACTAAATGTAGTAAAGGGAGAATACAAGGCTATGGGGAGGCTTCCTGTATGAATATAGAAACAGTAGTGGAAGAGGCTTTAAAGCAAAAGATAGCAACTGCAATCGGCGTTTCTGTTGTAAAAAGTGATAGAGTGCTTTTTGAGATTGTTAGGGGAAAGACAGAAGAAAACGGAGATTTTATAACAAATGAGACCCTTTTTGATCTTGCATCTCTTACAAAGGTTGTCTTTACAACACCGTACATTTTAAAATTGGTTGAGGAGGGTTTTTTATCCATAAATGATCCAGTATCTCTTTATATTGAAGGATTCCCAGGTAATATTACGCTAAAAAATCTTTTAACTCATACAGCAGGTTTAAAGGCTTGGCTTCCTATTTTTGCGTCTAACTTGCAGGCTTCAAATGACAGACCTTATGAAGTGGAAGAAATTAAAAAGGAAGAAGCAATTGAAAAAATTCTTAAGTATGGTATTGAAAGACCACCAGATAAACAAGTTGAATATAGTGATTTAGGATTTATTTTGTTAGGTTTTATCATTGAAAAGATAACGAATAAATCCTTGAAAGAAAATGCGCGTAGTTTCTTTGATGATCTGTTAATGTATGATACTGGTTTTGAAGTTAAAGGTTCAGTATGTGCAACCGAAGTTCTTAATGGGAAGAGGCTTAAAGGTGTTGTTCATGATGAAAATGCTCGTGCATTGGGTGGAGCAAGTGGTCATGCAGGACTCTTTTCTAACCTTAAAGATCTTGAACAGTACTCAAAATTCATTTTAAATAAAGGTTTTGTTTCATCGAAGAGAATTCTTATTGAAGATTCGATAAGACTTATGAGGGAGTCTTTTACGGGTGGCTTAAAACCAGAGCGCACAATTGGTTTTGTAAAGGGGAAGTTTCTTAGTGGTGGTCCTGACTTTGCATCCGATGACTCAATAGGTCATACAGGCTTCACTGGGACTTCAATTTTCTTTGATTTTGAAAAGGATATTTCCATCACAATTCTTACAAATAGAGTTTATTTTGGAAGAGATAATAACAAGCATATGCATTTAAGAAGAGTGATAGGTAATCTTGTCTATAAGGAGATACTATGAAGGCAATTGGCATAATGAGTGGTACATCTCTTGACGGTGTAACAATATCTCTCATCGATTCTCTTGAGGATGCAAGGGATTTAAAGGTTCTTCATTATAAGACATATCCATACGATGCACAGTTGAAATTGAGAATAAAAGAGATTTCAGAAAGGGGAATTGTAGGAGAAGTTTCTGATTTAAACTACGAACTTGGAGAATTGTTTTCAAAACTTTTGGAGAGATTTTTAAACGAGTTTGGCATCGATAGTAGTGATGTTTTTGTTGTGGGACTTCATGGACAGACGATTTATCACAATGACGGCATTTCAACACTTCAAATTGGAGAGCCAGCTTTTATTGCTTTGAGAAACCACATTGATGTAGTTTCCAATTTTAGGGCAAAGGATATTGTACTTTCTGGAACTGGTGCTCCGTTAATTCCATTTTTTGATTTTCTCTATTTTAAAAGATTTTCACCAATTGCGCTTGTTAATTTAGGAGGTATTTCAAATATCACTTTTATTCCTGATGAAGATCCTCAAAGTGTCATAGCCTTTGATATGGGACCCTGTAATATGGTGCTTGATTATGCCTCGCAAGTTTTGTTTGGAAGTGATTTTGACAAAAATGGAGAGTTTGCAAAAAAGGGAAAAGTAATTGAGGAGATGCTTGACTTTCTTAAAGGAAATGAGTTTATAATTAGAAATCCTCCAAAGAGTGCTGGAAGAAATGAGTTTGGCGAAGCGTTTATGAAAGACTTACTTGAAAGATTTAATTATATAGATAGGTTTGATTTCATAGCTACGCTCAATCAGTTTGTAGCCTTTGCAATATGGTATTCAATTGAAACATTTATTAAGTCAAAACCAAAATATGTTGTTTTATCAGGTGGGGGCGCAAACAACAAAACTCTTGTTAACAACTTAAAGAGACTACTTAAAGGAATTGAATTAAAATTATCAGATGAGTTTGGTCTGCCATCTGAGGCAAAAGAATCTGTTGCTTTTGCGCTCTATGCAATGAGAAGTAAGTTAAAACTTAAATCTCACCTTCCGCAAACAACGGGCAGTAAATCTCAATACATAATGGGGGAAATAACATATGGAGAATAATTATTTTATGTATAACGAAATCCATGAAGAATTAAAAATATTGAATGACTACAAGAAAAGAGAAGATTTTTTGTCAATAAAAGACGAAATACTTTCCTTTAATCCATGTTCTTTTATGATTGCTTCTCGTGGGACTTCTGATAATGCCTCAGTTTTTGGAAAGTATGTTATTGAGTCAACTTATAAAATTCCTGTATCGTTTGCATCTTTTTCACTATTTACTTGGTATAATAGCTATCCTCATTTGGAAAGGGTAATTGGAATCGGGGTAAGTCAATCAGGCGAAACACAAGATGTAATAAAAGTGATTGAGAGCTTTAATAATGCAGGGAGTTTAACAATTGGTATCACAAATAGTATTAGTTCAACGCTTGCAAAGATTTCTAAAATTGCGTTTCATCTGAATGCGGGCGAGGAAAAGAGCATTGCTGCAACGAAGACATATTGTGCCTCTCTTTTATTTTTTCTTGGTCTTGCAAATGCCTTTAATAAAGTTGTTGATTTTGATTCTATTACAGATTCTGTGAGTCATGTTTTTTATAATTCCAACATCATTAAAGATCTTGTCGTACGGTACAGGTTTGCCAAAAATTTTATCATTCTTGGTAGAGGATTTAACTATCCGAATGCGCTTGAATTTGCTCTCAAACTTAGAGAAACAAGTCTTGTGAATGCAATTGGTTATTCATCTATTGATTTTTTACATGGACCAATTGCTTCCCTTTCTTCTGAAACACCTGTTATTTTCCTTATGCCGAAAGACGAAACATTTCCTTCTAATTTAGAGATTCTTCAAGTACTTATCTCTTACAATGCACATGTACTTGTTATAACCGATGGAGAAGTTCCTAAGGGTGTTTTATCTTTTAATATAAAGGGGAGCAATACTCTTGAATATCCAATTGCAATTGCAACATTTTTACAACTCTTCTCGTTTTATCTTTCCGTTGAGAAGCAATTAAATCCGGATAAGCCAGAGAGATTAAGGAAGGTGACATATGGAATCTGAAAATACAATTGTTTTTAAGGTATCAAGAATATACCTACCTCAATATCTTGAAGGTGAATTTTTTATTTATGTTAAAGATGGTGTTATAACTCAAATTACAAGAGAAAATCATACAAGAAATTTTATAGACTTAACGGATTATATTGTTGCTCCTGGTTTTGTTGATGTGCATATACACGGTTTTGAAGGTTTCGATGTTTCAAATGGAGGAATGGATGCAGTAATAGAGATGTCAAATAGACTTCCTAAAACAGGAGTTGTTGCTTTTCTTCCAACATTTGTAAGCCTACCTTTTGAGAATCTAATAGGGAAACTGAAAGAGATTGATTTGGGTTATAAGAATTTCAACGCAATTCCTTTAGGAGTGCATATTGAAGGTGCTTTTATTAATCCAAAGAAAAAAGGTGCAATGGATGAAAGATTTTTCTTAGAAGGAAATGTTGAATTAGCAGAAAAACTCATCCAATTTGGGAATGTGAAAATGTTTACCGTTGCTCCTGAAATTCCTAATGCACTTAATTTGATAAGATTTTTAAATAGCAGAAATATTAAGGTTTCAATTGGACATACTGAGGCAACTTTTGATGAAGTAAAAGAAGCGTATGCAAATGGTGCGGATTCAATTACACATCTTTTTAATGCGATGGCACCTTTTAACCACAGGGAACCATCTGTGATTGGAGCATCTTTTTACTTTGATTTTTACTTACAGATTATTGCCGATACTCATCACACCTCAAAATATGTCTTAAAATTACTTAAACCATACAGCAATAGAGTTGTTCTTATAACTGATGCAATTGAAGCAACAAATCTCGGTGAGGGAATTTATAAGTTAGGTGGCTTTGAAGTTTATGTGAAGGATGGTGAAGCAAGGCTTTCAAATGGCACACTTGCAGGCTCTGTTTTAACTATGGATAGGGGATTCAAAAATCTTATCCAATATGGTAATTTTTCAGTAGAAGAGGCAGTTAAATCTTCCTCTTTGAATCCTTTAAAAAGTATTTCTGAACTTTCATTTGGTGAGATAAAGGAGAACAAACTTGCAAACTTTGTTTGTCTTGATGAATCTTATACTGTTCGAAAAACAGTTATAAAAGGAAAGATTGTTTACGAGAAATGATGAATTTGCTTCTTTTTCTTGTAAGCACTTATCATGTTGCTGGGTAGTAAAAAGCGGGAAAAAACCTCAAAAGAAATATACTTGTGCATATAACTATGCTACTTTTAAATTTAGTGAAGCAAATCAAGATACAAATTTAGAAAAATATGCTCCAAAAACTTGCAATTTTTTCAAAAAAGCACTATAATCTCTAGAGTGATAAAAAATTGCTCAATTTAGGAATTAATATTTTTAGTAGATGGAAACAAACTGCGAAAATTGACTTATTGAAGAATAGACGCTTAGGTGAAGGTAAGATTTAATATTAGTGGTAAAATAAATGTATATTATATTTAATAATTGGTGACATGATGGAAAATAAAATAAAGAAAATAATACAAATCTTTTCAACTTCTGATGTAAAACACGGCTTATCCATTTTCGGTAATGAGGAACTTGAAGCTGTAGAAAATCTAATTATAGAAAAAGATGGAAAATTTTCCATTAAATGTCAAATTAAAGATAGATACAAAATTGCAAAACCAGAAGAAATTGTAAGGCAACTTTGGATTTATAAATTATTAAATGAATATAGCTATCCGAAGAAAAGAATAAATGTTGAAAAAGAGGTTATTCTCGGCTCAAGAGTCATCGGCTTCGCAGATATAGTTGTCCTTCAAGAAGACCTCCAGAATCCATATATAATCTTTGAAGTAAAAAGACCTCAAAGAAGACAAGGGTTAGAACAATTAAAGAGTTATTGTAATGCTTCCGGGGCTCCAATTGGTGTCTGGTCTAATGGAAACGAAATGATAAGGCTTCACCGAGAAGAACCCAATATCTTTGTGGAAATTCCAAGAATACCAAAAAACGGAGAAACACTAAAAGATATTTTAACTGAAAGATGGACTCTTAAATGGCTTGAAGAACACGATGAATTAAAACAAGGTAAGACAACACTTAAAAAGATATTGCTGGACTTAGAGGAGCTTGTTTTAGGCAATGCGGGAGTTGATGATCTCTTTGAAGAAATTTTCAAGCTAATCTATGCCAAACTTTATGATGAATGGAATGGTATTAATGATCCAAACTACCAGCTTCAATTTTTCGTTGGTGATAGGGATCCTGCCCAAGTAAAGCAGGCAATTAAAAACCTTTTAAGTGGCGCTAAAAAAACATGGCCTGGGGTGTTTGAGTCAGATCCTGCAGACCAAATTGAACTAAGAGACAATCATTTGAAGGTTTGTGTATCCTTCTTGGAAAAGATAAAACTTTTCAATTCCAATCTTCAAATTATAGATGAAGCTTTTGAATATCTAGTTCCCCAGGGTGCGAAGAAAAAAGAAGGTCAGTTTTTTACTCCTCGTCCTGTTATAGATATGGTTGTAAAAATGCTTAATCCTAAAGCCACTGAATTTGTTATTGATCCTGCTTGTGGTTCTGGTGGTTTTCTTTTACATTCTGTAATGTGGATCGCTGGTGGAATAATTAGTGGTAAACCTTTACCAAAAAATGCAGAAAACTTTGCTCAAACCTATGTATATGGTATTGACTTTTCTAAAAAAGCTGTAAAAATAGCCAAAGCAATTAACCTAATTGTAGGAGATGGCAAATCCCATATTTATAAAGATAATGCATTAGTACCACATACTTGGACAGCTGAAACAAAAGTGGGTTTAAAAGACCGGCTTTTAAACAAGGGAAATCAAGAGGAATTTCTTTATTTTGATTTTGATGTTTTGATGACTAATCCACCGTTTGCCGGAACGGTTAAAGAAAGGGAAATTTTAAGATTTTATAAGTTGGCTGAGAAGAATGGAAGGTTTGTAAATCAAATAGATAGGCATATTCTTTTTTTAGAGCGTTCTCTTCAATTTATAAGACCTGGGGGAAGAATGGCTATTGTTTTACCTCAGGGATTATTAAACAACACAAACGCTGAATACATCCGCAGGTTTATTATTGACGAAGCAAGGATTTTAGCAGTCGTTGGTTTGCACGGCAACACCTTTAAGCCTCATACCGGAACAAAGACGAGTGTTTTGTTTTTAAGGAAATATACTAAAGATGAAAAAGAAAATATTCAAAAAATAAGCGCTAAATACGAAAGCGAATGGGAAAAATTTTTGAAAGCTTTAGAAGAAAAGTATAAAGATTTACGCTGGGATAGTCCAATAAACGAAGAAGAAATACCTGAAGAACTTAAATCTTTCTTAGAAACTTGTTTTGAAAGTGGAGAAGAGATTGAGGAATCACCAACAGAAGAAGCGGAAGCTGAAGAAGTGGAAGAGACAATGGAACAAGAGAATAAAGGAAAGAAACCTCTTGCTGTTTTAGTTCAAGAATTAACTGAATTAGATGAAATACTAAGAGAAAAAGAAGAGGAGTTGAAAAGTGCAAACCCCGAAAGAAAAGCTGAATTGAAAAAAGAAATGAAGGCACTACAAAACAAGATAAACAACCTCACCAAAGAAATCTCTCAAAGAACTTTAGCAGGACAGATAAGTTTAGTTTTAAATGAGGAAAGAATAACAGAAGCTTTTAAGAAATACTGGCTTGATGGAAAAGTGATGAAGGAAATAGATTACCCCATTTTCTTTGCTGTTAATGAAAAGCCAGTGAAAGACGAAAGCGGAGAGTATAGATACAAGAAAAATCCTGATGGCTCTTTCATTATAGACGAACACGGACACCCGGTAATTGACCATGATTTAGACGAGATAGCAGAAGAATTTATTAGGTTTGCCAAAGAGCAATTAGCAAAAGGTGATAACCATTTTGACTTTTGGGGACAAAATTATGGCAGTATTTAGCGTTATAAAATTATCAGAACTTGAAGGGGCAAAACAATTAGCTCCAGAATTCTACCACCCAGCTAAGATTGTATCAAAACGATATTTAGAAAATGCAGGCTCAAAGAGGATTAAGGATTGTTTTTATAATGTCAGAGAAATCTTTGATCCTAAAAATAAGCGTTTAACCCGGGAGGGGATAGTTTTTGATCTATCGGACGTTACTTCTTATTTTCTTTATGGTGGAAAGAAGGTAACTTCATCAGAAGAAGTTGGTTCTGCTAAAAAAATTTTTTTTGAAAATGATGTTCTGATATCACGGTTAAGACCTTACCTAAAAGAAGTAAGCTTCATAGGGTTTAATGAAAAATTAAAATTGGCATCAACTGAATTTGTAGTTTTGAGACAAAAGGATAAAAACTATTATCCTGAAACATTATTTGCTTACTTGATTAGCAAGGAAGTGCAAAATATTCTCGCATGGAGCATCACAGGAACAGAACATCCAAGATTTAATGAAGATTACTTTTTAAAACTAACACTTCCAAATTTTTCAGAGGAAACTCAGAAAAAGATAAAAACAATAGTTCAATCTGCGTGGAAAATATTTTTGGATTCTTTGGAACTCTACTCCCAAGCCGAAACCCTCCTTTTAGAAGAACTCGGGTTTAAAAACTTCAAGCCAAGATACGAAAAGACCTATACTGCTAATCTTTCTTCCGCCTTCTCTGCCCATAGAATAGATGCGGAATATTTCCAGCCTGCGTATGAAGAGATAATTGAGAAGATTAAAAAGTATCAAGGCGGATTTGATAAATTGCTTAACCATGTTGAAAACGTTAAGCCAGACTTTGACCCTACAAAATATCCTGATCAGACTTTTTATTATATTGAATTAGCTGATATAGATTCATCAATTGGAGTAGTCCACAGTGTAAATAAAATAAAAGGATATGAAGCACCCAGCAGAGCAAGAAGACTACTAAGAGAAAATGATGTAATTGTTTCAAGTGTTGAAGGCTCATTAGAAAAGCTCGCATTGATTGATAAAGAGCATGATGGCTGTTTAGCATCTACAGGATTTTTCCAATTTAGACCATTAGATATACTGCCTGAAGTTTTATTGGTTCTATCAAAAACTATCGTTTTACAATCACAATTAAAGAAAAGGTGTTCAGGTACAATTTTAAGTGCCGTTCCTAAAGAATCATTAAGAGATATTGTTATCCCCCTCCTTCCACCATCAATCCAGCAAAAAATTGCCTCATTAGTCCAGCAATCCCATGAAGCAAGAAAAAAGGCAAAGGAATTATTAGAGATAGCAAAAAAAGCCGTGGAGATTGCCATTGAGAAAAATGAAAAAGAAGCATTAGATTACATTTTAAAAGTACAAACTTAAAATTATCTTTAATACATAAAGTATAGTGATATGAGGAAATATAAAGTGTCAAAAATGACTTTGAAAGCTAAAATTTTTTCTTTTTCGGAAAAATAAATGTTATTTTATAAATTTTCTGAATAAATCTATATTTATATTCCAACGCATTTGTTCACTATAGGGAACAAATATTTAACAAAAAATTGAATAATTTTAAACTAGTATTGGTATTTATATGTAAGTTTAAATAGCGAAAATCTTTTCTTCCATATAATAAAATTCACATTGAAGTTTAATAATTACCTGATTTAAGCGATTCTCCAAATTTTCCTTGTATTTTTCTTAGATAAACTCAGATTTAATTTAATTTGGGCACATATAAAAAAGATGACACTTTCACCCGTTAAGTGATGAAGTACTTTCACAATGGGTGACAATATGATAGACAAAAATTAAAAAAATACAAAAGAAGAAAAAGAGTTATAAAAATTAATATGTGTCTCAATCATCTGAGGTAATGTCGAACATAAAGAGAAAAAATATGACAAGTATTTGCAATTTTTTCAAAAAAGCACTAAACTTTTTAGAGTGATAAAAAATTGCTCGATTATAGGGATAGGTCAAAAGAAGTGAAAAATGGGAAGAAATATTTCGGATTGATACTGCAAATAATAATTTTAATCTTTGCTCCATTAATATATGAAAATATAGGTATGCATTATGGTGGTCCTCTTGGTGTAAGATACTTTTATGCAGATTTCTTTAATCCCAAGTTCTTGGGACTTCCGATACTTGTTTGGTTTTTCTGGATAGTTTTTATATTAATCGGTTATTCACTTACAAATGCCTTTATTGAATTTCTCTTAAAAAGAGATTATTTTTTTCATATAAATAGTATATCTAATTTGATTTTGTGTGCTTTCCTTGATGGTTTTGCCGTTATGACATTTGATTTCTTTATAGATCCTGTTTCTGTGAAGTTTGGATTATGGGTTTGGCAAAACAATTCTCAGTACTCTTATTTTGATGTTCCATTTGGTAATTTTATAGGTTGGTTTGTAATTGTTTCCACAACAACTTTTCTTGTAAGATTAATAGATCAAACATTTCAAATAAAACCTAATGAAAAGTTAGTACTTATTTCTCCTTACCTGTATCTTGCAATTGTATTCGTTTCTTTCATCCTTTCTTTTATTCTTTTTGGTTTCGAGCTTTCAATTACAAGCTTATTACTGTCTTCCCCAATAGTAATTTTTAGTTTTTATACAATAAGGGCATCTTAAATAAGGTTCTTGTGCTATAATACAAATCTGAGATTTAAATAATTAGGAGGTGAAAATTGAAAGTTTCTCTTTTTGAAAATGAAAATCACAAGGTTTTTAAATTTTCGGGATTTGGCGATTCTGATGAGGTTGAAACAAATCAGTTTTTAATTGTTGATGGAAGTGAGGCTTTGCTCTATGAACCTGGCGGTTCAAGGATAAATTCTTATCTTTTTTCAGAGATTGCCTCTATCATTCCACCGCAAAAAATTAAGTATATTGTTCTATCTCATCAAGACCCAGATGTAAGTGCATCTTTAAACTTCTGGGTTGTATCAACGAATGCAACGATTTTTGTTTCTGAATTGTGGGCACGATTTATCCCACACTTTCTTCCAAAGGCAATTGTTGAGGATAGATTAGTAAAAGTAAAAGATGGAGGAATGCGACTGAAATTAGGAAATTCCGAGGTTGTCCTTGTTCCTGCGCATTTCTTACACTCAGAAGGAAACTTTCAAATTTATGATCCTGTGTCTTCAATTCTTCTTTCGGGAGATTTTGGTGCTTCAATTGGTGCAGATTATGAAGTTGTTTCTAATTTTGAAGAGCATTTAAAATTTATGGAACCTTTCCACAAAAGGTATATGCCTTCATCTTTTGCTATTAAATCCTGGGTTAATATGGTACGTAAATTAGATTTAGAACAGATTGTGCCACAGCATGGTCCAAGATTTGTTGGTAAAGACTATGTAAATAAATTTTTAGATTGGGCTTTTAATTTGAAGCCGCTTCTTGAAGAAAATCCAGATTGGTATAAGTTGCCTTAAAGTATTTTTTTTCTTGAAGGTTTAAAAAGGAAAGGCAATTGCCTTTCCTTTAAGTTTTTACTGCAAAATTCCTTTTATGATAAGTTCTGTTGCTTCTTCTTCCGTTAATCCCTTTGCCATGAGAGTTTCGAGTTGCCTTCTATTTACTCTCCCAATGGATGCCTCATGAGTGAGTTCCGATAGATCATTAACAACTTTAAGGATTGGCTCAGTTTTCACATCAACTTTGTTACCTTTTGTGATTTCATTACATTCAACATGTCCGTAAGAATATGGTGCGTTGCCATATGCTATATTAACAATATTTGCCTTTGTCTCATCAAGCGCAACAACTGTTGATTTAGCAATTCCTCTTGAACGCTCACCGTTTAGGTTTAATGTCTCTTTTATTTCAATCTCGTCATTTTTGGTTCCTTTTACTTTTGATGTAAGTTCTCCAATTGCACTTTCTCCAAGGTCAAGATTCATTTCAACATATAGTTTCCCAATACGTGTCTTTGTTAAGGTAAAACTATTTTTGTATATACCGCCTTTCTCAACCTTTGCATTTGTAATTGTCCTAAGATTTATCGTTCCAAGATCTGAGTGGAAGTGTTCATCGGCATATTCCATTACTGCTCCATCTTCAACTATTACATTTGAGATTGCATTGTGGGTGAATTCCTCAACCTGCGGAAAAACACAGTGGGCTGTAAATTTTACTTTTGCATTTTTTCTTATTCTTATATTGAAGATGACATTTTGAAGTCCTCTCTTTTCAACATATCCAGTGCAAACATGAATAGGAATTGGAAGTGCAACGCCTTCTTCTATCTCCATATCAACACGCACACCATTTTCTATTTGTGTTGGCGTTAGTTTTACACCAGGGACATTATTCAGTCCTATAACTCTATTTCCACTTATGATGATTGATGCAACTCTCTTATCAAAGTATTTTGAAGCATCATATCCATTCTTTTCAAGGGCATCAACGATTTGTTTATATTCATCGGTAATATTTATACCCATTTTCTAACCTCCTCTTTTGATTTTTCATTTTGTTTTGGTGCATTTGGATGGTTGCATATACCACATTCTTTCTTATACTCCTCAATTACTGAGATAGCATCTCCTTTATTAAGGACAATGCCATTACAGATATGGTATGCAAAATCAACATTTGTTGCCATTTCTTCCCTGTGAGTAATTATAATGGGTGTTCCACCATATGAAGCGATATAATTTAGGACATTATTTACCATTTCAAGACTCATAATATCAATACCTGAATCTGGTTCATCAAGGATTGCGTATCTTGGCTTTAAAACCAAAATTGAAGCAAGCTCAACTCTTTTCCTTTCGCCTCCACTAAGACTTCCGTTAACCTTTCTTGCTATATATAGTTTTGGATTCAATCCAACTGTCTCAAGAACTTGTTCAAGCTCATTTCGGTCGATTTTTATTTTTCCACCAAGCGTCAAATATGCTCCAACGCTAATTCCCTCAAATCTTGGTGGTTCCTGGAAGACAAGCGTTATTCCTCTTTTTGCGCGTTCATAGATTGAAAGATTTGTAATATCCTCATTATCAAGGAGGATTCTTCCTGTTGTTGGCTTGTAATCCTCAAGCCCCATAATTATATATCCAAGAGTGCTTTTCCCAGCACCATTTACACCAAGGATTGCATACTTTTTACCTTCCTCAAACTCCATAGAAACTTCCTTAAGGATGAGTTTATTATCAGCTTTAAAGCTTATGTTTTCAAGTTTTAGCATCTTTTCACCTCATTTGTAATAAATTATAACACAAAAAGTAATATATTGCAAGGAAAAGGAACATCTTATACGGCTCCTTTTGATTGCCGTAATATATTTTTGAGAAATAGAAAAAATCTTCATTTCTCAATATAATAAAGATATATGAGAATAAGAGTTAATTTTGAGCGTCCCTATGCAATTTTTTACTTGGGGCATCTTGATATGAAAACTGTTATTGAAAGGGGTTTAAGAAGATCAGGTCTTCCTCTTAAATTTACCGAAGGTTTTAACAAAAGAGTGCAATTGGAATTGGGATTTCCTTTGAGTGTCGGCATGGTAGGGGAGGATGAGTATTTTGACTTCTTCTTGAGGGAAGAGGTTGATCTTTATAAGATTTTTGAATCACTTACAGAAGCATTTGAAGGTCTTCTTGTAATAAAGAGAATTAAGCCGCTTCCATATTCTGCAAGGTCTATAACTTCGTTTGAGGCAATGTTTACAAATATTGTAGTTGGACACACAGTGTCTGGTATTTCCAAATTTGATATTGAAAATGCCTTAAATTCAATTCTTGAAAAGCAAGAAATTTTAGTAGAAAGAGATTACAAGAAAAAGGATGTAAGAAAATTCATTGATAAGTTAGAACTTTATAGTTTCCGAGATCCTCACTTTGAGATCCTTATGACTACCCTTTATTTAAGAGAAGGAAGCATTAAGATGAACGAATTTGAGAATATCCTTGCAAATCTTATACCTGTTGAGTTTGAATATGTGATAAGAAAGAATACGCTTGTCCTCGATAAAGGAAGGCTTTTAACTCCGTTTGATTTAAATTTCTAACCAAATTTACAATTATTTTTACCAGATTTCTTCACTTCGTACATAAGAGCATCTGCCCTTGCAATAAGGGATTGAATTGTATCATCTTTTCTTATCAGAGTGCATCCAATTGAAGTAGTTATAGATAACTCACGTCCATCTATATCTATTGATGAATTGTTTATGAGTATTCTTAGTGTTTTTGTAAATTTCTTAAGATTTTCTTCGTCGATGTCTTTAAGGATAACTGCAAATTCTTCTCCGCCGTATCTTCCAACAATATCGTGTGGTTTTATATTTGAAAGAATTGTCTGTGCAATTGCTCTTAAGACTCTGTCTCCAATGAGGTGTCCATATGTATCGTTTAACTTCTTAAAGTCATCGATATCGATAAATAAAAAGCCGTGTGATTTATTAAGTAGATTTACCTCTTTAATTGCTTCATCTATTTTTATTTCAAGGTATCTTCTATTAGGAATTTGAGTTAATTGGTCAATAAAAGCATCTTTTTGAAGCTTTTGGATATTTTCTCTTATTAAAGGCAATCCCCAACCTTGATTAAATCTTTCAACAGCGCCAACAATTTCTCCTTTTCTATTTCTTACAGGAATTGCTTCAACATTAACTGGTATTCTTGCTCCATTTTTATCGTGCAGGTACACATTTTCAGAGACAATTTCTCCTTTTTCCATTGCTCTCACAAGCGGACATTTTGTGAGACATAGAAGTGTTCCATTTTCATCCACATGACGAAGAATATTGTCAAAACATCTTTTATTTATTATCTCTTCCTTTTTGTAGCCTGTAATTTCCTCTGCTGCCTTATTCCAGTAGAGTATTTTTCTTTTTCTATCAACAAAGTAAATACCATCGACAGTATTCTCTGCTGCTGTTTCGTAATATTTTTTCATTGCCTTTTTCATCTGTCGCCTCAAAAAGAATTATAGGAGATTTGTAAAATAAAAAGAAGGGGTAGCAACTTGCTACCCCTAAACGAGATATGTTAAAACATTAAAGGAGTGGAGGAGGGGACTCTTGAGTACTTACTTCTAAATTGTCTTTAAGTGAGAAGAATGCAACAACCTCAAAAATATATCCAATAAAGTAAACAAGCAGTCCAACAAGTATAATTGAAAGTATTGAGCCAATGAACATAAGGTTTCCTGCGGTTCTGAAATATTCAACTTGAGTTTCTTTTGAAATCTCCTCATAAGATTTCTTTAAGTAATAGCTTCTTGCAACTAAAATGCCGTATAGGATTAATCCAAATACAACCGATACAATTATGATACCTATCCCCAAATTTTCTCTTAAACCAAAATTGCTAAATGGACCTTCAAACAATCCAAATGGGTGTCTTTTTACACCAAAATTGAAATTTGGGAATCTTCTATTTGGAATTATATATCCATAGTAAAGCATACTTCCCATAAAGATTCTTCTTACAGTCATTCCAATCAGTGCAAGTCCACCTACGGTTGCTAAAACTATTTGAAGGATGAAGCTAACAAGGAAATTGTCGTAAATTTTTTTATTTTTTGTAAGCTTTGAAAGTTCACTTATGGCAATAAATACGAGCACTAAACCTGCAATGCCTGCAAAGATACCAAGTCCTGGAATTACGCTCAAAATTGCAAGCAAGACTCCAACTCCACCAATTATTTTAATATTTTTCAATTCCATATCGTTCACCTCTCAATAAAAATTATAGAGTTAATTGTGAAAGAATTATGAATTTATTTTTTTCTTCTTAAATTCTCGTATGCCTCTTTCACATTTCCAAAGAAGCTTCCGCTTATGTTCCATGCGATATTTACCTTTGGAGGATTTGGCATTTCTTTTAAATAGTTTTCAAGCTCATCCTTTATCCGTTTTGTAATTTCAATTATGTTGTCCTCGTTTATGTCTTCTAAAATAACTCCAAACTCATTCTTGCTTACTCTTCCAACAATGTCATATCCTCTTACAGATATTGAAAGCAACTCCGCAGTCTTTTTAATAATTTGAGGTTCGTTTGTGTCTATTTCTATAATTATTGTGCCAATGTTTGCATCTCTTTTCTTACTAAGCCTTTCGAGTTCCTCATCAAAAAAATCCCTTGAATAAAGATTTGTTTCTAAATCTCTTATGTGCCCCATTTTTCACCTCTCTTATAAATTTTACAACAAATGTAATATAATTGAAATGGGTTTTTAAGAGGGAAAAATGGAAAAAGAACACGACCACAACTACGAAATTGGAAGTGCATCGGGTAGAGTACTTGTTTCAATATTTATGAATATTCTCATAACAGTACTTGAGATAATCTTTGGAATTCTTTCAAGAAGTTTGTCTTTGATTTCGGATTCGATGCATAATTTGTCAGATACACTCTCAGGAATTTTTACTTTGTGGACTTTGAGACTTTCTGAAAGAAAGCATAACGAACGTTTTACCTTTGGATATAGGCGATCTCAGATAATAGCTGCATTTGTAAATAGTTCAGTTCTTCTTGTTATTGCGGCACTCCTCATTCGTGAAGCAATTTTACGCTTCTTATCAGTTGAGGTGATTAATGTCAGTCTCATGCTGCCTGTTGCAGTTGTCGGTCTTATTGCAAACTCAATTAGTGCAATTCTATTACATTCGCATGCTCACAGCCTGAACGTTCGAAGTACGTATCTACACCTACTTTCAGATGCTCTATCATCAGTTGCAGTTGTTCTTGGTGCAGTTTTTATGTGGATATTTAAAATCTACTGGATTGATCCTCTTTTGACTATCCTTATTGCCATTTATACGGGATATAAAGCATTTGAAATTGTCAAGGAGAGCACACTTATTCTTCTTGAAGCAACACCAAGTGATATTGATTTAAGAGATGTAGAAAAAAACGTTCTTACGATTCCCGGGGTTGTGAATATCCACCATATCCATGTGTGGCGGCTCGATGATGAAAAAACACTTCTTGAAGCGCATGTAAATGTCCTGCCAAATACGAGCGTTGATGAAACCAAAAACATTCGTCTTGAGATTGAAAAAATTCTTAAAGAAAAGTTCGGTATTGATCATACAAATATTCAATTTGAATGTAATGAACACCTTGAGGACAAATTAATAAAAGAAAATTAAGTGCCTTTCTCTAATTTCATACTTACTTTTTTAAGAAAAATTTTATGAGAACAAAGTCTTTC
Organism: Caldisericum insulae; assembly: GCF_047785965.1. Lineage (NCBI taxonomy): Bacteria > Pseudomonadati > Caldisericota > Caldisericia > Caldisericales > Caldisericaceae > Caldisericum > Caldisericum insulae. The sequence continues at coordinate 39,792 of NZ_JBLOBF010000003.1, forward strand.
AAACTTATCAATACCCTTGCCTTTATATCACTTGCGGCTTACATTGCAATGCACTTTAACTATTCTACACTTTTTGCATGTATGGATCTTGGGACGGTTGCAGTTAATACCCTGCATAATGAATCTGAATATTTTGACGGAATTGATTTTTTTTCGGAAACACTGCTTCTTGTGCTCTTTACAATTGTTGGTGCTGGCTTTGATATAAATTATCGAATTCGGGGACTTTTTGATAATTTTCTTAATTTTACCCCCTTGACAAACTTAAAAAATTATATATAATATATTGCAGGAGGTGATGGATATGGCAAGAATCTATGATCCCTTTGAAGAAATTAGAAGACTTGAACAAGAAATTGATGAAATATTCTCTCAGTTCTGGAGAAGCGCAAGACCAAGATTGGCGCTTCCAAGGAAGGAAAGGGGAGAAATTCAACCAGTAGAAACCCAGATTGCCTTTGCTCCTTCTGTTGATGTTATTGAAAAAGATAATGAAATTGTTGTAAAAGCAGACCTTCCTGGAATTGATAAGAAAGATGTAAAAATTAAGGTTGAACCTGATTCTGTTGTTATCTCTGGTGAAGTAAAGAAGGAGCGTAAGGAAAAAGAAGAGAACTACTTCATTGAAGAGCGTGTATATGGTAGTTTCTACAGAGCAATTCCTTTACCAGCTGAAGTAGATCCTGAAAAAGCTCAGGCTAAATTCGAAAATGGAGTTCTTGAAATAACTCTTCCAAAGGTTGAAACTGGCAAGAAGACAAAAGAAATTTCACTTGAGTAAATAAAGTCCTCCTCGTTTGCCCCCGCTATTTTGCGGGGGCTTTTTTATTTAGTTTAATAAGAATCTCTGAAGGAAATATCATTAAAGACCAAGGGATCTGTGCAAGGGTTAGTACAAGCGAAGCCTTTGCATCAAGAAAGGAAAGCGCAAGTATAACACCGATTGTTACATTCATAAATGTCTTTGTTGCAAAAATTGAAATTCGCTCCTTCATAGGCAAAAAAGGTGTTATGTAGAATGGAACGATCATAAATAGAAGATATATTGGTATAGAAAAGAGAATAAATCCTATTGATTCAATTGGGTTTTTTACTATGAAGTTATAGTTAATGGCAGAAATTGTCGTGCCAAGGAGAAGCAGGATTAAAGTTGTTATGACTTTGTTTTTTGAAGCAATTTGAGTTGTGAGCCTTTTGAATGTGTATTTGAATATTTGAGATAGTATTAACGGAATGAAAATGAGCTTTATAAGGGTTGTAGAAATATTGAGGTAGTCAACATGTATAACCTTTCTAAGAAGGATATAAAAGAGTAATGGAATTGTAATGGGTGCAATAATATGAGTAATGATAATTATTGTTGTTGAAAGAATTGTATCTCCTTCGAGGATATCTGTAATTGAAGCTGAGGCAACTCCTGCTGGCACCGCAGAAAAGAGAAGATAAGATGCAAGAAGAAAATCTTCAACCTTTAGAATTTTTAAAATTACAAAGACAGAGATAGGAAGCAGTATCAAATCGAAAACTACCGCACATAAAATGAGTTTTACTTTCTTTGAAACTTTTAATAGATCTTGAAATTTAAGCTTAAGAAAGGTAAAAAACAGGACGAGCATCAAAAATTCAGTAAGATATGGTTTTAAGACGGCAAATTGAGGGAACATAAGTCCCAAAGGTATTCCAAGTGTTATGATAAACGATGTGTTATTTTCGATAAATTCTATAACTCTTTTCATACTTCACAATTATATTTTATAAGCCTCGTTTTCCAAATCGCTATTATTTTTGAAAAAGATACAAAATATTGTATAATATCTTTGCTTTTAGCAAGGGAAACTCGTATAACCCTCCATACGGTTTCCTTTGTTATTAGCGGAATAAAAATTTTTATAGGAGGTAAAAAATGATTACAAAAGAACAGAAAGAAGAAATTTTTAAGAAATTTGGTCGTCACGAAGGTGACACAGGTTCACCTGAAGTGCAGATTGCACTTCTTACATTACGAATAAACAATCTTACGGAGCACTTAAAGCAATTCAAAAAAGATTTTGCTTCTCGAAGAGGACTTTTTAAGTTAGTCGGTGAGAGAAGAAAACTTCTTACTTATCTTAAGGAAACAGATAAAGAGCGTTACGAGAGAATTGTTAAAGAATTGAATTTGAGAGCATAAGACTATGGTGGAGAAAATAAGTATTGAAGTAGGCGGAAAAGTAATAGAGTTTGAAGTAGGTAGGATGGCAAAGCAAGCAGGAGGTGCCGTTTTTGCAACATGTGGCGGCACACAGGTGCTTGCAACTTCCACGATGGGAGATGAACCTGCAGAACCAACAGACTTTTTCCCTTTAACTGTTGATTATTTCGAAAAGATGTATGCTGCAGGAAAAATCCCTGGAGGGTTTTATAAGAGGGAAGGACGTCCTACCGATGAAGAAATCCTTGGTTCCCGCCTTATCGACCGTCCCCTTAGACCAATGTTTCCAATTCAATTCAGGCGCCCAGTCCATATTGTTGTGTATGTCCTTTCTGCAGATGGCGCTATTTCACCTGCAATTCTTGGTATAAATGCTGCATCTTTAGCATCACTTATTTCGGATGAGCCTTTTTACGAAGCAGTCTCCGCTGTTAAGGTCGGTCTGATTGATGGTAAATTTGTCATAAATCCCAATGAAAGCGATATTGATGAGAAGAGCCTTCTTGATTTAAGTATAGCAGGCACAAAAGATGCCCTTATAATGATTGAATCTGGCTCAAAGGAAATATCAGAAGAGACAATGCTTCAGGCAATGGAAGTTGCCTTGGAGGAGATTAAGAAGATTTCTCTTGCGCAGGAAGAATTTGCAAAAAGGATTGGGAAACCAAAAGTTCAAGTGCCCGAAGTTATAATTGACGAAGCCTTAAAGCAGGAGATTGAGTCGGAAATCCTTGATAAAATTAAACTTGCACTCGAAAATAAAGAAAAACTCACCCGAGAGAAGGCGCTTGAAGAGATTAAAAAAGGAATAATAACAGAGTACGAAGAGAAATATCCAGAAAAGGTCTCTGAAGTAAATATGATTTTTGACCTCATTTTGAGGAATTACATAAGGTCTCAAACACTTCAGGGTAATCGAATTGATGGAAGAAAGCCTGATGAAATTAGACCAATCTCAATTGAGGTCGGGGTTCTTAAGAGAACTCATGGCTCAGCGCTTTTCACAAGGGGACAAACACAGGTACTTTCTATTGCAACACTTGGTGGAAAAGGCGAAGGTCAATTGATTGAGTCTCTTGAAGAAGAAATCATAACTAAAAGATATATGCACTACTATAATTTCCCGCCTTTTTCTGTAGGTGAGGCACGTCCCATGAGAGGTCCCACTCGTAGAGAAATTGGACATGGTGCACTTGCAGAACGAGCACTTGTGCCAGTTTTACCAAGTGAAGAAGAATTTCCTTACACAATAAGAGTTGTCTCTGAGGTATTGGAATCTAATGGTTCCACCTCAATGGCTTCGACTTGTGGCTCAACTCTTGCACTTATGGATGCAGGTGTTCCCATTAAGAAGCCTGTTGCAGGTATAGCAATGGGTTTGATAAAGGAAGGGGATCAATTTGTAGTATTAACGGATATTCAAGGTGCAGAAGATCACCTTGGCGATATGGACTTTAAAGTTGCAGGGACTGATACAGGTATTACAGCACTTCAGATGGATATAAAAATCAAAGGAATTACAATTGATATTTTAAGAATTGCACTTGAGCAGGCTCGTAAGGCTCGTCTTTATATTCTTGAAAAAATGCAAGAAGTAATCCCTGCACCTCGTCCCGAAATTTCTCCATATGCTCCAAGAGTATATAAGATGCAAATTAGACCAGATAAGATTGGTTTGCTTATTGGACCTGGCGGAAAGACGATAAGAAGCATTATTGGTTCTACTGATTCAGAGATCAATATTGAGCCAGATGGGAAAGTCTACATCACAGCACCCAATGAAGACATACTAAATACAATTTTGGAGCGGATAAACCAACTTCTTGCAGAACCAGAAGAAGGAAAAATCTACGAAGGAGTTGTTACTGAGTTAAAGGAGTTTGGGGCACTTGTCCAAATTCTTCCAAATTATGTTGGTCTTTTGCATATATCTCAAATTGCAGATAAGTACATAAAGGATATTCGAAAAGAGCTTCATGTAGGTGACAAAGTAAAAGTAAAAGTCATTAAGATTGAAGATGATGGAAAAATTCAACTCAGTAAAAAGGCAGTTGATGGCGGAAATAACAACTCAAAAAAAGAAGAACCAGGAGAAAAATAATGGGCGAAAACCTTGAAATCTCAATTTCAAAAAATGGTATAAGATATTTCGTTGAAGAAAATCATACATTTCCATCGGTATCTTTGGGTGTATTTGTTAAGTCTGGCTCACGCTATGAAACTGATAAACTTGGCATTGCTCATTTCATCGAGCATATGGTTTTTAAAGAAACAAAAAAACGATCTTCCTTTGAGATTTCAAAGGCAATTGAAGGGCTTGGTGGAGAAATCAATGCCTATACCTCTTCTGAGTATTCCCTTTTTTATGTAAAGCTCCTTCAAAAAGATATTGAAGTTGGTTTTGATGTTTTGTCTGATATCTTGACAAATCCAACGTTTAATAAGGAACTTTTAGAAAAAGAAAGAGAAGTAATTCTTGAAGAAATCTACGAGTTTTACGATGACCCACAGGATATCTGTCAGACGGAGGCATTGCGTTCCCTTTGGGGAGATTCTCCTCTTTCAAGAAACCCTCTTGGGACTGAGGAAAGTGTACGCTCAATCACATATGAGGATATTGTTTCCTATTTTGAAAATTTTTTTGTTAAGGGAAACATTTTTATTTCAGCAGTTGGAGATATTGATCGCCTAAAGGCAGAGGAACTTGTCGAAAGGTATTTCAAAGATTTTAAAGAAGGCAACAAAGATATAAACACAGAAACAGTCTCCTATAAATTCCTTGATATAAACTATCCTAAGGAAACAGCGCAACTCCATCTTGCAATAACCCTAAAGGGTGAAAAGAGTTTTACGCATGAATCATATCTGCATTCAATTTTTACCGTTGCTCTTGGCGGAAATATGTCATCGAGGCTTTTCCAGAAACTACGTGAGGAACATGGACTTGTTTATACTATTTATGCTTATCCTGTGAGACTTGTCGATACAGGCGGCACAGTTATTTATGCATCTACCTTGCCAAAATACGAAAAAGTTGCAAAAGAAATTATTTTTGAAGAGTTAAATAGCGTTAAAGAGAAAGGCTTCACTCACGATGAATTTGTGAATGCCAAAAATTACCTTTTAGGAAGCATGATTTTAGGTCTTGAAAGTACCTCTTCAAGGATGCAGAAAAATGGTGTGTCAGGACTTATGCAGGGATATATAAGATCCGTTGAAGCCATCATAAAAGAGATAGAAGGAATTGAAAAAGATGAATTTGATTCCTATCTTAAAAATCTCTTGAATGGCACTTACGGAACTGTAAGAGTAGGAAAGATTGATGGATAGAGAAGCAATGCTTAGGGAAATTGAAAACGACATCAGGCACTGTACAAGATGCGATTTACACAAAACTAAAACCCATTACGTCCCAGGAGTTGGTCCTGCAAATGCAAAGATAATGTTTGTTGGCGAAGGTCCTGGTCGTGATGAAGATATTCAAGGTCTTCCTTTCGTTGGAGCTGCAGGTAAGCTTTTAACTCAACTTCTTTCAACAATAGGTATTGATAGGTCTCAAGTCTTCATAGGAAACATCGTTAAATGTAGACCACCCAATAACAGAGTTCCAACAGTTGAAGAAGTTGAAGCATGCATACCATATCTATATGCCCAAATTTCTGTAATTGAGCCTGAAATTATCGTAACGCTTGGCAATACACCTTTAAATGCACTTGTAAGCCCAGCATTAAAGGTAAGTTCAGTTCACGGCAGAGTGTTTGAGAAAGATGGTTTAAAATTTTTTGTGACATTTCATCCTGCTGCAGCACTCTATCATGGCGAATACAAAGAGTTGCTTATGGAGGATTTTATGAAGTTAAAACAAATTTTAGATGAGACAAAAATTGTAGGAGGTTCTTAGATGAAAAGGAAGCTTTTAGTATGGTTTGTTATTTTCCTCATTGTGTTTGGACTTGCACTTTATATTGACTACACTGCAATTACTGCATCTTCAAAACCACTTGAAACCTTAAACAAATTTGAAAGCTATATCGTGCCTCGATTTGGGCTTGATATAAAAGGCGGCGTAAGATTTGTTTTGGAGGCTGTGGATACCCCCCAGGTAAAGGTTACACAAGAAGCAATGCAAACAGCAATAAGTGTAATCCAAAAAAGAGTTAATGCCCTTGGAATTTCTGAAGCAGTTGTCGTGCAAGAGAGGGGGGCAAACTGGAAAAGAATCGATGTTGAACTTCCAGGTTGGAAAGATCCAGAAAAGGCAAAAGAGCTCATTGGACAAACTGCGCTTTTGCAGTTTAAAACTGAAGATGGAAAAGTTGTTTTGACAGGTGCCCATATAAAGAATGCAACTCTTGAATTTAGTAAGGATCCTGCAACATTGGGTCAGCCAGTTATTGCCTTCCAATTAGATCCAGAAGGGACAAAAATATTTGCAGAAGTAACTCAACAAAACATTGGAAAGACGATTTCTATTTATCTTGACAATAGACTTCTTATGGCACCTACTGTAAAAAGTGCTATTACTGAAGGTCAGGGTGTTATAGAGGGTAAATTTACAAAGGAAGAAGCTGCAAACTATGCTGCTCTTTTAAGGTCTGGCGCATTACCTGTTAAATTGAATTTCATCCAGGAAGAAGTGGTTGGTCCATCATTGGGAAGCTACACTATTAGAATGGCAGTTTTAGGTGGCATATTTGCATTTATCCTTGTGATCCTATATATGATTATTTTTTATGGTTATCTTGGCATACTTTCTGCGATTTCCCTTATATTCTATGTTTCCCTTGAACTTGCTACGCTATTCCTTCTTCATGCAACACTTTCTCTTCCTGCAATAGGTGGTACAATTCTCTCCTTGGGTATGGCTGTTGATATCAACGTAATTGTGTTTGAAAGAATGAAGGAAGAGCTTAAACTTGGCAGAACCCTTAAATCGATTATAAACGCAGGTTTTGCAAACGCATTGCGTACGGTTATTGATTCAAACCTTACCGTACTTGTTGGTGCGGCATTCCTTTTCTACTTTGGCACAACAATTATTAAGGGTTTTGCTGTTACGACATCAATTGGTATTCTTACAGGGTTCATTTCTGGTGTATTTATAACAAGGCTTCTTGTTGAATTATTCCTTCCACAGTCATCTTTAAAGAGACCGTGGATGTGGGGAATATAGGAGGTTTGCGATGAGTTTTAGAGATAGAATTAAAAACTGGAATATTATAGGGCATACAAAAATCTGGTTCTCAATTTCGCTTTCCCTTATAATCATAGGTCTTGCTGCAATTGGTTATAATTGGGTAAAGTTTGGATCTCCATTAAACCTTGGTATTGACTTTAAGGGAGGTTCAATTATAACGCTTGCTTGCAGTGAACAGCCTGATTCTCAAAAAATAAGGGACATAGTTGCAAGCATTGGCTATAAGGATGTAATCGTCCAAGAAGCACAGGGGAATAAAGTTATAATAAAAATCAATGCTACAAACGTCCCACCTGATGATATTACAAAAATTGTAAATGAAGCTGATAAGCTATACAAAGTAAATAAGGATCAAACACAAATTACTTCTATTGCCCCTGTTATTGGAAGCGAATTGATGAAAAATGGTGCAGTTGCACTTCTTCTTTCACTTTTATTTGTCCTTTTTTATATCTCATTGAGGTTTGAGTTTAAAATTGCATTAGCAACAGTTTTGGCATTGTTTCACGATATCATTGTAACATTGGGCATGCTTGCTCTCTTTAGAATTGAAATTAATGCCCCCTTCATTGGTGCTTTTCTTACAATAATAACCTATTCAGTTGAAGATACGGTTGTTGTAATGGATAGAATTAGAGAAAAACTTAAATTTAAGTTAAGAGAGTCCTTTAGGGAACTTGTTAACAAGAGTATAACTGAAGTTTGGGTGCGTTCAATGAATACTTCTATTACAACGTTTTTCTCATCTCTTGCGCTTGTTATTTTCGGCGGTAGTGCTCTAAGAGACTTTTCAATGACACTTCTCTTTGGTCTTTTATCTGGGACATATTCCTCAATTTACATAGCATCCCCCTTACTTGTCCTTTTTAGAGGGGAGACACTTAGCGAAGAAATTGTAAAGAAAGAGAGCGTTGTTAAGGTAGTTGAGGAAGCACCAAAGACAGAAACTCATCCTGAAAGCAATGTAGGGCCTGCCTTGGAATCTCATGACGAGCCGAAATCCGCAAAAGAGAGCAAACAAAAATCAAAGAAGAAATACAAGTCTTCCAAAAAGAGAAAATGAGTATAATATATTTGTTAGGAGGTTAAAATGGATTTAAGGAAGTACGTTAGGGACATTCCAGATTTTCCGCAAAAGGGGATTCTTTTCAGGGATTTAACGCCTCTTATGGGGGACAAGGAAGCATTTAACTATGCAGTTAAAGAGATTGCAAATCATTTTAAGGATTTTCATGTGGATAAAGTTGCAGCCATTGAAGCAAGGGGATTTATTTTTGGTGCACCAATTGCAAAGGAACTTGGAGCAGGCTTTGTACCTATAAGAAAGCCAGGGAAATTACCATACGAAGTTGTAAGAAAAGAGTTTCAACTTGAATATGGAATGTCAATTCTCGAACTTCATAAAGATGCCTTCAAGAAAGGCGAAAGAGTTCTTATGATTGATGATCTTCTTGCAACAGGTGGTACTGCGCTTGCCGCATCTGAACTCGTTGAATCTCTTGGTGCAGAAATCGTTGGCTGGGGTTTTGTTGTAATACTTAAAAATCTGAAAGGAGAGGAAAAGATAGGGAAATATCATGTATTTTCCCTTGTAAACTTTGAATAAAGAAGAACTTTTTCAAGAATTAAAAAATAGAGTGTCCCCTTACCTCGACGGTGAGGGGATGAAACTTTTAGAGGATGCCTATAGGTTTGCACTTGAGAAACATTCAGGGCAAGCAAGAGAGTCAGGCGAAGAGTACATCATTCATCCACTGAATGTTGCTCTCATTCTTACTAATCTCAAGCTTGATGCTGAAACATATGCTGCAGCACTTCTCCATGATGTTGTTGAAGATACAAATGTTTCTCTTGAAGATATCAAGGTACAATTTGGAGATACTGTTGCATTTCTTGTTAATGGTGTCACAAAACTCAAAGGAATAAAAAGCGTATCAACTGAGGAGGCGCACCTTGAAAGTTTAAGAAAAATGCTCCTTGCAATGGCTCAGGATGTGCGAGTTGTCCTCATTAAGCTTGCCGATAGACTTCACAACATGCGAACCTTAAACTACCTTCCACCCGAAAAGCAAAAGGAAATTGCTAAAGAAACAATGGATATTTACGTTCCTCTTGCGCACCGCCTTGGGATCTATACGATGAAGTGGGAGCTTGAAGACCTGAGTTTCCGTTATCTTGAATCTGAAAAGTATTATGAGCTTGCAAAAAAGGTTGCAAAAAAACGTGAAGAGCGTGAAGCCTATGTGAATGAGTTAATGGAAGAGTTAAGAGGTCTCTTGAAGGAACATGGAATTACAGGAGTTGTGGAGGGGCGTCCAAAGAATCTCTATGGTATCTATAGAAAAATGATTCGTGATGGAAAACAATTTGAGGAAATTTACGATATTATTGCCTTAAGGATTATTGTAGATGACATCCCCACATGTTACCAAGTTTTAGGTATTGTAAATAACTACTATAAACTTGTCCCGGGAAGAATTAAAGACTACATTGCAATGCCAAAACCAAACTTCTATCGCTCACTTCATACAACGGTTATTACAAAATCAGGCGAACCTTTTGAAATACAGATTCGTACAAGGGAAATGCACGAAGTAGATGAAATGGGTATTGCGGCTCACTGGAAATACAAGGAAGGAAAATCCTTAGATAAAAATTATGAAGCAAAGATTGCTCGGCTTCGGCAGATGCTTGAGTGGCAAAAAGAGGTTCGTTCTTCAAAAGAGTTTGTTGAAAGAGTTAAAGTGGATCTATTCTCCGATGTGGTGCTTGTTTTTACGCCAAAAGGAGATGTCATTGAACTTCCCCAAGGTTCAACACCTGTTGATTTTGCATTCAGGGTGCATACAGATATAGGTTATCGTTGTGTAGGAGCAAAAGTAAACGGATCACTTGTCCCCCTTAACTACAAGCTTCAGACAGGAGATAGGGTTGAAATTATCACATCAAAAACTTCAAGCGGACCAAAACTTGACTGGCTTCAATTTGTCCGCACAGCCTCTGCAAAGTCAAAGATAAAGGCATATTTTAGAAAACTATACGAAGAAAAGAAAGAGACCCAAAAGTTTGAAGAGACACCAAAGCCACAGCTTCCTAAAATCATTCCTCTAAAGACAAAAACCGAAACAACAGAGTACTTCCCTACAATTAGTGGAGCAAGTAATATTAATATCTCTATTGCAAAATGTTGCAACCCAAAACCTTTTGATGAAATTGTTGGCTATATTTCAAGAGGGCGTGGTATAAAAATTCACAGAGTAGATTGTCCAAATCTTATGAAAATCGTCGAAAATGGAGGGAAGGTTGTTGAAGCGCATTGGAGTAAAGGCAAAGAGAAAAATCTCTATGCGTTCTTTAAATTAACAGTTCAGGATGTGCCTGGGCTTATATATAAAATTGCAGGAGTATTTGCAAAAAGAAACATTAGCTTTGAAAACTTTCATTCCTCTTCTAAAAAGAAAAAGTTTAAAGGAAGATTTCTTGCATATATAAGATTTTCTTGTAAGTTAGATCCCAAGTTTAATCTCTCAGAAATTGTTAAAGAACTTGAAAGCCTTGAAGAAGTTGTAAAAGTGCGAGTCTCTAAGAGGTGGGTATATGAGGGTAGTTCTACAGAGAGTGAAGAAGTCGAAAGTGAAAGTGAATAACGAGGTTGTTTCAGAGATTGGAGTTGGGCTTCTTGCACTTGTAGGTATTGAAAAAGGTGATACTGAGGAAGTTCTAAACTGGGTTGCAAATAAAATAGTAAATATGAGAATTTTTGAGGATAATGAAGGCAAGATGAATCTTTCAGTGAGGGACATTCAAGGTGAAATTCTTCTTGTATCCCAATTTACCCTTTTAGCCTACATAAAAAAAGGTAATCGCCCAAGTTTTACAGACGCAATGGAAGAAAACCTTGCAAGGGAATATTTTGATAAATTTGTTTCGATGGTAAAAAATTTGTATCCTTCTTTAAAAACTGGTGTCTTCAAGGCACATATGGAAGTTGAGCTTACAAACGATGGACCTGTAACAATTATTATAGAGCGCCATCCAAAAGATACTGATAGTATTTCACAGGTTAAAAATAATTTTGAAAATTGAGAAAATATTAAGCCTGTATTTGACAGAAGAGGAAAGTTGGGTATAATATTAAGTGTGCGGGAGTAGCTCAGGGGCAGAGCGCTGGCTTCCCAAGCCAGTTGTCGCGGGTTCAAATCCCGTCTTCCGCTCCATGGCGCCGTAGCCAAGTGGTAAGGCAAGGGTCTGCAAAACCCTCATTCGTCGGTTCGAATCCGACCGGTGCCTCCAGAAAAATTTGCCGGGGTGGCGGAACAGGCAGACGCACGGGACTTAAAATCCCGCGGTGGCGACACCGTGCCGGTTCGACTCCGGCCCCCGGCACCAAAATGAAAATGAAAAAGAGATCTTTTAAAATAGATTTTGTCCTTATACTTGCCCTTTCTTTTATCTTTGCACTTACCTTTCTTACGCGTTTTGGCGAAGTTGTAAACTATACAATAACCTATGCATCCTCTTTTTTTGTCTTTTTGATTTTCATTTTCTTTATTGTTGATTCAATTTTGAAGAAAAGACCAATAAAAGTTGATATTTACCTTCTTATATTCATTGTTGCAGTTGGATTTTCAATTATTTTCTCTCATTATAAATATCATGCCTTTTCACAATTTTTGAATTTCTTATTTCCGACTCTTCTTTCAATAATAATTTTGAACAGTATCGACCAAGAAAACTTCAAAGTGGTATTAAACTTTATTGTCTTTACTAGTTTTCTTTTTGGATTTGTATCATATCTTTTTTATTACTCATATGCATTTGGTCAATTTCCTTCAATCTCGCTTTATGGTCAGAAATACGCATTTGTCAGTTTTGAAACACTTCAATCTCTTTGGCAATACAACAATGCCTTCGGTGCATTTTTGATACTTTCCATATTTACATCAATGGGTTTTGTTCTTCTTGAGAAAAACGATGTTAAAAGGGCAATTTATTTTATAATTTCAGTATTTTTGACTTTTCTTATCATAATCACTTCATCAAGAGGCTCTTACATTGCTTATATATTAAGTATGGTAGTTTTTGTATCCATTTTACATGAAAATTTTTTAAAGGCTTTACTTTTAGAAGTATTGGTTCTTCTTTTTGCAATTATTCTTACACCTTCTTTTGCATCGCCATTTACAGTTGATGTAATTTTGAATAAGAATACGCAGTTTGTCCAATTTGTCCAAGGAGAGCAAAATGTTTCACTCTATATGAGGATCTATTTCGTTAAATTATCGTTTGAAAGGTTTTTGCAAAATCCATTTAGACCAATTGGTATTGGAAGTTTTAAAGACTTTTATTCGCTTACTGGGAATATTCCCGATAAAATTAGGTTTGACCCCCATTCACTTATTGCAAGGATTCTTGTTGAAACTGGAATCTATGGGATAATTCCATTTCTCTTGTATGTTTTTAATGCGTATAAGGTTGCCTTTAAAAATCTAAAAAATGCTTCTTTTGTCTATGTTGGGCTGTTTTCAGGGCTTACAGGCTTTTTTGTCCATATGTGTATGGATGTTGATTCGCTTCTCCCTATAACGCTTGTCTATCTTTTCTTGGGATTTGCACTTTTAACATTTAACAACCAAAAAAGTTTTGTTCTCTCAAAAAGAGTATCTCTCATTTTGATACTGTTTCTTGTTTTAGGCTCAATTTATACCTTTAAAACATTTATTGCATCAGTTAATGTTCTTATTGGAGATAACTTACCAATTGAAACAAGAATAGAATACTATAAAAATGGAATAGCTCTTGACAAAAATAACTCAACCTACCATTACCTTTTAGGGCAAACTTTTAAAGATTTGGGGGATGCTTCAAGTGCCTTAAAAGAGTTTGAATTTGCCTCTTCTTTAAATCCGCTTGACTATAGATTTCCTGATGGTATTGGGCAAATTTATCTTGATACAAAAAATCCGCTTTCAATTAAATTTCTAACAAGGGCTAAGGATCTAAGAAAAACTGATTTTGATCTAAAAGGACTTGTGGCTTTAGCTTATATTCTTACAAAAGGCGATATAAACTCTGCAAAAACACTTATTAGTTTTCCCATAGATGATTCTTTTTCAAATACAAATATTGCATATGGCTTTATTTTACTTAAGGAAGGAAACCTGGGAGAAGGTAAGGAGTATATCGTTAAAGGCATAAAGGCAAACAATAAAAATCCTTACGGACAACTTGGTTTAGCATATTACTATGCGATTCAAAATAACTCAAAACAGGTAAAGGCGAGGTTTGAGTATTTGAAAAACTTGGATTTGATTCTCTATAACGCATACAAAAATGATTTTGCAAAGTATCTAAAATAAAAAGGCTAAAATAAAAAAGGCACGCTTTTGGCGTGCCCAAAAAATTACACTAATTAGCGCTCTTTATTAAGAAGCAGATACTGAAATCTGTCCGCCGGGTGTCATTGTAAATTTATAAGTCTTAGAACCAATAGTGGTTGTAACTGTGAGTGTGTAATCACCGCCTGTACTCTCATAAGTTCCCGAGCCACCTGCTCCAAGCTTCTTTGCAAGAGCATCAAAGGCGTCAGCTTTAATGTATGTAATAGGAGCGGATTCGCCTGTTACAGTGGTATGACCAGTTACATTCTGGGTAGCTGGTGCTTGTCCTGTACCTGTAAGCTCGCTAACTAATACAGATGTTTGTACAGTTCCGTTAGTAATAAAATCTTCTTTTGTTACCTTTGGATAGTTTGTCCAATCTGTGTTAAAAGACTCCAAAGCAGTTGCGATTGATTTAAGGTCTGATTCGATTGCAGAGACTTTTGCTCTCTCAGTCATTCTCAAGTAGTTTGGAATTGCAATTGCCGCCAAAATGATGATGATTGCAATGACAATCATCAGTTCAATCAATGTAAAACCTTTCTTCATGTTTCACCTCCTATGAAAATTTTTTACTTCCTTCGATAGTTTATTACTTTTCGATTTTTTTTGCAACATCTCTCACCCTCTTTCCCTAAAAATTAATTTACTTTTTACTAATTAAATTTTAGCTCTTAAAAAAATTTTTTCAATACTTCAAGCAAAGTTTTAAAAAATTCTTAAAATAAAAATTGCAATGTCGGTTGCGCCACTTGCTCCACCTGTCCCCTTGGCGCCCATATTGGAGATCAGGTTTCCTCGCACCATTGCTTTAGATATTATATCCTATTTTCAAAAAATTCAAACATCTTATTAAATATGAGAATGAGAAAATTTTTAATTAAATTTCTACAAACGGATCCTAAAAACTTGTTTCTAACTATTTTTCATTTTCGAAATTTTAGTTTGTTTTAACTATTTCTTACAAATTTTCTTCCCTAACCTTATAAGCTAAAAATTATACTAATTTCAAGCAGATTCTGTAATTAGAGAAAATAAACCCTTTTAATTTCTCCCCGAAATTATTTGTTATGTATTACTTCTTTCAAAATGACAATCATTGGAAGATGGCACATCTCCTTTTGAACTTCCCCAAAAGGAGGAGATTTCTCCTCACTTCGTTCGTCGAAATGACTGGTTGTGTTCATTCCGAAGGCTTTAGCCTGAGGAATCTCCAATATTAGAAAGGGGGTGTCCCCCTTTCTAACTTACCCCCAAATCAAAGTTATTATTTGGGGGAGTATTGAGGGGGCGGTGTTTTGCCTCCTCAAAATATGGAGATTTCTCAGTCGCTTATGCTCCTTCGAAATGACAATCAATGGAAGAGGGCATATCTACCTTCGAACTTCCCTAAAAGGAGGAGATTTCTCCTCACTACGTTCGTCGAAATGACAATTGATGGAATGGGGCAAATCCACCTTTGAACTTTTCCCTAAAAACAGTATTTATTTTTGGGGGGTATTGCGAGGGACGTGGGAGGTAATAAGTTTGCAAAATAGAGAGGGAAGTGTTTACAGATTTTTGTATAGATTATCCTAATTTGGAAAGTTAAACGCAACTCAATTTAATCTTCTTCTCTCCTTATACTTGATTAACATATCAAAATCTGTATAATAGTTTTGGTATGGAATACCTTCCTTGTAGGGATTGCCCTACAAGGCATAAATTTAATGTCCAGGAGGTAAAAGATGAATTACTACGAAGTGCTTTACATTGTAAGCGCTAATCTTTCAGATGAAGAAAGAGCAGCGCTTGTATCAAAATTCCACGAATTTGTTGAAAGAAACGGTGGAAGTTTAAAAAGTGAAAGTGAATGGGGTTTAAAGACCCTTGCTTACCCAATCTTAAAGCAGGATAGAGGTTATTATTATCTTGCTTATGTTAATCTTCCTGCAAGTGCCGTAAAGGATCTCTACTATTTCTTTAGGGTTACTGATGGTTTTTTGAGAGCAATGATTGTAAAGAAAGTTGAGAAAGAAGTTAAGTCCGCTCCAAAAGAACCCGAAGTAAAAGAAGAACAAGCCGGTGAACCCGAAGAGGTACAAGAAAATGTCTGATGTAAATAGAGTTTTTTTAACTGGGCGTCTTGTTGCAGATCCTGATATCCGTTATACTCCAACGGGTAATGAAGTTGCCCAATTTAGGATTGCCGTAAACTTAAAATACAGAGGCAAGCAGGATCCGACAAATTGGCAGGAAGAAACATCATTTATAACGATCATTGCTTGGAATAGGCTTGCAGATAAAGTTGAGAAGACTATGAAAAAAGGCGATCTTATTTTTGTTGAAGGTAGACTTCGAATTCGTGAATACGAAGTGGATGGAAACAAAAGATATGCAACAGAAATTGTTGCAAGAGATATAAAACTCATCGTAGCAAAGGGCGCAAAGGAAATTGAACTTGAAGAGGCTACTGATGAGTCAGAACCTGATGTACCATTTGCATAGAGGAGGCAAAGATGGAAACACCAAAAAAAGTTGCAAAAAAGGGATATTTCTTTAGACAGAAGAAAAAAGTTTGTGTTTTTTGTGCAAGGAACGAAGAGATAGATTATAAAGATGTTGCTAAACTTTCAAAATTCATAAGCGAGAAGGGTAAAATTCTTCCAAGGAGAAATACGGGGCTTTGTGCAAAACACCAAAGAGAACTTGCAAGAGCTATTAAGCGTGCTCGTATAATGGCACTTTTGCCCTTCGTAAGAGTGTAAGATAATGAAAGTTAAAGTCCTTTTATTACAGAATGTAAAGGGCTTAGGAAACGCAAAGAGCATAGTCGCTGTTTCAAAGGGCTATGCTCTTAATTATTTGGTTCCTAAGGGTCTTGCAAAAATTGTCGACGATGATACCGCAGAGACAATTGTAGATGTCGGAAAAAATATTGAAGAGCGAAGGATTACACAGGCAAAAAATGACAAAGAAATTTTAGAATCAAAGGAACTTGTTTTTAAGGTAAATGCAGGAGCAGGAGATAAACTCTTTGGCTCGATAACCGCTCAGGATATTGAAGATAAAATTAAAAAGGTATTTGGTCTTGAAATCGATAAAAAGAGGATTGTCTTAGATACTCCCATTAAAAAGCTCGGTGAATATAAAATTCCTGTAAAACTTTATAAAGAAATTCAAGCAGAGTTAAAAGTAAAAGTTGAAAAAGAATAATGGCTGAAGAAATCAAGAGGTTGCCCCCTTATAGTATCGAAGCAGAGCAGTCAGTAATTGGCTCAATGCTTATTGATGATGAAGCAGTCCTTAAAGTGCTTGAAATTTTGCGCCCCGAGGATTTTTATCGCCCTGAGCATGAAGAGATAATGAGGGCAATTTTTGAATTAACAACTGAAAATGTTCCCATAGATATTGTTTCTGTTACAGATAAGCTTAAATCTATGGACAAACTCGATTTTGTTGGTGGAACAACTTACATTATGCAAGTTGCATCATCTGTTCCAAATGCAGCAAATGTTGAATACTATGCAAAGATTGTAAAGACGAAGGCACTTTTAAGGGAGCTTATTAAGGCTGGGGCTGAGATTTCTGAACTTGGTTTTAATGAGTCAATGGATATAGATGAAGTTTTAAATCTTGCAGAGCAAAAAATTTTTAACATATCACAGAGGAAATCCCAATCGTATTTTCTTAGGGTAAGAGATTTTCTTCATGAGCACTTTTCAGAAATTGAAAACAGGCATAAAAAAAGGTTAGGGCTTTCTGGAATACCGAGTGGCTTTCCATCCCTTGATAAAATTACAAGCGGATTTCAAAAATCAGACCTTATTATAATTGCAGCTCGCCCAAGTATAGGAAAAACTTCTCTTGCGCTTAACATAACAGAACATATTGCAATAAAATCAGGAAAACCTGTTGGTTTTTTCTCACTTGAAATGTCGAAAGAGCAACTTATAGAGAGGATGTTAGCAGCTGAGGCAAAAGTTGATATGATGAGGTTAAAGACGGGTTATCTTAGAGATGAGGATTGGCCGAAGTTAACCGAAGCATACTCTAACCTTTATGAAGCACCAATCTATATTGATGACTCACCTGATGTAACGCTTAATGACATAAGGACAAAGTCAAGGAGACTAAAAATTGAAGCAAAAGTTGAGGTTATTTTTATAGATTATCTTCAATTAATTCGATCTGAGCAAAAAGTTGAAAATAGAGTGCTTGAAATATCACAAATAACACGTGGTCTTAAAAATCTTGCAAGGGAACTCGATATTCCACTTGTTGTGCTTTCCCAGTTAAGTAGGGCTGTTGAGAAACGTGAAGATAAACGCCCAGTTCTATCTGATTTAAGAGAATCAGGTTCAATTGAGCAAGATGCAGATGTTGTTATATTCCTCCATGTGCCAGATGAAGACAATAAAGAGGAAATAGAACTCATTGTTGCAAAGCAGAGAAACGGACCTCAGGGAAGTGCGCGTCTTCAATTCCTTCAGGATTACACAAAGTTTGTTGAAAGAGCCGAAGAGTATTAATTTGCCACTTGACAGAAATTAATATTTCTGTATTATATTATTGCTATACCCCTATGGGGGCCGTTAGCTCAGTAGGCAGAGCACCGGCCTTTTAAGCCGGGTGTCGCAGGTTCGAATCCTGCACGGCTCACCAGAGCCCTCGTAGTCTAACGGTTAGGACACCGCCCTTTCAAGGCGGCGATAGGAGTTCGACTCTCCTCGAGGGCACCATTTTTTATGGTGGGTTGTGGGCGGATGGCTCAGCGGTAGAGCACTTCCCTCACACGGAAGGGGTCACAGGTTCGAATCCTGTTTCGCCCACCACTTGGGATATTGCAAAAAATTGTAAGTTTAAATATAATACATTTAGCGGGGTCGTGGTGTAGTGGTCTAACACGCTGGCCTGTCACGCCGGAGACCGTGGGTTCGAATCCCATCGATCCCGCCAATTTTATGAAGATGATGAAAAAAGCGGGAGTAGCTCAGGGGTAGAGCACTGCCTTGCCAAGGCAGCTGTCGCGGGTTCGAATCCCGTCTTCCGCTCCATTTTTATTTTAGGTTATATTTGGTGCCGGCGTAGCTCAGGGGTAGAGCAGCTCACTCGTAATGAGCGGGTCGTCTGTTCAAATCAGATCGCCGGCTCCATAAGATAGAATAAGAAGGAGGCGAAAATGGGAATTTTTCTTGCAGGGATCTTTGGGGTGTTATCACTTGTGGTTGCAGTCATTTTATCAATCTCAATCCTTAAACGTGATCAAGGAACCGAGCGAATGAAAAAAACCGCAAAGGCAATCCAAGATGGTGCTCTTGCGTTTCTTCTTGAAGAATACAAAACAATGTATCTTTGGGTTGTAGTCTTTGCAATTGTTATTGGCGTTGTTATTTCTCCCTATGTTGCTATATTTTTTGTCCTTGGAACGATATTCTCAACGCTTTCGGGATTTTTTGGTATGTATATTGCAACAAGGGCAAGCGTGAGGACAACAAATGCCGCAATGAAAAGCACAGGCGAAGCTTTGTTTGTTGCATTTTCAGGTGGCTCTGTAATGGGACTAACGGTGACAGGGCTTGGAATAATAGGATCTCTTATAACATATTTAGTCTCATCAAAGTATTTTCCAGGGATTAGCCCACTTGTTGCAGTAACAGGTTATTCAATTGGTGCAAGTTTTGTTGCATTGTTTGCACGTGTGGGTGGGGGTATATACACGAAAGCTGCAGATGTTGGTGCAGACTTGGTTGGAAAAGTTGAAGCAGGCATTCCAGAAGATGACCCAAGAAATCCTGCAGTCATTGCGGATAATGTTGGCGACAATGTTGGAGATATTGCAGGAATGGGGGCTGATTTGTATGAATCTTATGTAGGTTCAATTACTGCTGCAATAATTCTTGGAGTTCTTGCACTTGGAAATAATGCAGCAACTTACATATATCTTATTGTGGGTTATGGTATTCTTTCGTCAATCATTGGGGTAGCTTCTTCACTTATTGCTTCCAAGCTTAATATTGAGCCTCAAAAAGCACTAAATCTTGGTTCTGTCATTGCAAATATTATTGCAATTATAATCTTTTATTTTGTTTCAAAAGATATCCCAAACGGTATTAGCTATTTTGTGTCAATAATAACGGGTCTTCTCATTGGACTTGCAATTGGTTTTATAACCCAATATTACACAAGCTCAAAACCAATTATTGAAATTGCAAAATCTGCCTCCGAAGGCGGTGCTGCAACAACAATTCTTTCTGGAATGGCAGTTGGTATGGAAAGTACATTTATACCCCTTCTTCTTATTGCAATAGGAATTATTATTTCATATCACTTTAGTGGGCTTTTTGGAATTGCTCTTGCTGGTCTAGGAATGCTTGCAACTCTTGGGATAAGCCTTAGCGTTGATGCATACGGACCTATTGCAGATAATGCAGGTGGTATTGCTGAGATGTCGCATCTTCCGCACGAAGTAAGAGGAAGGACCGATACCTTAGATGCTCTTGGAAATACAACTGCTGCAATGGGAAAAGGTTTTGCAATTGGTTCTGCAGCGTTAACCGCTCTTGCACTTTTCTCCTCATACATTCAGACGATGGGTATGTCCTCGCTTGATATAATGTCTCCTTATACAATTTCAGGAATGTTTATAGGAACCTCACTTCCGTTTTTGTTTTCTGCACTTGCAATTATGGCTGTTTCAAGAACGGCAGGTTATATGGTAGAGGAAGTGAGAAGACAATTTAGAGAAATCCCCGGACTAATTTCTGGTAAGGCAGATCCTGATTATAAAAAGTGTGTTGCAATATCAACTAAAGGTGCTTTAAAAAGTATGATTCTTCCGTCTTTAATTGCGGTTATTTCTCCTTTTGCGGGTTTAATCATTTTTATGTCTTACGGAAAAGAATTTACAGGTGGGCTTCTTGCAGGGGCAGTTCTGTCTGGCGTTATAATTGCAATTTATATGGCAAACGCTGGGGCTTCTTGGGATAATGCAAAGAAATACATTGAGCAAGGAAACTTTGGAGGCAAAGGTTCTGAAGCACACAGGGCAAGTGTTGTGGGAGATACAGTTGGTGATCCTCTAAAGGATACAGCAGGTCCATCAATTAATATTTTAATTAAGTTAATGACTACAATTTCTCTTTTGTTTGGACCATATATTGTTAAATTAATTTTAAAGTGAGAAAATTCATAATTTTATTAAAATTTTTGATTATAATAATACTTGTAATAATTTTAGCAGCATTTTTTGATTGAAAGGAAGTTTGAAAAGATGGATGTAAATACAAAAAAAATTATAAAGCAGATTATAATTGTAGTACTGGTAGCGTTTTTATCGGTTTTGGGGTATTATGTTTATATTACGGCAAAAAATTTGAGTTTAATTAATGAACACTCAAAAGGAGAAATTCCGCTTGATACTTCAAAGCCAACAAACATTCTCATTTTAGGGACTGATAGGCGGACCAAAAATGAAGCAGGTCGCTCTGATGTAATGATTCTTGTTCACCTTGATCCTGTGAATAAAAAGGTAACTTTGCTTTCAATTCCAAGAGATTCAAGAGTGTTAGTCCCAGGGCATGGATATGATAAGATTAACTCCTCGTTTAATTCTGATTATTTTGACGATGGTGGTGTAGATCTTTCGATTAAAACTGTTGCAAATCTTCTTGGTATTGATAGTAAAGATATCCCGTTTTATGTAATTGTTAATTTTGAAGGATTTGCAAAGGTAATTGATGCAATTGGTGGTGTTACTATCGATGTAAAAGAGCCAATGCATTATCATTCCTGGGCAGGTGATGTAAAAATAGATTTAAATCCGGGAGTGCAACATCTTGATGGCGTCAAGGCACTAGAATATGCAAGATTTAGGTATGACCAATGGGGAGACTTTGGAGTTGACGAGGAAGGTAATGTCCACGGTCGAGTTGAGAGGCAACAAGAACTTATAAAAGCAATTATTGACCAAACTAAGGATATACGTAATATCTTTAAACTTCCTCAAATTGCACAAGAAATTGGAAACGCAGTTGATACTAACTTGACTGTTGCGCAGATTACCAAAATTGGTCTTACCTATAAGGATCTTACAAGCAAGGATTTACAGATTGTAAATTTTCCTGGTGTTACTCAAATGATTGATGGAATTTCTTATGTTGTGCCAAATTATGATAAGTTGAAGGAGATTGGTGCAAACTATTTTAAATTATCAAATCAGTAATTTATAAAAGTAAAATGTGATTTAGTAAATGTTTTTGATGATTTTAAAATCGTTTATGGCGGGATTTACCCGCCTATTTTTTATTTAAGTATTGCCCTAAAGTAAAAGGAATTTTTCGGGTAGAGTTCTGGGAGGGATACCCTAATTAGAGGGGGACTTGCGATTCTCCCCTTCAAAATAATTGTCATATCGAAGGCTTGAGCCTGAGGAATATCTCCTCAGTTTTGGGGG
Source organism: Caldisericum insulae (assembly GCF_047785965.1). NCBI lineage: Bacteria > Pseudomonadati > Caldisericota > Caldisericia > Caldisericales > Caldisericaceae > Caldisericum > Caldisericum insulae. Next base: position 61,994 of record NZ_JBLOBF010000003.1, read on the forward strand.
AGTATTGAGGGGGGTTGTTGCCCCCTCAAAATATTTGTCATATCGAGCGAAGCGAGATATCTCCTCTGTTTATATTGAAGGGGTAAAAATACCTATCTTCCAACTTTCCCAAAAAGAGGAGATTTCTCCGTCGTTTACGCTCCTTCGAAATGACAATCGATGGAAGGTGTACATTCTCTTTCAAACTTCCCCAAAGGAGGAGATTTCTCCTCACTACGTTCGTCGAAATGACAATTATTGGAAGAGGGCATATTCTCTTTCAAACTTCCCCAAAGGAGGAGATTTCTCCTCACTACGTTCGTCGAAATGACTGGATGTGTTCATTCCGAAGCCAATTTTCATTTGTCATTCCGAAGTGGCAAAGCCACGAGGAATCTCCAATATTAGAAAGGGGGTACCCCCTTTTCTAACTTACCCCCTAAGGCTTCCCTCCAACTTCCCCAAAAGGAGGAGAATCCTCGTCACTTTGTTCCTTGGATTGACAATTCTTTGGTGTATTTTTGGGAAAGTATCGAGGGTCTTAAAGTTTTTTTCAATTTGGTACTTGCAAAAAATTAAAAAGTGTGTAATAATATATACCATGATGAAAGATAATATTGAAATAATTTTAAGAAAAAATGGGCTAAAGGTAACGAAACCGAGAGTAGAAATTTACAAGTTTCTTAAGAGTACCTATTCTCACCCAACGGTTGAAGAAATTTTTAATAATGTTAAACAAACAATGGACAAAATAAGTTATGCAACAGTTTATAATGTGCTCAATGATTTTATTGAAAAGGGACTTGTAAAGGAAGTTTCTACCTCGGAAGATGCAAAAAGGTATGATGGGCATATTGAACCACACGTACATCTAATTTGTAAAGTGTGTGGAAAAATTGAAGACCTTTATATAGATCTTTCAGATGTTGAGAAGGAAATTAAAGAAACCGGCTTTAAGGTTGAGGATATTGCCTTAAATGTTTACGGCATTTGCAAAGATTGCCAAAGTAAAGCCCACCATAGTATAAAAAGTAAATAAGTAGTCTATTAGCGCCTGTAGCTCAACGGATAGAGCAATGGCCTCCGGAGCCATGAATAGGAGTTCAATTCTCCTCAGGCGCGCCAATATTTTTGTGCCCCTGTTTGTCAGGGGCTTTTTTGATTGTGCTTTTAAAAATTAAATTTATGCGTAAAATATAAAAACTTATTTTGGGAGGTTTTGATGGATGCCTTTGAAAAGATAAAAAGAAAAACAGTTGAGATAATAAATGAGGACGAATTAAAAGAGCGTCTTGCAAGTGGAAAGAAATTAAGAGTAAAACTTGGTGCAGATCCCACTGCCCCAGATCTTCACCTTGGACATTATGTAGTCCTTCGTAAGTTAAGGGATTTTCAAGAACTTGGACATCAAGTTGTTTTTATTATAGGAGATTTTACTGGGCTTGTTGGTGATCCGTCTGGAAGGTCAAAGACACGACCACCCCTCTCAAAAGAGCAAATACAAGAAAATGCGAAGACCTATTTTGATCAGGTATTTAAAGTACTTGACAAGGAAAAAACCGAAGTGCGCTTTAACTCTGAATGGTTATCAAAAATAACTTTCGAAGATTGGTTTAGACTATGCGCCAATTTTACCCTTGCAAGGATTCTTGAGCGTGATGACTTCCAAAAACGTTTTTCGCAGGATATTCCCATATTTTTCCATGAATTGTTTTACCCAATAATGCAAGCATACGATTCTTATGCAATTGATGCCGATGTAGAACTTGGAGGAACAGACCAAAAATTTAATCTCATAATGGGAAGGCATCTACTTGAGGTTAAAGGAAAACCTCCTCAGATTGCAATTATTGTGCCAATCTTACGTGGGCTTGATGGAGTTCAAAAGATGAGTAAAAGCCTTGGAAATTATGTAGGGATAACAGAAGATCCAAAGACAATGTTTGGAAAAATTATGTCCATTCCAGATGACCTTATCTCAGAGTACTATTATCTTGTCCTTGATGTTGATGATGAAAAGGCAAAGGAAATAGAAGAAAGTATAAAAGAAGGAAAGGTCAATCCAAGAGACCTTAAACTTGAACTTGCAAAGGGTATTGTTGAAATTTTCCATGGAATTGATGAAGCTCAAAAGGCCTATGATAACTTCATAAAAGTTTTCAGTAAAAGAGAGCTGCCAGATGAGATGCCCGAACTTCACATTGAAGAATTTGTAGAAGATGGTGTTGTTGATATTGTGAATCTTCTTGTGAGCCTAAAAATCCTTCCCTCAAAAAGCGAGGTTAAAAGACTTATTGAGCAAGGCGGATTAAAAATAAATGATGAGAAGATTGAAAATTTTAAAGTAAAGGTAAATAACGGAGACATTTTAAGAGTTGGCAAAAGACAGTTTTTTAAACTCGTATTCTAAAGAAAATTTTAGTGCGATTGTTTTTAAAAACAGGAATTTTTACGCTGCAATTCTTGTTACAATTACGGCAGTTTTAGGTATTTCGAGTTTGTCTTCTGCGCTGCCTAAAATTGCACAGTCTTTTGAAATTGATGATGCCTCTTCGGGACTTATTCTTCTATTTTTTACTCTTCCTGGAATAGTTTTTTCGCCAGTTTTGGGGTTCTTTTCTGATAAGGTTGGAAGAAAAATTATTCTTTCAATTGCACTATTTATTTTTGGGCTTGGCTTTCTTGGTTACTTTGCAAATGATTTTAAAGCGCTTCTTATTATTCGCTTTGTCCAAGGCATTGGTGCATCAACTTTACTATCCCTTAATGTTGCAATCCTTGCTGATACATTTGAAGGGCGTGCCTTAAAATTTGCACTTGGAATGAACGGTGTTGTAACATCAATTGCACTTACTTTATTTCCAATTTTAGGGGGAGTACTTTCAGATATCAATCCAAGAAATCCGTTTTTGCTTTCACTTTTTTCTTTTGTTTCGCTTATTTTACTGCTTTTCCTTCTTGAAGACAGAGCTATAAAAAAGTCAGAAAATGAGATTAAAGTTCCAATAAGAAATGCCGTTAACGATGACCTTATTTTTGTATTTTTAGGTACAACTTTTACCTTCATAGTGCTTTATGGAGCATATCTTAACTATTTTTCATTTTTAGCAAAATATAGGTTTGAAATGTCATCAACTCTTACAGGTGTTTTTATCGGTATTTCTTCTTTTATTTCGGCAATAGTTTCATATAAAATTGAGCGTATTACTGAATTTTTCAGAGACGAAGTTGTATATGTAAGTGGTTTTGTATTTTATGCGTTGTCTATGATACTTTTCTACATTTCAAAAGATTACATTTTTCTTACACTTGGTTCTATGTTTTTCGGTGTTGCGCAGGGCATTAATATAACTCTTACTCCACAACTTCTAAATAAATTTTCAAAAGAGGAATTGAGGGGTTTAATAATGACAGCAAACGGTTCAATGGTAAATTTAGGGCAAACAATTGGACCACTTATATTTAGTTTTGCTTATAGAATGTTTAAATTAAATGGCGTATTTATTTTGGGCTTTCTTGTGGCGCTTTTAGGTCTTATTTTAACTTTTAAACTTGCAGTTAAGAACCCTTCAAACCCTTAGCCAGTAGACTTTCTTTACCGATGGTATATCCGATTTTTATAATCTCCTCTTTTTTATCAAAATCAAATATATCAAAGTTTAACGGGATTTGAATTAGGTAATCTGCTTTTGCAAGCTCATCTATGTAGAGGGTGTCAAGCGTTATATCAAGTACCCTTAAAATAATATCAAATGCGTTTCTAAAGTTTTCTTTTCTTCTGAATGTTTGAAGTGTGTTTACATCTACAAGGATTACTTTTTCTGCTCCCATTTCCTTTGCAACATCAACTGGCGCATTACTTAAAATACCTCCATCTGCAAGAAGCATTCCATCTTTTTCTAATGGTTCAAGATATGGTGGAATTGCACCCGTTGCATACATTGCTTCATAAAGTTTTCCTGAATTTAGAGTGATGAGGCGCTCTGTAATAAGATCAACTGCAACGCAAGAAAATGGTATTTTTAAGTCTTTGAATTCTTTGTCTTGAGTTATATCTTTAAAGACTTTTCTTATTTTTCTTCCAGAGTCAAAACCCAACTTTGTAAAAAGAGGTATAAGAGACGTTTGCTGAACTACTGTATTAAGAATTTTGTTTTCCTTTTGTGAATAGAAAAAACTTCTAATTTCGAGAAGTTCATTAAAATCGAGTTTTGAAAGCATATTCTCAAGATCTTTTGCTTCAATCCCAAGTGAATACATTGCACCTATAATACCACCCATTGATGCACCAGTAATAACATCAGGATGAATTCCAATTTCTTCAAGGGCTTTAAGAACTCCAATATGTGCAAGTCCTCTTGCGCCACCACCTGATAAAACTAATCCTAATTTCACATTTACCTCCTAAAACTCTACTGTGAGTCCATCATATGCTGCAATTACTTCAATTCCATATTTATTTGAGAGTGACTCTGCAACTTTCTCAGGATTTGCTCGAAGCATTGTCATTCCGAAGTGAGTCATTATAACCTTTTTAGGGTTTGAGTATTTTATAAACTTTTCAACATCAGAAATTGATAAATGCATTACTCCTTCTTTTTCGGAAAGGCGAACCACATTTAATATTAGATAATCGGAGTCTTTATAGTAATCAAGAAGTTCATTGAAAAATAGCGTATCAACAACAAATGAAACAGTTTTTTCCTCAATTTCAAATCTTATCCCGTATGTCTCTGCGGTGTGGTTATGCTTAAAAGAAGTAAATTTTATATCTTTGAATTCAAAAATACCTTTATGTTTTAAGGTAAAAATCCCTTCAAGATATGGTTTTAAGAATGGAAGAATTACTCTATTTTCTGAATTGAGCGCTTCGTCTGTTGTAAAAAGAGCCCCAGATTTTTTTAAGCCACCTTCTGTTATAGAATCAATAATTATATTTGCATCAGTTGAGTGATCGAGATGAATGTGCGTAAGAATAACTCCATTAACTGTTTCAATTGGAATTTTTGGACGAGCAGAGGCAAGTCTTAAGAGTGTTCCAGGTCCAGGATCCAAAATTAGAGTTGCATTTTTGCTTTTTATAACTGTTCCTGCTGAGTAGCGAAGTTGCTTTGCAACTACAAATCGTGCACCCGCAGTGCCTAAAAATTTTATTAATGCCATGATATAAAAGGGGGCTTAAGCCCCCTCAATATATGAATCCTATATGATCTTTTCAATTGCTTGTTTTACTCTCTTCAAGCCTTCAATAATGTTTTCTTTGGAAGTTGCGTAAGAGAATCTCAAATAGCCTTCACCATATTCACCAAATGCAGTGCCTGAAAGCGTGCAGACGCCTGCTTCATAGAGAAGATAATCTGCAAGTTCTTTTGAGGATTTTCCGACTTTCTTTACGTTAGGGAATGCATAGAATGCTCCCTTTGGCATCTTAACAGAGAATCCAGGGATTTCATTTAAACCTTGAACAATCAAATTTCTTCTTTCCTCGTATTCTTTTCTCATTCTTTCAGGCTCATCTTGTGGGCCACGAAGAGCTTCTATACCTGCCATTTGCACAAATGTTGCAACGCAAGAGAATGAATTTACAGCAACTCTCTTAAGTGCTTCAATTACTTCCTTATTAGCAACAGCATAGCCTAATCTCCAACCTGTCATTGCATAAGTTTTTGAAAATCCATCAAGAATTACTGTCCTTTCTTTCATGCCAGGAAGCGATGCAATACTTACAAATTTTCCTTCGTAAATGATTCTCGAATAAATTTCATCAGAAAGTATCATTATGTCATTTTTCTTTGCAATGTCTGCAATAAATTCAAGGTCTTCATAGGAAAGTATGCCACCTGTTGGGTTCGCAGGTGAGTTAATGACAATGAGTCTTGTTTTTGGAGTTACAAGCTTTTCAAATTCTTTCCTATCAAAGGCAAAGTCATTTTCTTCTCTTATGGGCATTGGTACAGGTTTTGCACCAACAAGCCTTATCGCCGATTCGTAGATTGGATAACCTGGATTTGGATAGATTGCTTCATCTCCCTCGTCAAGTAAGGATAACATCGTTCCAAAAATTACATCCTTACCACCTGGAGTAATGATTACTTCATCTGGTGTTACCTTAATATCTCTCGTCTTTGAAATGTATTCTGCAACTGCCTCTCTTAACTCAAGAATTCCCTGTGTTGGTGAATAATGGGTGTAATTTTCTTTAATTGCTTTAATTCCTGCTTCTTTTACATTTTCTGGGGTGTTAAAATCTGGCTCACCAATTTCGAAGTGAATTACGCTTTTCCCCTGTCGCTCAAGTTCTTTTGCTTTTGCAAGCATTTCAAAGGCAGTTTCAGTACCTGCTCTTTGAATCATTTTTGATATTTTCATTTTTTAAACCTCCATAAAATTTTGTTAAATTTCTTTAACAATTTATTATACAAATTATTGTCTAAATTTCAAACTTTTTTCTTGCCTGCTTTTGGTTCAATAAAAGGCATTTCAATCACTTCAAGTTCAAAGACCCTGTTCCCGTCTTTTATAATTAAACGTGTTCCTAAATCTCTGTACTCTAATTTTACATAACCTAACGCAAGGATTTCATTTCTTACAAACGACATATTACCCGATGTGATATGACCAATTTCATTGCCATCTTTGCTATAAATTTTCATTCCGTGTCGTGGTACTCCACCTGATAGCACCTTAAAACCTGTAAGTTTTCTTTTAATACCCTCTTTTAAGATATTTTCTAAGGCAGATTTACCAATAAAATTTTCCTTATCCATTTTTACTGCAAAATCCTGCCCTGCTTCAAACGGGTTTATTGTCTCGTCGATATCGTTTCCGTAAAGCCAATAACAGACTTCAAATCTTAGGGTATCTCTTGCTCCAAGTCCAGCAGGTTTAATGCCATATGGTTTGCCTTTTTCAAGTGCTTCATTCCAAATATGAACGATATCAATAGGTTTTGCATAGATTTCAAAACCATCTTCGCCTGTGTATCCTGTTCTTGAAATGAGAACATTAACATTAAAGAGTTTTCCATATGTTGCCTTAAAGTATCCAAGTTTTTCAAGCGGAGTTTCTCCTTCAAAGTAGTTCTTCAAAAATTCTTCTCCTTTAGGTCCTTGTATTGCAACTTCACCGTAGTCATCTGTTTTTCCTTCAATTTCTACATTAAAATTCCCCTTATGGTCGAGTACAAATTTAAGGTCTTTTTCATAGTTTGAAGCGTTTACAACAAGGAGGACAAAGTTTGAGTCAAGATTATACACAAAAAGGTCATCAACTTCTCCCCCATGTTCATAACACATAGGTGTGTATTTTACCCTTCCAAGTTTCATATCAAGGACACTATTTGTAACTAAGTAGTGTGTGAATTTGAGTGCATCGGGACCTTTAATTTCAATTTCACCCATATGGGATACATCAAAGATTCCTAGAGCATTTCTTACTGCAAGGTGCTCTTCTTTTATGCTTGTGTATTTGAGCGGCATTTCAAAGCCTGCAAAGGGCACCATCTGTGCATTTAATTTGAGGTGCTCCTCATAAAGCGGGGTTCGTTTAAGATTTTCCATTTTATCCTCCTTTTAAAATTTCTCCATTTGAAATAACCGTTTCTACATAATTTTGTGCAACTCTGTAAGGAATTTCTTCGTAATGCCCAATATCAAGAATATTTATGTTTGCACGTTTTCCGACTTCCAAGGTACCAACTTCTTTTTCCATGTCAATTGCTTTTGCTGCATTTTTAGTTGAGGCAATTATTGCATCTTCAACGGTCATCTTGAGTTTCATAATTGCAAGCGTAATTATGAAGGGCATTGAAGGGCAAAATGATGTGCCTGGGTTAAAATCTGTGCCCAATGCAACTGTAAGCCCAATATCTTTCATCAATTCGTAATTTGGGTAGGTATCTTTACCAAGGAAAAACATCGTGCAGGGAAGTAGAACTGCTGTAACATTTGCTTCCTTCATTTTTTTAAGCCCCCCTTCGTTTGAATGTACAAGATGATCTGCTGAAATTGCCTGTACCGCTGCTGCAACTTCTGCACCACCTGAGTCAGAATACTCATCTGCGTGGATTTTTGGTTTTAAACCCATTTTCTTTCCTTGTGAAAGAATCTTCTTTGCTTGTTCTCTTGTGAATTGTCCCTTTTCGCACCAAACATCATTAAAATCGGCAAGATCATTTTTTGCAATGATTGGTATTATATCTTCAACGACAAGCTCAACGTACTTTTCGTCTCTCATATGATATTCAGGAGGTATTACATGCGCCGCAAGTAGCGTTGATTTAATATTTATTGGAGTGTTTTCTTTGAGATATTTTGCAATTTTAAGCATCTTTATCTCTTCCTCGAGATTTAGCCCATAACCGCTTTTTATTTCAACAGTTGTTGTGCCCCAATCAACAAGGTATGAAAGATGTTTTTTGGTTTCTTCAAGAAGTTCTTCGAATGTCGCCTTTCTTGTATGGCGCACAGTTGAAATTATGCCTGTGTTTTCCTCTTTTAAAATCTTTGATTCTTGTACTCCCTGGTGTCTTAAAATGAATTCTTTTTCCCTCGTGTGAGCAAATATAAGGTGTGTGTGCGGGTCAACAAATCCTGGCATAACGACCTTGTTTGAAGCATCTATTTGGTAAGTGTGTTTCCCGATTCTAATACTTTTTATTACCTCATCCGATTTACCTACGGCAATGATCTTTTTGTCTTTTACTGCAACTGCGCCGTCGTGAATGAGCCCAAGTTTTTTGTCCTTCTCAGTTCCTTCTACTGTTGTGTCTTCAACAAGAGTTAACAACTCTTTTGCATTAAAAATAATAAGGTCTGCTAATTGAGTTTCCAACTTTCCCTCCTTATTCGTAGATTTTCATTTCAATAATACTTTCGGATGTGAGTTTTGGAAATCTTAAATAGAATGCAAGACTATCAAGGGCAGCCTTGAGTGGCATAAGTCCAACAAGTTCGCTTTCAACAACATTTACGCCATATCGCTCTGCTTCCATTTTTACAATCTCAAAAACCCTATAAAGGGGTGCCTTTTTATAATTCAAAACATTCATAGAAACCTGAGCCATTCCCTTTTCTTCTATATACATTCCTTTTGCCTGTATAAATCTTAAACCACCAGAACTTTCCCTTATGGATTTTGCAATTTTTTCTGCAATATTTACATCTTTCGTATTAAGGTATATATTGTAAGCGATGAGAAATTCTCTTGCACCAACTGCAACAACACCTGCAGTCGGATGCACTTCATTTGGACCAAAATCAGGTGCCCAATTTGGATCCTTAATCTTTTCAAAAAAGCCTTCAAATTCACCTTGCCTTATATTGGGAAGTGTTTTTCGTTCTTCTTTTGTTGCAGATTCCGCGTACAGATACACTGGCACTTTAAGTTCTTCTCCGATACGCTTTGCAAGTGTTTTACTTAACTCAACTGTTTCTTCCATTGTTATGCCTTTAATCGGCACAAATGGAATTACATCAACTGCTCCCATTCTTGGATGTGTGCCCTTATGATGCCGTAAGTCGATGAGTTCGACTGCACTTTTTGCAACAGAGAATGCGCCTTCAAGTACATTTGACCTATCTCCCACAAATGTTATAACTGTGCGGTTATGATCTGAATCCGACGAAACATCTAAAACTTTTACACCTGTTTTTTTGAGATTTTCAATGATTTGATTTATAACATCTTGATTTCTTCCTTCGCTGACATTTGGAATGCATTCAATTATTTCGTTCATATTTCACCTCATTTTATATTTTACCATTCTTAGGTTTAATAGTCAATTAAAATGAAGAAAAATCTTCCCTTACTTTTAACAATCAATGCAAACAATTAGGCATTTAAATTAGCTTTTTGAAAATTAAGCAATAATGAGTATAATATTAATACATGGAGGCTTAAAGAGTTGGGTAAGAAGAGCATTGAAAAGGCAATCGAGGATGTGCTAAGGTCAAGAAAAATAAAGTATGACAAAATCAAGGAAGAAGGTCTTAATCAGTTTGTTGTCCATAACATTGGCGAGGAGATGAATATTGTTCAAGTTGATGATTTTGTCTCAGTAAAGATATCTTTGCTTGAAGAGGATGATGTTAAAAAACTTGCAAATATTCTTTACAGGCTTGGCTGGACTTATAAAAATTTCACCTACTCAAAAAAGAAGATTGAACGAATGACACTTTTTACGATAGATATTTATCCTTATGCCGACCAAACCTTTGCAAGTACAATTGATGACTTGAATACATATTTTAGAAGTATCAATCTTTCAAAATATCCTGTACAGAGCATTGAGCAATCCCCAAAGGAGTTTTTTCTAAACGAATATAAGAGTTTTCTACAAGTTCCAGAGAGTGAAAGAATTAATGCCCTTGAATCAATTCTTCAAATAAAGGAAAGATATTTTAGAAATGTTCGTTCACTTAAAACAATCAAAGAAAGGCTTGTTGAACTTAAGGAGTTTGCAATTGAGAATTCTGACGATGTCGATCTTGAAGAATTTTTCCTCCTTGACTTTGCAGCACTTTTTAGAGTGCTTGAATTGGGGCTTTTAAAGATGAGTTTGAAGGATTTCTTCGATAATTTTAGAGGAGAAATAAGAAAATGAAGATAAGTTTTATTGGTACAGGTACAATGGCAACTGCAATGATCAAGTCTATTATTGATGCAGGAATATTTGTACCACAAGATATTATGGGAAGTTTTCATAGAGAAAAGAAAGCCCAAGAAGTTAAAGAGGCTCTTCATATAAACACAACCACATCAAACACTGAGGCCGTTAAATTCGGAGATATAGTTGTGCTTTCCGTGAAGCCTCAGATTTTTGAGTCTGTTGCAAATGAAGTTAAAGATTACATTAGGGATACCCAGCTTATAATTTCGATAATGGCGGGTATTGATGTTGAAACTCTACAAAGAAATCTTCTTCACAAAAAAGTGGTTCGTTGTATGCCAAATACGCCTGCTCAGATAAGACAGGGTATGACTGTATGGACTGCTACAAAAGAGGTAGAGGATTCTGAAAAAGATGTTGTTAAACAGATTTTAACTTCAATGGGAAGCGAGATGTATGTGGAGAATGAAGTTTATGTGGATATGGCAACCGCACTTTCAGGTACAGGGCCAGCATATGTGTTTCTCTTTTTGGAATCTCTTGTAAATGCGGGAGTGCATCTTGGTTTCTCAAGGCGAGATGCAATGGAACTTGTATATAAAACAACTCTTGGGTCAGTGTTGTTTGCAATGCAGTCTGGAAAGCATACAGCAGAATTGAGGGATATGGTTACTTCTCCTGGAGGGACAACTGCTGATGCGCTTTATGAACTTGAAAAAGGGGGTTTTAGAACTGTTTTAGAAAAAGCGGTTTATTCGGCATACAAGAGGACTCTTTATCTAAAAGAGATTAACAAAAAGAAAGGGGGTTAAAAATGATTGAGTACGAAGTTAAACTTACAGCCTCACGAAAGATTCTCGAGAAGATTGAGGCTGAGATGGACTTTTTAAGTTGGTCAGTTACACGTCTTCCCCCAAAGAAGCTCATAAGCCATTATTATGACACAGATGATCTCAAACTTCTTTTTAAGAATCTTGCTTTTCGTTTGCGTGAAGAGGGTTCAAAAAAGACGCTCACATTAAAATCAAATGGGACATTTAATGCAGGAGTTTATGTAAGAGAAGAGAAAGAAATTGAGCTTGATCATGAGGATTTTTTGTCTAAAAGTTTTTTGAAAAGAAATTTTCCTGAAGTTTACGAAATTGTAAAAGATGACGAATTAAGGGAAGTACTTGAGATCGTGAATGAAAGGCATCCTATAGTTTTAAAGAAGAACAATGCTGAACTTGAACTTGATCTCGACTATTTGAATTTTGTAAAAGGCAGAAGGAAAGCAGAGTATTATGAAGTAGAGATTGAGTTAAAGAAGGGTTGTAGTGAAGATTTAATTGAATGTGCATCACTTCTTCAAAAACAATTTGATCTCAAGCAGGCATCTGCTTCAAAATATGAGTTAGGTTTGCGCTGCTTTAATGCAATCCCTGTGCCATAAATTATTTAGGAATATAAGCTTTACTATAGGGGGCTTAAGCATCGCCCCTCTTTTGATTTCACCACTTTTAACCATTCTTTAATAGGAAGGTTACTTTTTCAAAACTAATCCCAAAGTCAAAAAACTTTTGGGTAGAACCTACTTAGTACCTCCTATTTAGAGGTGGACTTTCGATTCTCCCTCTAACTACCCCTAAAAGGAGGAGATTTCTATTAATCGAAGGGGTAAAAGCCCTCCCTCAACCATTAGAAAGGGGGGTATCCCCCTTTCTAACTTACCCCCAAATCAAAGTTATTATTTGGGGGAGTATTGAGTGGGGTTGTTGCCCCCTCAAAATAATTGTCATTCCGAAGTGGCGTAGCCACGAGGAATACCTTATTTAGAGGTGGATTTGAAAGTCTCCCCCTCTAACTTCCCCCTAAAAAGGAGGGAATCTTCGTCACTTCGTTTTTCGGATTGACAATTCTTTGGTGTATTTTTGGGAGTATTGAAGGAGCGGTGTTATGCCTCCTCAAATTGTTTTAGTAACCTACCTCTTTTACCTCGTTTTCAATTGGTAATCCTTTAAGGAAGCGTATTACATTTTTAACGGAATCTTCCCACATTTTTTGAGGCGTTACATCAGTAAATCCTGCTGCGTGTGGAGTCATTATGATATTTTTTAAGCCATGGAAAGGATACCTTGAAGGCATTGCAGTTTGCATAGGAGCTTGTGGATATACCCACCACGTATCAATTCCTGCGCCCCTCAAAATTCCATTTTTAAGTGCAACAAAAAGATCTTCTTCATTAACCACTGCACCTCGTCCAACGTTCACAAAAAATTTACCTGCCATTTTTTCAAACAACCTTCTATTTATCATTCCTTTTGTTTCTGGTGTAAGAGGTAATGCACAAACAACAAAGTGTGCCTTCTCAACTGCCTTTTCAATTTCTGCGTGTGTATAAATCTCATCTACATTAGGAATTTTACCATCAACCTTTTCCCTTTTTACGCCAATTACATACATGTGAAATACTTTTGCAAATCGTGCAATTTCTTTTCCAATGCTTCCAAGTCCGAGGATCGTCATTGTCTTTCCTTCGAGGCTTATTACTGGCTCTCTTGACATCCACCCGTGCCAATAACCAATTCTTAAATCTCTATCGCCTTCAACTACATTTTTAGCAAGCGCAAGGACAAGTGCCATAGCAAACTCTGCAACTGCTGTTGCGTTTGAATGCACGTTTGCAATCTTTATTCCGCGTCTTATAAGCTCAGGAATGTTGTAGGTGTCAACTCCTGCAAAAGGTACTTGAATGAATTTGAGATTTGGAGCATTGTTTAGGTCGTTTTCAGTTAATGATCCCGAAATTACTGCAACTGCATCTTTGAGTGCATCTTCCTTTTCGCTGTCATCTTTTAGAATAACAACCTCAACATTCTCAAAATCAAATTCCTTTTTATACTTATCAAACATCTCCAATAAATTTTTAGGATAGTTTCCCATCACAACAACTTTCATATAAACCTCCATAAAAGAATTTGAACTTCTATCTAAATTATACTCTCAATAATCATATTTTGTTCTATTGACAAAAAATTTTTTTGTTTTAATATTTTTCAAAATAATAGTATAATGTTTGAGAAGTTAAAATGGGAAGGAGTTTAATGAAAAAGAAGAAGGGGTTTAGTCTAATTGAAGTGATTATTGCAGTTACTATATTTGCTGTTGTAACTACTGCTCTCCTTTATGGTTATTATTCCTACTACTCTTTTGTAAAGGATTTAAGATACAAGTCAATTGGTTTAAATTTAGCACAACTTCAATTAGAAGATGTAAAGAGTCTTTCTATTTCTGTTATAGATTCCTTAATAAAGGGTGGTCAATTCCCCACTACTGTTACATATGATGCGCCTAATTATCCTCAAAAGCCATCTTCACCACCACCACCAAGTTCTCCATATTTTATAGACTATGGGACTACATATAACAACGTCTATGACTCTATTCAATACGATCCTACGACTAATAAGTATTATCCAATGGATGGTTCATATAGAGTAGAACATATTCTTAATGTTTGCGGTATCGAATCAGAGACCGGAACCGCAACAAATCCTCCGCCAGTCCCAGATACAAGTGGTATTATGCTTCCACCAAACATTGAGATTGCACCTAGATTAAGGGTAGATACAATTACTAATCAATCTTACTATGATTTTACCATTATCTTGCATAAGGAAGTATATCCTCACTATACAAAAAGGATTATCATTATTGACAAAACTCCTACGATTACTGACCTAAGAAACAAAATCTATGAAATAAAAATTATTGTGTATTGGATGGTAGGGAATAATCAAAAAAGCGTAATGGTTACAGGAGAAAAAAGCTATGCAAGAAGTCAGACAACACCGTAGGGGTTTTACGATTATTGAGGTTGTAGTTTCTCTTGCTATACTTTTAATAATCTTTTCCCTTGCATTTTCTGGGATTTCAAGTTTTCTCAGGATAAGAACCTATTATGATCAGGAGATGACGCTTCAACAGAATTTTAGATATGCACTTACAAAAATAACTGGAGACTTAATGCAGGCAAGTAAACCTAACGATGCTAATTTTGATATAATTCTTAAGCCAAATGACAGTTTAAACACAGGAAATGCTATGGGAGAAGAACTTATTTTTACATACTATGATGGAACAAACACTTGGGATATTAGATACAGGATGGAACAAACCAATAATGGTAATGCTGTCTATAAGGTGAAGTATCCTCATGGAACAAATCCTACTTCAATTGGAGAGCCAGTAACAGAATATATGAAGCAACTTGTGAAGTTGTATTTTGTAAGACAGGGTGGGAAGGTTGTAGTAATAATGGTTGGGAAAATTAATTATTTTGGAAAAGAACAAAGTGTATCGTATACATCTTTGATTTTTTCAAGAAATTCGAATGAACAATCACCATAAGGAGGTGAATATTATGAATATTAGAAGAAAAGGAGTTGCTTTAATAACTGTAATATTAATAAGTGCTTTAGTTTTAACATCAATCATTGGGATAGTGTTGAAGGTAGTTCCAGAAAAAGCAATTTCTAATGCACAATCTACTTCCCAAAGAGCCTTGACTGCAGCGGAAGCATGTGTATCTCAAATTGCTTTTGATTTAAGAAATGCAGATTTAGGAAATAATGTTATAAACCCCCCAAATGTTTATCACTATCTTACGGTGGATAATGTCAAATCAATTGTAAGAAATGGTGCAGGATATATTTTAGAGTTAAACGAAGCATCACTTTCTTCAAGTCCTGATACATACTATAAAGCAAAGATTAAAAGATTGAGCAAAGGCGATGTTAATGGTTGGGATCCTGATACAGGGTTAGACGGCGATAAGACGATTTTTATTGGTATTTATGCTCTCGGTATGGTAAAACAGAATGGTCAAATTGTATCGCAATCCGCTGTTTATACTGAGATGGCTGTAACATATCACAAGAAAACAATTCCTGCAACACAAGTTATGCCAAATTCTGCAGTTTTTAATTACGGAATTTTCTCTGGGTCGGACATTGCATTTAACGGCAATGCTCAAGAAGTTGCAGGTAATGTGTTTGCAAATGGCAATATTGATCTGGGACCTGCAAAAGGCAAGATAAGAATTGCTTACGATCCAACATACGGCGGAGGCACAGCATATGCAGTGGGACAGATTACAGGAAAAGGTGTTGCGCAGGTTGGTGCAAAACCGGGTCAGAATCCTATTGAGTTTCCGATGCTAAATACTGATTACTACAAAGCTTTTGCACTTGCATTCAAAACTGGTCAAAAGCCTTACGACGGAAGCGTTTCGGGATTTCCCAATACAACAGATCCAATAGTAAAGTCTATAATTGTTTCTTATCTTGGTCCAACTTACAATTCAACAATCAACCAAATTGCAGCATTCTATAACGACTTATCCAATAAATCAGGTTTATTTGCAGGACTTGATGTTGCTAAATGGCAGCAACTAAAGAGTTATGCTAAAAATATAGTCTATTTTGTTGAAGGAGATGTACATATAAACGGCAATGTTAAGCTTCAAGGAACTATTGTAATAAACGGCAACCTCATAATAAACGGAAACTCTACTATAGATAATGACGGAGCACTTGCAATGCTTGTAAACGGAAATGTGGAACTTGCAAACGGTAATGCTTTATTAAAAGGCATTTTCTATACCACAGGCAGTTTCACGGGAGGCGGAACTTTTGATCTGTATGGAGCTCTTGTCTCTAAAGGAGCAGTTAATCTTAACGGAACTTATAATGTGTATTATAGACCCGTTGATATGTCAAATTTAAGCATTGTTGGGACGCCTGGAAGTTCCGGCAGTGTCCAAAACATCATTACTTCTGCAGAACAATCGGGAAATGCATGGAGGAAAATTTCAATAGATGATTTTATCAATGCTACACCGTTCTAAAAAAGGCTTTACTCTTATAGAACTATTGACAGTAATAGTGGTGTTAATGATATTAATTGGAGTTTCGATGTCTATTATGCCTAACGTTTTAGTTGAAAAGAATCTTTACAACGCAGGAGTTCAAATACAGCAAAGCTTACTCTATGCTCAAAACAAGGCAATAACTTACAGTACTTCACAAAGTTCTGGGAATTTTGAAATTTATTTTTTCCCTCAATTGAATACTTATTATGTAGAGAAAGATATAAATGCACGTTTTGATCCTAATACAAATTCAATAACAGGAAAAGTAGAGAAAATTGTTCTTCCTTCAAATATAAAAATAAAAAGGATTTATTTAGCTAAATCTGATGATACTACAACCATTTTATCTCCGCCACTTACTTATGTTTCAATAGTATTTAATAATTTCGGGAATCCTAATTATTACAGTAAAGATAAAAATTATGGCATATTTCTTTCTAATAACAACGAGACCAAAATATTAGGCATCTACATTTCGAAATTGGGGAGCGTATCTATTGATTGGGTTAAAAGGTAGGTGAAAAAAATGAATAAAAGGAGAAGGGGATTTACCATTATCGAAACTATGATCTCAATTGTTATTGTTACCTTTATTGTTGTTGCTGTGACTACTGTTGCTATTTCTATGAATGTTTCAGAAAAAAGGAAAGAAAGCTTTCAAGAAGCTAAAGACATTGCTAACTATGTAATTGATTATATAAGGTCAAGAAACGTAACATATGACAACAATCTTGGCTTTGATGTAAATCTTTTTGGTAACGATGAAAATCATCCTTTACCTGGTCTTATTGATAATTATGGTAATCCTCTCTCGATTAATGTCAATCCAATAACACCAAACGGCAAATATAATGATAAACCTTCTGCATTTTATTTCTCGCTTCAAGGTTTCGTCTCTCTTGGTGAAAATGGCTATATTATAGACTCGAATCCATCTTTAGAAGATGCAAACCTTTTTACTTCCTCCGGCAAATACTATGATAGAGTGACTTCTAATCCAATTGTTGTGAGGTTCCCTCTAAGTGCAACTATAAATGGAGCACCAAATCCAAACAAAATAAATTTCTTCAATCCAGGTTTAAACTATATACCAAAGATTTATGTGAAAGCCAACGCATTTACTGACGGAAGAAATCCAAACTATACACCATATTTTACAAATGATGGTTCTTTATTTTCTAAAACAACTGATTACAATGGTTTTAGAGTTTTAACAAAAGTTGTTGCAAGAAAACAAAAAGTAAACGATCCAGACCATGTCCAGTGGTTTGATGTAGAAGTAACTGTATATTGGATGGAAGGAAAATTAGAAAAGTCTTACCAGACAAAAACAAAACTTACTGTTTATGGAGGGAGCTAATGAGAAGAAGAGGATTCACCCTTATTGAGCTCATGGTGTCAATGGTTATAATGCTTATTCTACTTTATATCGGTTTATCATCTTTTTCTTATATAAATGCCTTTGCAAGATATATTTCAGTAAATCAAAATATTCAGGAAAATATAGATACATTTCTTTCTCAGCTTAAGAAAGAACTTATGCAAGCGTCAACTTTAGATGATGGAACTGGATTTTCTGGTGTTGATTTTCCTCAATACAATCCAAATAGTGACTCCAAAAGAGATTTATCAGATATTGTAACGCCATATCCTCTTGACTCAGTTCATGATTATTACTCATTTCTTCCGAATGCTTCTCCAATTCTCCGGTTTTATATTCTGGATAGTTCTGGTGTGAAACATAGAATAACCTATACCTTAGGTGTTCCTACATCTAACGGAAATTATGCAGGAGTTCCCAAGAATTATTGGCTAAGTAGAATTTACGAACCTTGCGAAGTACTATACTCTAACGAAATTTGGGACGGAACAAAATGGAGTGGAATAACATCTCAACCCATTACAGAACAGGTGATAACTAATTTTGCCGTAATAAGACCAAGTTATTCACCTAAAGTTTTTCAAATAATTGTGGAAGCGTTTCTTAAGGACCCTACTTCAAGAGAAGGGAAAAGATTCATTAGAATGATACAAGTAACTTTAAAACAATAGGAGGTGAGTTAAATGATTACAAGAAAAGGCTTTTCAATGATTTTTGCCGTGCTTATGGGGGTCTTAATGATGATACCTGTTTTAATGTTATTCTCTTCAACTACTACCCGTAATTTTACAACTTCTGGAGAGGCAATATCTGATAGAGCACTTGTTGTTGCAGATTCTGCTGTTGAAAATATTCTTAATACCATTAATACGTTTAGTTTTCCATATAATGCCCCAGTGGTAAATGATAATGATCAACAAGAAGCTTTAATAAAAACAAGGGATTATGCGATAGCAGTAAGACTTTCTGAATTAAATGGTGGTGTGCCGAGTTTAGATGATCCGATCGGTTCTTACAATGCGATTATTAACAATGTTTCTACTTATCTTTTTAAGGCGGATGATAATGTATGGTTTGCAGTTTGGGATCCTTTAAATAATAAGATTGCTTCTGTTGCATCTGTGGGACCTGACGGTGATATCAAAAGTAGAACGATTAAGAATTTAACAACAGGCGATACATACAACAATATCAGTGAAATTGACCCGAATTACAAAAAAGATAATCTCTGGTTTGAAGTGGATACAAATACTCAATATTGGCCGGGAAATCCTGACAAATGGGTTATAGAAGCAACTGCATACAATCTTTCCAAACCTGAAATTTATAGAAGTATTGAGACACATGCTGTTAGAGGTCAGTTGGGAATTAGTACTAGCACAATAACGCAGCAACTTGCAAACGGGAATTGGTATAGAAGGAAAACTGACGCAGATTCCACAACTGTTTATTACAGTGATTTTTCTGGTTTATATCATACAAAAGTATATTTTGGAAAATATGAGGTGACGAAGGGAATAATAAGATCTGATAGTAATCTTTATATGGGAGGATGGGCACAAGATCCGGTGTATGCATCGGGAACAGTTTACGATCAGGCAATAGATGCTAATTGGGCACGTACTGGAAGATTTGGTCCTGATCAGAAAAATCTTTCCTGGGCTTACAATTCTGGATATGCAAAAAATGGATATCCACAAGCTCAATGGCCCAATGGAGATTTGGCATTAAAAGGTTCAACTCCTGTTAGGAATCCTTCTGATCCAAATGGCGGAATGCAAGATAAAGCACTGCCTGATTACTACATAAATGGTAACGCAACTATAGTTTTTGTTGTTGAAAATAATGCAGGTAAGGTCATTATTAATGGCACTAAGAAAGATTTACCTCCAAATGGCGTAATTTATGTTGAAGGAAATGCAACAGTTTCGGGAACAATTAAAGGAAGAGTAACCGTGGGTTCAGGCGGGAACATTTATATAGGCGGGAATATTTTATATAATACTCCACCTCGTACCGATAAAAATATGCCGGTGAACGGTAGTCCAGATGCTTTGGGGCTTGTTGCATACAATAATATTTATATTCCATACTCAACATTCAAGAATTATCCCCAGCTTGAGGTAGATGCTGCAATGATGGCTGTTCATGGTTCATTTGGTGTAACCGATGACTATCCTTGGAGACCAATGGATATCTCTGGAAAATATTTAGCAAAGTGGTATGGTGCACAAGCTGAGTGGAGCACTGATAATGCGCCGTGTTTGGTAAATGGAGATTATGTTAAGGGTTATGAAATCCAACAAACTTATTATGATTACAATCTTTTTGATTTTGGTGCGCCTCCATTTTATCCAGCGACGAATTCAAGAACTGATGTTCAATGGGAAGTTAAATATGAAGTTGTAACTGATCCTTCTATAAATAATTATTTAAGATCGCTAACAAAAGATAAACTGATTCAGATCAGTCCAACTGATCCTGATTATGATCCTAACTATCCTTACAAATATACTTACAATGGGGTCACGTATTACTATGGAACGGTATTCAATATCTCTACAGTTTACACTGCTCAGGCTGGTTTTAACAAAACACCAATGTATAGAATTGTGTGGAAGGAAAATATTGCAAATAAAGTCAAGCCATAATATGGATATCAAAAAGCGGATTAGATTTGGTTTTTCTTTAATTGAGTTATTAGTTGTAATAGTAATTGCTTTAATTATACTGGGAATTTCTTTACCTTACTTAAATAGTTTTATGTTGAGTAGAGAGCTTGAGGAGGTTTCGTGGCAAATGGTCCAAGATTTAAGATTAGTTAAGGAGTCGGCTATTTTATACCAGCAAGATCTGCGAATCTATTTTTGTACAGAACCGGCCTCCTCAAGGACTTTTTATATGTTTGAAACATTTCAAAAAGACCCACTTAATATAGTCCACTATACACCTTACGATATGCCCGATGGTATACACTTTGTAAAAAGAGAACTTAAGTATAATTTCAAGTTTACTGCACATAAGCCTTTTAAACCATTTGGTTGGATAAACGGAAAGGAATACTATTATCTTGAGTTTTATTGCGGGAAAGATAACCATTTTAGAGGACAGCCAAACAGTTTTGATACTATTGAAATACAAAATGCATTGGGCACAAAGAAATACTATGTAATTGTAGATATTGCGGGAAGAATTAAAATGAGCGGTGGCAAAAACTAATTTTGTTGTTCCTGGCTCTTATCTATTTTTATTTCAACAGTTTTAATCTCGGGAATGTCTTTAAGGGTAGAAAGTAGTGCCAGAATGACTTTCTCAAAAACTGAATAAACATATTTGTTTGCTGGAAGGCGTTTACCATTTACTTTTATTTCAATCATGTCTCCTCCTAATAAGTTGTTCTCAATGTAATCTCTAACTTGAGCTAAGGCTTTTGCCCTATGGCTTATCTTATTTTTTATTTCTGTGCCTAATTGAGAGAAACTTTTATCAAATCCGTTAGGTTTAAAGATTGGATCGTATCCAAAGCCTGAGTTCCCATAGCGAATTTCTTTTAAGATTTCTCCCTCAACGACACCTTCAAAACTTACAAATTTATCTTCGTCTGGATTGTAGAGTACACTTACACACCTGAAGCGTGCTTTTCGGTTGTCTTTATCTTTAAGAAGGTCAAGAATGTTTTTCATTTTTTCCTCAAATGGAATATCTTTACCAAGATATCTTGAAGAAAAAACTCCAGGAAGTCCATTCAATGAATCAATTTCAAGACCAGAATCATCTGCAAGTGTTATAAGTTTGTATTTTGTCCCGTAGGTCTTTGCCTTTATAAGAGCATTTTCAAGGTATGTTGAGCCCGTTTCTTCAACATCAGGAGCATTTTCTGGAAGAGAAATTAATTTGACAGGTATTTCCCCAAGAATTTCTTGAATCTCTTTAAGTTTTCCTTTGTTTTTTGTTGCTACAAGAATTTTTAGCATCGCTTAATTATAACTAAACTTTTCAAAATAAAAAACGGGTCAGGCGGAGGGATACCTGACCCGAGGAGGTGTGCATCTTTTGGACAGGCAAGGGGGAACGCCTGTCTCTGATTTTATTACGGAGGAGAGGGGGAAGCTCCTCCGTTGACCAAAAAGGATTTTTGGAGGGAGTCTGGCGGAGAGAGCGGGATTCGAACCCGCGGAGGGGTTTTAGGCCCCTCACTCGCTTAGCAGGCGAGTGCCTTCAGCCTACTCGGCCATCTCTCCAAACCGCAATTATTATACCCTACTTTACCAATTTTTGCAAGTAATAAATAGAACATGTCATTTTAAAGAAGTAAAATTAAACTCCAAATACTCTTAGAGGAAAATTATCAAATTATTTTCTAAAAATCAACTCCGGGTATTTTTGCTCTAATGTTTGCAAGATCTGGTTTTTTCTCAACTTCCTTTGCAAAATTTTCTTCTCTCAATAAATTCTTGTATTTTGGATCTTGGAATGAATAAGTAAAATTCGTATGTACATCATACCGCCCTTCCATAATAGCTACAGTATCCTCTGTCATTACAAGCTCCTCATCAGTTGGAATTACAAAAACTCTTACTTTAGAGCCCTCTCCTGTAATATCAGTTTCTGCGTTTCTTGTAAGGGAAAGATTATTTTTCTTCTTGTCAATAACAACGCCAAAATTTTCAAGACCTATAAGTGCCTTTTCGCGGAAGATAGGACCCATTTCGCCAACGCCTGCAGTAAAAACAATTGCATCAACTCTACCTAAAACTCCCATATATGCAGAAATATATTTTTTTAGCCTGTAAGTTTCAATATCTATTGCAAGTTGTGCAAGAGGATCGCCTTGTTCTGCTGCAATTTTAATATCTCGTCTATCGGTATATTTTCCATTTGTGATTCCAAAGACTCCGCTCTTTTTATTTAAAATGTCGTTCATTTCTTTGGAAGACAATCCCAACTTATCCATCATGTAAAGATCAATTGCAGCGTCGTGATCACCTGCACGCGTTCCCATAACAAGTCCTTCAAGAGGTGTGAAGCCCATGCTTGTATCAACAGAAATACCATTTTTAACTGCATCAATACTTGCACCATTTCCAAGATGAGCAATTACAACATTGGTTTCAAATGGATTTTTTCCTAAAAGCACTGCTGCTCTTTTTGCAACGTAAAGAAAAGAAGTTCCATGGAAACCATACCTTCTTATGTGATACTTTTCGTACCACTCTCTTGGAAGTGCATAAATAAAGGCATGCTCTGGCATTGTTTGATGCCATGCAGTGTCCATAATTGCAACGTGTGGGACATCTGGAAGGACCTTCATAGCTGCTTTGATACCTAAGATATTTGGTGGATTGTGAAGGGGAGCAAGATCTTGAAGTTCTTCAAAGGTTCTTAATGCTTCGTCAGTAATTAGAACAGATTTATTAAACTTCTCTCCTCCGTGTACAACTCTATGTCCTACTGCTTTTACTTCTTTTACATCTTTTATAACTCCAAGTTCTTGATCTACAAGTGTCTTTAAAATTAATTCGATTGCCTCTTTATGCGTGGGGCATTCACTTGCAATTTTTACAGTTTCTCTTCCTGGCACTTCATGTTTGATAAAAGACCCACCAATTGTAACTCGCTCAACAATTCCTTTGGCTAAAATTCTTTTCTCGCTCCATCGATAAAGTTGGTATTTTACTGAAGAGCTACCACAGTTTAGTGTTAAAATATCCATCTATTCCTCCCATTTATTTTTAATTAGATATGAAATTATATACAATTTCTGAGTGAGGTCAACATCAAGGACGACAATTTTTCTTCGAGTTTTAAGATTTAATGTGACCGGAACGAAATTTAAAATTCCTTTAATTTTACTCTTCACTATAACTTCTTCTACATCAGAAACTGCTTCAACTGGAACAGCAACTATTGCTATCTCTATGCCTTCTTTTTCTGTTATTTCAGAGAATTTTTCTACATGATACACAGGAACACCGTTTATTTTTTTGTTAATTTTCTCTGGGTCAATATCAAACATGGCTTTAACATCGTAGCCAACTTCTTTAAACCCTCTGTATTTGGACAAGGCTGTACCTAAAGAACCAGCTCCAATAATTGCAACATTCCATTTTCTTTTAGTTTTTAAAATTTTCTCAAGCTTCTTTAAAAGATTTTCAACATCGTAACCTTCGCCAGTTTTTCCGAATTTCCCAAAATATGACAAATCCTTTCTAACTTGCTCTGGTGTAGTTCTTGTATGTTGAGCCATTTCAAATGAAGATATTTTTTTTATACCCTGTTCTTTAAGGTGTCTTAAGCACCTTACATAAATTGCCAATCTTTCAATTGTTGCGAATGGTATTTCCATTTGTACCTCCTTACATTATTTTTTTCACAATTGTAAAGTTTCACAATTTATTTTAATAAAAGTTTTTAAAAATCAAAATGTTTTGAATTTTTGTGAAAAGATTATAAAATTGAGATATGAAAGTTTATGTTGGAGTAAGCGGAGGAGTTGACAGCTCTGTTGCACTATACCTATTAAAAAAACAGGGATATGATGTTGTTGCAGTTTTCTTTAAATTAGAGAAAGATGAAAGTTTGTCAAGGTGCTGTAATATTTCTAATGCAGAGATTGTTGCAAGAAAATTTGAGATACCTTTTATCGAAATTGATGTATCGGAAGAGTTTAATGTCCTTGTAAAAGAGTACTTCTTTAAAAGTTTAAAGGAAGGCTTTACCCCTAATCCATGTACTGTGTGTAATGAAAAAATAAAGTTTGGTATAGGTTTTGAAAAAACAAAATTGCTTTTTGGTGATGGACTCTTTGCAACAGGACATTACGCTCGCAATGAAGATTTACACCTGAAAAAGGGAATTGACCCCATAAAAGACCAATCTTATATGCTTTGGCGCCTTAAAAAAGAGGATTTAAAGAACATCATATTTCCCTTGGGGACTTACTTAAAAAGCGAAGTAAAAAAAATTGCAGAATCATTGGATCTTCCCCAATCAAAAGAAAGTGAAGATTTATGTTTCGTTAAGGGAAACATAAAGGATACTATTAAAGAAATCCTTAAAGAAAAAGAAGGAAATATCATTAACAAATTTGGAAATATTTTAGGAAAGCACAAAGGAGTTCAATTCTATACTATAGGACAGAGAAGTGGTCTTAATGTTTCTTACAAGGAGCCTTTATATGTTATAGATACTGACCCAATTACAAATACGGTCGTTCTTGGTACTTATGAAGATTGCCTATTCAAGGGGGCAGAATTAACAGAGGTAAATTTTCTTGAAGAAGTAGAACCTGATAGGATTTACAAAGCAAAAGTTCGATACCAATCAAAGCCTGCTGATTGCGTAGTTAAAAACACAAATGGACAAATCGAAGTTGAATTTTTAGAGAAGCAGTTTGCGGTTACAAAGGGACAGAGTCTTGTTGTTTACGACAACGATATTATTGTGCTTGGTGGGGTAATAAAAAGGGCAATAAAGTATTAAAATAATATAAGGAGGTAAAAATGAAAATTGCGCCAAGAGAATTAATTTGGAAAGACTTTAGAAAAATGCAAAAAGAACATGATTTATATACATCACCTGAAATTGAAGATTTGCTTTTCATGCAGACAATTGAAGGACATTCCCACAATGGCGATGGAGCTTTTGAGGGGAAGAAATTTGTCGATACAACAATTGATGATATTGTAATTGCACTTGGAAGGGATTCTTTCATTGTTAGAAGTTCAAGACAGCTTTTAATTGACGAAATCTATGAATATGCAAGATCTGTAATGAAAGGCGAAAGAAGGACACATCTTGTAAACAAAAAAGGCGAACCTCTTATGCGTTGTCCGTTATTCTTAGAAGTGGAGGTGGATCCCGAATCAGTTCTTAGAGGACTATATCTTGGCGGTTTTATGGATGATTTTGAAACAAGGAAACTTGCAAATCAAAAATTCAACCTCAATATGGGTGGCGGGAAACCATATCTTGTTGATATGCATGTTATGGAAAAATTAGGGCTTGATGGCGAACAGCTTGCGCATGGAGATCATGAAGATAAACTTGAAGAGTATCGAAGGGTAGGGCTTATCATTGATCCAACGAATGTAGATTTCCTTAAACATTCATACATAAGGTTCCAATATATAAGGCACAAAAAAGGATTGGGTGTTTCCGATGATCTTGCAGTGCTTGTTTCGGGAAAGCTTTACAATATAAGTACTGCACTTGGCGCATATCTTGCGGATGCTATTGATACTCTTGATAAGTTTTCGCTTCACTTTTTTGAACAAGATGAGGCACTTGCAGAAGAAATTGAAAGAAATTTCAAAAACCTAAATCTCACAAGAGAAGATGTTTTAAACTTTATACGACTTATTGCAATACCCGAGGGAATGGAAGATGATATTCCTGATTCTTCACAGCGATATTTCCTTGAAGTTAACAAAGAGGCACAAATGACAACTATTGAATCTCATTTGCGATATCTTGAGGGAAAGTCATATCCGCAGTTTAAAATTGCCTATGAAAGAATTTTTAATACAGACCTCTACGCTTATTTAGAAAAGATTTTGAGGTAGTGCGTTGGGGCTTGACAAGGTTTTAGGACAGGATAGAGCAATAAACTATTTAAGAAAACTTTTAGAGAGGAGAGCTTTACCTTCAACCCTTATATTTGTAGGTGAAAAAGGCGTTGGGAAGAAACTTGCAGCAGTCGAGTTTGCAAAGGCTTTGAACTGCAAGGTAGACCCTCTCAATGGATGTGATACTTGTAAATCGTGTATTGCAATTGAAAACCGTGTGCATCCTAACCTAAAGATTGTTGATAAAGAAACAATAGGGATTGATGATATTCGTGATATTATCGATAACTCTTATGTGCCTTATGAGGGGTATAAAGTAAATATTTTAGTAGATGTAGAGAATGCAACAATCCAAGCATTTAACAGTATGTTAAAATTCCTCGAGGAACCTCCAAAAAATACCCTAAACATTCTAACCTGTGAAAATTTAGAAAACCTCCCCGAAACAATTGTATCAAGAGGTGTTATTGTAAAGTTTGGAAAATTGCCGTTAGAAGTTGTCAAAAAAATAGTAAAAAAGTCTGTTGAAGATAATGAAAGGGCTTCAACTATTGCGCACATTTTGGATGGAACATTGAAAAATCTTGAACAATTGACAAAAGAGGAAACATACAAAAAGAGAAAACAACTTTTAACATCATTTTTGAATCTTATTAAGAAAAAAGAAACAGGTACAAAATTTATTTTAAGGTTCAAGGATTATTATGGAGACTTTAACTACATTACAGTTAATGACTTTATAGACGAAGCAATTGACCTATTGAAAGATGTGATGTTCATAGTAGTTAAAAAAGAAACAGAAATTATAAAAAATATTGACTTGTTGGGTTTTATTGCGGATGAATTCCTTGCGTTCAGTTTAAAAAAGATAAAAGAGATATATGTACTTCTTACCAAAGCAAAAGAGGGACTTTTGACAAATGCAAATGCAATGCATATAATATTAAGTGTAATATTTACAATTGAGAATATTTGAAAGGGTTGAAAAATATGGAAATAACGGAAAACAAAGTGATATTAGCAGGTGTAATGATAAGAAAAGATATGCACACATATTTCATTCCAAGAGAAGATTTAACCTTTAAAATCGGGGACCTTGTGGTTGTTAAAAAAAATGAAATGGTGACTCTTGGTAAGATAACACGTCCATATGTAAAGATGGATGCCAAATTATACGATAAATTAAAAGAAAGATTTGGCATAATGAGAATATTGCGAAGAGCAAACGAAGATGACTTAAAATATTTTGAGAACCTTGCAAAAAAGGAGAATAATGCTTTCAAGATTTGCAAACAAAAGATAAAAGAACATGGACTTCCAATGCACCTTATCGAAACTGTATGGGATGAAAGTGAAAAGGAATATGTTTTTTACTTTACAGCAGATTCAAGAGTGGATTTTAGAGCACTTGTAAAAGACCTTGTCTCAACTTTTAATACCAAAATTAAACTATGGCAGGTTGGCGCAAGAGATGCAATGAAGTTTTTTGGTGGTGTTGGTCCGTGTGGGTATCCTATTTGCTGTACAAATTTTCTTAAAGATATTGAAAGTATTGAACTAACATATGCAAAGATGCAAAATCTTCCAATGAATGTATCAAAAATTACAGGTGCATGTGGAAGGCTTGTCTGTTGCTTAAGATACGAATTAAAAGAGGGAGAACCAATCAAATTAGAGCAAATAAAGTTGGAGGATATAAACTTTGATGGAAAAGAATAAGTTAAGAGTAGGACTTATTGGTACATCTGAAAGGCCAAATGAACCTGTAAGTGAAGAAGTTAAACAGATTGCTTACAGGTTTGGGTATCTTGTGGGATTAGAGGGTTTTATACTTTTTTCAGGTGGGCGTGACGGAGTTATGGAGGCAGCATCGCATGGAAATTTTGATGCTCATGGAATAAATGTTGGGATTCTTCCCTCAAATAGCGTTGATGAGGCAAATCCCTATGTAACGATTCCCATTACAACTGGTCTTGGGATGGATTTTCGTTCAATTCTTATGATTCACACAGTTGATGTAACGGTAATGATTGGTGGAAAAATTGGTACCCTTCTTGAGCTTGTCTCTACTTATCAAAACGGAAAACCTGCAATTGTAATAAGAGGAACAGGTGATTTTGCTGATTCGATAGAACAAATCCTTATTGATGGAAAATACTTTGACTCAAGAAAAAATGCTGAAATATATTTTGTAGATACTCCCGAGGAAGCAATTAAAAAGATAAAAGAGATCTTTCGCCTCCAATGATTCCAGAATTACTCAAGATTAAGGGTTTTTTAAGTTATAGAAACGAAGCAGTCCTTGACTTTAACCAAATTGGAGATGTAATTCTCATCACAGGAGATAACGGACATGGGAAATCTTCAATTATTGATGCAATTGTTTATGCGTTTTTTGGAATTGCACGTGGTATCACGAGAAACAAACAGGATGTTGTAAATATTGACGAAAATTTACTTTCTATAGAACTCATCTTCAGGGAAAAAGGGAAACGCTATAGGATTAAAAGAACTTACAGAAAAGACAAAGAAACAACAGGGCTTATATTAGAAGAATTTGATGACTCAACAGGATCTTTTAAAAATATAAGTGAAGGAAAAATTGTAGACACAGAAGAAAAGATCAAGAAAGTCTTAGGTTTTAATTACGAAACATTTATTGGGGCATCGTTTATCCTACAAGGAGCAGCTGACTTTTTCACAACTAAGACACCTGCAGAAAAGGCGGAATTATTACGTGAAATGCTTGGTCTTGATATTTATGAACGAGCAAAGGAAATTGCAAAAACAAGAAAAAAAGAAGTCTTAACAACAATAGAACTCCTTGAAAATGAAATAAAGGCAAAAGAGGAATCTCTTTTGAAAGAAGAAGACATAAAAATTGAAAAAGAAAGATTGGATAATGAAATTTCCACCCATTCTTCAAAAATAGAGACTTTAAAAGCACATATAGATGAGCTTAATAAAAAAAGGGAAGAAATATTAAGATTAAAGGAACGTTTAGAAAGCAAAAATAGAGAAAGAGAAGTTGCCTTAAAACGCATAGTCAATTTACAAAAAGAGAAAGAAAATCTTCAAAAAAACCTCGAGGAATTTACTGAAATAATAAACGAAAGAGAA
Organism: Caldisericum insulae; assembly: GCF_047785965.1. Lineage (NCBI taxonomy): Bacteria > Pseudomonadati > Caldisericota > Caldisericia > Caldisericales > Caldisericaceae > Caldisericum > Caldisericum insulae. The sequence goes on from NZ_JBLOBF010000003.1 coordinate 91,561, forward strand.
GAGATAACAAAGAATTTTGAAATTCTAAAGGAGATACGTCTAAAAAAAGAAAAGGAAAGCGAAAAGGAAAAAGAATTCATTAGACTAAAAAATGAAAAAACTCTGAAAGAAAAAGAGATAGAATCAAAAGTCGAGTCAAAGACAAAAGAATTTGATATACATGAAAACAGACTTAAAGAAATACAAGATGAGATTACCTCAAGCAAAGAAAAGATAGATAAATATGAGATTTTTATAGGCAATATAATTAAGCAACGCGAAGAGGCATTACTCCAAAAAGATGTAATTAATGGAAAAATAGAAGAGCTTAAGACAAAACTGGATGGCATCTTATTAAAGGAGGAACGTTTAAAAAATACCGAAAATAGCATTAGAGATTTTGAAAAGAATCTGAAGGATTCAATCAATAAGTACGAAAAAGAAAGACAGGAGATCCTTGATAAAATTACTAAGGAAGTAGAAGATTTAGATAGGATAAAAAATAACATCTTTGAGGGAGAGAAAAGGTTAAATACCCTTAAAGATGATAGAACTGAACTTCAGAGCCAAGTATCTAGAAAAGAAGCAATTCAAAAAGAGATTGAAGAGATTTTAAAGAAAATTTCAGGTTTTGAAAAAAATTTAGAATTAGAAACAGAAAAAATTAACCTCATTTCAGAGTCAGATACTGCAAAATGTCCTTTGTGCGGAAGCCCACTCACAGAAGAGCATAGGCATACTCTTATAAACGAGTTTGAAGAAAATACAGTAAAACTTAAAAACCAAATTGGAGAATTAAGAGAAAAGAAATCAACTTTAGAAAAAACCTTGAAGGAATTAGAGGGCTTTTCGCAAGAACTTTCCCAAACGGATATTTTAATTGCAAAAATTGAAGAATCCCTTACGAATCTAAAAGAGAAGAAAGTCCATTTAGAAGATCAATTAAATGAAGAGACTTTGAGGCTTAAAGAAATTGAGGCAGAACTTAAAAAATTAAAAGAAGATCTTGCCCTAAATAGTGCAAAAGAAGAGGAGTTATTGTTACTTAGGGAAGAGGTTAAATCAAAGGATAAAATTCAAAATGATTTAACAAAAAGACAAGAAGAATTAGGGAAAATAGAATTGCAACTACAAAAAATTGAAAGTAGCCTTATTGAGGCATCAACAAATAAGAAAAATGAAATTGAAAAACTTACAAAACTTCAAGAAGAAGAAGCTCTGGAAAGGGAAGCTATTTTAAAATTAAGGAAAGAATTAGAAGAAAAAACCTTTATCGAGAACGAGCTCAACGAGTTAAGAACACTTCAAGGAAAAATAGAACTTTTAAATTTTGACGAGCATTTTTATAACGAACTCAAGGAAAAGGAGAATGCTTTAAAGATCTATGAGGAAAAATTTACAAAACTTGCAGTAGCAGATGCAAGGATTACTGAACTTGAAAAACAAATAGAAAAAGTTGGAAAAGACATAGAAAACACAAATGAAGAAATCAAAGAGATTGAACAGAAGATTCAAGAAATCTCTGAAAATTTGAAAAATTTTGATTATGTTGAAAAAACATTTGAAAATGAATCCCTAAACCTTGAAAATGCACAAAAGGTTTTAAATGAACTTTTAATTCAAAGGGCAAAGCTTGAGGAAAATTTAAAAGAATTAGAAAATATGAAGATTGAAATTAAAGAGAAGACAGATACTATTGAAAGGAATAAAAAACGACTTGAGGCACTTACGGCGCTTGAAGAAATTCTTGGAAGGAATGGCGTCCAACTTTCAATTATAAGCGATTATCTTCCACATCTTGAAAACGAGGTTAATAGATTCCTTCAAAGACTTACAGACGGTAGAATGTATCTTAAGTTTCTTACGGTTAAAGCTGACAAAAATTCTGAGAAGCCCACACTGGATATCATCATTTACGATAGAGGAGTTGAAAGAAGATACGAATTATTTTCAGGCGGAGAGAAATTTAGAATTGATTTCTCTTTGCGTTTAGGGATTGCAAAGTTCCTTGCCCAAATAAGAAACGCAACTCTCGAAACACTTGTAATAGACGAAGGTTTCGGAAGTCAAGATGCAAAAGGAAGAACCAATATCCTTGAAGAGATAAATAATATAAAGAGTGATTTCAAAAAAATCCTTGTGATAAGCCACTTAAACGAAATAAAAGAAAACTTCCCAAATCAAATAAGAGTTGTAAAGGACGAATATGGTTCTCGTATTGAAATTCCTTGATTTTGACTAACCCTTAACTGCACCAAGTGTAAGTCCTGAAACAATGTATCTTTGAAGAAGATACCAAACAATCATAACGGGAAGTGAAATGATTATAGAGAATGCCGCAAACTGAGACCAAGGAGTATTCCACTGTCCCTGCATATTATAGAGGGTCATTGCAAGTGTAAAGTTCTCTGGTTTTGTCAGGAAAGTCCACGCAAGCATCCATTCCATCCATCCGTTCATGAAACCGAATAGGAATGTTACCGCAATTGCAGGAAAAGATAGTGGCAAAATTATTTTTAAGAATGCCTGGTTTCTATCACAACCATCTACAAGTGCTGCCTCTTCAAGTTCTTTTGGAACCGTATCAAAATAGCCTTTGAGGTTCCATATCGCAAAGGGAACTGAGCCCGATGCATATGCAACAATAAGTCCATAGAGTGTGTTTCTTATGTGAAGAAGTGTCAATATAACGAAAAGTGGTGCAAGGGTTGCTGTTGCAGGAAGCATTTGCGTAACAATAAAACTGAGCAAGCCTATTTCTCTTCCAGGAAATTTGAATCTTGAAAACGCATAAGCAGCAGTTGATGCAAGCGCAACTGATAAAAGCGCAGTACCTCCTGCAACAAATAAGCTATTAAAAAGAAGTTTTCCAAATGATACTGGATATGCTTCATATGGACGTGTAAGGACCTTTATGTATGCTGAAAGTGTTGCATTTTTGGGGATAATTTGAAGAGTCGTAGGGTGAAGTACATCGATGGGATTCAAAGACATTGAAACAATCCAAATAACTGGGAATATCGCAATTACAATCCATAGAATTATATATGCATGAATGTATAGGTGTTTAAGCCTTTCTATAATATGCCTTTTCATATATGACTCTCCGTTGCTCTTGTAATCCTGTTTGTGATTAAGGTGATGCCAAGTAGGATAAAGAACACTATGAGACCAAATGCACTTGCAACTCCATATAATCCACCGGGATTTACGATTTTGTATGCCTGTGTTACAAGAATTTCAGTTGTACCAAGAGGACCCCCACCTGATACAAGGTAGATAACGTTAAATTGGTTAAAAGTCCAAACAATTCCAAGCATTATTGCAGGAAGCATTGCTGATCTAATGAGAGGAAGTGTAATTTTAAAGAACTTTCCACGTTCATTAACTCCATCAATTTCTGCTGCTTCGTAGATTTCATGTGGAATGCTTTGGAGTGCGCCAGTTGCAACAACCATCATAAATGGAAATCCAAGCCATACGTTTGTTATAAGATCTGCATAAAAAGCATAAGATAAGAAGGATAAAATTTTTATAGGAGCATTGGGGCTTGTAAGCCATGGGATCTTAACTGCATGTCCTAAAATAGAGCTTAAAATCTGATTAACTGCACCAAAATCTACGTCAAACATATTTCTCCATATAAGAGCGCTGATGTATGAAGGAACTGCCCAGGGAATTACAAGAAGAGTTCTGTAGAATTTTTTTAGTGCAAGGCGCGGTGTGTTTAACGCAACTGCAAGACTAATGCCGATTGTAACGTGTAAAAATACGTTTGCAAAAGTCCAAACAACATTAAATCCAAAGGTCCTCCAAAAATTGAAGTTTTCAAGAGGAACTTGATTTGTAAAGATCTTTATAAAATTAGCAAGACCAACAAATTGGGGATGGGGATTCCTTAAATTTGTGATATTGAAGTTGGTAAAAGCCATCCAAATTTGATAAATAATTGGAAATGCAGTAATCAACCCCATAACAATTGCGGAAGGAAGTATATAGTAGTATGCAAGTTTATGTCTTCTTAGTTGTTCCCAAAGAGAAATATCTGATTTGTCAGCCATTTCTACCCCTTAAAGTAAAAGGGGGCATAAGCCCCCTATATAAATCAATCTATTTACTGACCTCTCATTGCGTTAATCTTATTTTGAATTGTATTTTGCGCTGCGTTAATTGCATCTTGTGGTGATGCTTTTCCTGCAAGAACAGAATCAATTGCAGTTTGCATAGGATCCCAAACGGCACTCATTTCTGGTGCAATTGGCATTGAAACTCCTGTTTTCATTTGTTCAAGGAAACCTGAAATGATTGGGTCAGAGGAAGTATTTACTTTTACGTTTGATGGGATGTGTTTTGCCTTTTCAAAGAATTTTTGCTCGATTTCAGCGCTTACCATAAACTTAATAAAGTCAACCGCTGCTTTCTTCTGGGTTTCATTTATGTTTGCATTAATAAAGAAGTCCTTTGTATTTACAAAAGGTGCAAATGGATTACCAGTGTCGGCAAAAACTGGCATTGGTGCAACACCAACTTTATCGCCAAGTGCCTTAGTATAATCTCCAACTGCCCAAGGCCCATTGATAATCATTGCAGCCTTTCCTTCTTTAAACATAGAATCAGCCTTTCCATAGTCATTTGCCACAATAAAGTGTTTGTCAGATGCAAGTTTCTTAAGGAAGTTAAGCGCAAGAACTCCACCGTTTCCTTGATTAACTATTGCATTGTAGTTTTCATCAAAAAGTTTCATTCCTGCTGCAAAGAAGTAGCCTGCTGTAAAGTAGAAACCAGAGTTATAAACAAACCCATAGGTGTCTCCCTTTGTAAGAGAATCAACAAGGGTAATTAACTCATTGGTATCCTTAGGAAGATTTGAAACAAGAGATTTATTATAGATTAATGCAACGCACTCCGTGGATTCTGGGAATGCCATCATGTGACCTTTGTATTTTACTTGATCTAACGCTCCTTGGACGTAATCTGCAAGGAATGTAGAGTCAAAATAAGAATCAAGAGGAGCAATAAGATTTGCCTTTGTAAAATCGCCGATCCAGTCTGCTGGACCTACAAGAATATCGGGACCGCCACCTGCTGCTGCTTCAGTCTGATATTTGTTTTTCAACTGGTCAAATGGAACTTGAAGTTGCTCAATTGTGACTTCTGGGTGTTTTTGGTTGTAAAGAGAAATTGCTTCGTTAAGTACATCAAGTTCAGAGCCGCTCCATGAGTGCCAGATTGTAAGTTTTACTGGCTGTGCTTTTGGTTTGCATCCTGCAAATACAGATGCAATGAGCGCAACCAACAATACTGTAACTAATACTTTCTTCATACTTACCTCCTTCTCTTTGATTTTTTTACATTAAATAAAAAATTCTTAAAATAATTATAATAAAATTAGCATTAAAGTCAATAACAAAAAATTCATGATTTTTTAAAATTCACAGCCAATCATAAAAAACCTTAATTGAGTCTACGATGACTTGTGCTTCTTCAGAATGGCATTCAATGGAAGATGCACTAACTCTACAATTACTTCACCAAAAAACAATTACTAATTTCTACAAGCTTTGCAAGGATGAATCTCCTCTTTTTTGGGAAGGTAGAGGGGAAGAATCGCAAGCCTCCCTCTAAATTGAACACAGCCCTCTCAATACTTCTCCTAAAATACACCAAAGAATTGTCAATCCGAGGAACGAAGTGACGAGGATTCTTCTATTAAATGGAGGAGAGACACCCTCCCAGAACTCCACTCATACGACGGAGATTCCTCGCCTTCGGCTTCACCATTTTGAGGGGGCAACAAATCGCCCCCTCAATACTCCCCCAAATAATAACTTTAATTTGGGGATAAGTTAGAAAGGGGGGTGTCTCCCTTTCTAATATTGGAGATTCCTCAGGCTAAAGCCTTCGGAATGACAAATGAAAATTGACTTCGGAATGACAACCATTTTGAGGGGGGGCAACAACCCCCCTTAATACTCCCCCAAAACTGAGGAGATTCCTCGCCTTCGGCTTCGGAACGACAAATGAAAATTGGCTTCAGAATGACACAACGAGTCATTTCGACGAACGTAGTGAGGAGAAATCTCCTCTTTTGGGGGTAGTTCGAAGGGGGACTTTTACCCCTTCGATATAAAAAGAGGAGATATCTCGCTTCGCTCGATATGACAATTATTTTGAGGGGGCAACAACCTTCCTCAATACTTCCCCAAATAATAACTTTTCCTTGGGGATAAGTTAGAAAGGGGGCACCCCCTTTCTAATGGTTGATGGGGGACTTTTACCCCTTCGAGTAATAAGAAATCTTCCCCTTTTGGGAAATTTCGAAGGGGTTTTTAACCCCTTCGATTAATGGGGATTCTTCATTGTAATAATTTTTAAAAATAACAAATCAAGATTATTTTTGCATTTTATTTATTATCTCAAACAAAGCGAAGGTGAGGGGTTTTCTTAAAACTCTTATATAATTGAAGTATGAGAATTGCGTTTGTGTCGGATATACATTCGAACATTGAGGCATTTTCCGTTGTACTTGATCTAATCAAAAAAAGAAAAGTCCAAAAGATTATGAGTTGCGGTGATATTGTTGGATACGGCCCAGACCCAGAGGAGGCAATATCCATTTTTATTGAAAATGGAATTGTATCTGTCCGTGGCAATCATGATTCAGGTGTTGTAGGGGATTCAATCCTATACGAATTTAACGAGTATGCAAGACTTGCACTTATATATACCAAAAGGAACATTTCGAAGGCAAGCGAGAATTTCCTGAAGCGCTTACCTACAATGATTGAAAATGATGATTTTACTATTTTTCATGGATTTCCAAATCCTAAAAATCCTTTTAGGTATATCCTAAGTGAATTTGATGTGATGGAGGCTTTCTCGTATATAAGGACCAAAATTGCATTTTATGGACATACACATGTACCTTGCATTTGTAGAAATTCTCCTGAAAATATAATCGAAGTATTACCTCTATTAAGGCAAACAAAATTTAAGTTGGATAAGGATTATAGATATCTTATAAATGTTGGAAGTGTTGGACAACCAAGAGATGGCAACCCAAAAGGCGCATTTGTTATCTACGATAGCGAGGAATATTCTATTGAATTTATTAGATTCTCGTATAACATCGAAAAAGTTTACCAAAAAATAATAGAAAGAAACTTGCCTTCTTATCTTGGTGAGAGATTATTTACTGGATTTTGAGGGTCTCTTTCTACTAAATAGTGTATCTAAAAATGTGGCAATTCCTCCTGCAATGAGCAAGAAATAATGAGTGAAAAATCTCCATGAAATAATGAATGTGCCTATCAAGGGGTTTGGTATGAGGCGAGAAAATAGTGCAAGAAGTTCAATCTCTGCTGTGCCGCTTCCACCTGGTGTTGGAATATATGCGGATGAGATATAGAAGATAATTGCAGTAATCACGATTTCAGGCCATGGCGACATAATTCCAAGTCCTCTCATAAGCACAACTGGTGTAAGAAGAATCATTCCCCACGAAAGAAAACTCAAAAAGAACACAAAATATAAGGTATCTCTTTTAAGTGAAAATATCTTATTTTTTGCAAGTTTATAGTCATTTACGGTTTTTTCTACCCATTCAATTGTTTTGTTTCGAGTCCTCTCCTTTACGATTTTTTTTAGAAATCTTGTATTAAGTGCCTTCTGTGTAATAACAAGTGCAAGGTCAGGCTTCAAAATCATAAAAAGTAGCGCTGAGAAAAGTATAAGAGTTATCACAATCCCCGTATCAATAAGGATATTTACTGCTTCTGATATGCCCCATGTAGGTTTTGCAATCAATATCCATATAGGCACAAAGAGAAACGCGCTCACTCTTACGAATGTTCCTATAAACATCTTTATCGAAATAATTGCAGCAGAATCACCTGGAGGTATTGCCTTTTCCTTTGAAAGAATGATCATTTGAACAGGTTCTCCACCACCTCCAGCAAAAGGAGTGATTCTTGAGATAAACCCACCTATAAGGAAAATCTTCATGGCCTCTTTCATTTCTATTGAATAGCCGAGTACTTTTGCAACTAATTTTATTGTATAGGCTTCAATAAACCAGTTCAAAAACATAAGGATAAAAGCAAAAGAAATGTACAAAAAATTAAAAGATTTTATGAGAGATAAAAAATCCCAGTTGTGAGTTAAAAGAGATATTAAAATAATACCTATAATACTTGCAAGAATTGCTAAAATTGTATCTCTTACAATTGTATTTTTACTTATAACTTTATCTTTCATTTTTCTTGATTTTTTCCCAGGCTTTATCGATATCTTTTTGATCCTCTTCACTAAGTGATTTAAATTTGCGAACCCGCTCCATAAATTTCTGATATGAAATAAAAAGCGCATGTGCTGGATCAATTTGAAGGTAGCGAGCAAGATTCAAAACTGAAAAGAGTAAATCACCAATTTCCTCTTTGAGTGCATCATCTGAGGCCTTTTTAACCTCGTTTAACTCTTCGAGGATTTTATCGTAAATTTCTTCTTTGTTTCTAAATTCAAGGCCAATGTATTTTGCCTCTTCTTGGAGATCTACCGTTGTAATAAAGCTTGCAAGGATTTTTGAAATATTTAGGTGTTTCTTTTTCTTTTTGTTGTTTTCCCAATCATTTAAGACCTCTTCAGGTGATTTTTCCTTCGTCTCTTTGAATACGTGGGGGTGTCTTTCATACATCTTATTAAAAAGTCCCTCTGCTATGCTTTCAAGGGTGAATTCGTTTGTTTCGCTTCCTATTTCTGCATGTAAAAGTATCTGAAGAAGTACATCGCCCAGCTCTTCTTCTACACCTTTTGGGTTTTGCTTTTTAATTTCCTCAATACATTCAAGAGGTTCTTCAACAAGTTCTGGAATAAGACTTTCATGCGTTTGTTTTGAATCCCACGGGCAGAGTTTCCGAAGTGTTCTGATCATAAGATATGTATAATAAAACTTTTCGATGTCTTTATTTATCGCAAGAAAAGGGACGATTTCTTTAAATTTTTCTATTTCGGGTTTTAATTTTTCTGAAATTAAAATTTCGTTTGGGATTTGTTGTCTTTTATAAATATAGAACTTTGCAAGGATTTCATAAAATTCTTCAATATTGCTTGTGATAATTTGCGTTGGAAGATTTACTTTTTCAAGATATGAGAGGGTTATGAGGATATCAAAGAACTGAGAATTTTTATCAAAATGAAAAACAAATTTTTTACTTTCGATCTGAGTGCCGTTTAAAACAACAAAGCACTTTGCATCACTTCTTAAATCTTCATCATAAAAGAAGTTATTTAACCTTTTCATAGCCACTTAATAAGTGTAATACTTTTAGAGTATCTTGCAAGGGGAAGTTAACTTCAAAGGAAATATAGTCTTCTCCAAATTGGATGCTTTTTGCAATTTTTGCGATGTTCATAAGGTCATCCACAGTGATTTTGCTTGTCTTTTCAATAACAATAAACACTCGCTTTCCTTCCTCATAAATTTCTTTTGCTTGAATTTCTCTTGCATGAACCATAATTTCACCAACTGTTAAAAGATTTCTTACTTCAATTGGAGGATAGCCAAACTTATCGATAAGCTCGCCTTCAATTTTTCGAAGCTCATCTATTGACTCTGCCTGTGTAATTTTTCTGTAGTAGTTTATACGTTCTGCATTTAATGGTATGTATGATTCCTTTATATAATAGCTTTCGTTTAATCTTACGGATATCTCTTTTATCTCATTTACGGTTTCGCCTGATAGCTCCTTAATTGCTTGATCCAATAACGATAAGTACATATTATAACCGATAGAGATGATATGTCCGTGTTGTTCTTTACCAAGGATATTTCCTGCACCTCTTATTTCAAGATCCTTCATCGCAATTTTAAGGCCTGCACCTTCTTCTGAAAATTCTCTTATTGCCTCAAGGCGCTCTTCTGCAATTGCACTTAAGCTTTTTTCAGTATAGAAAAAGTATGCATATGCTTGTATTGATGACCTTCCAATACGCCCTCTAAGTTGGTACATTTGCGAAAGTCCAAAGTTCTCTGCTTCAATGACTATGAGTGTATTAACTGTTGGAATATCAAGGCCATTTTCAATGATTGTTGTTGCAACAAGCACATCGGTTTTTCCCTCATAGAAATCAAGCATTACATCTTCAATAACTTCCTTTCGCATTTTGCCGTGTGCTACAGCAACACGAGTGTTTGTGAGATTTTTTATGAATTCCGCAAAACCAAAAATTTTTTCAATATCGTTATAAACGACAAAGACTTGTCCTCCTCTTTTGATTTCATAATTTATGGCATTTTTCATCACTTCCACATTAAAAGGCATAGCAAATGTTTTAACTGGAATTCTTCCTGTTGGTGCAGTAAGGATTAAAGAAACTGGGCGAAGTTTTATAAGGGAGGTATAAAGTGTTCTGGGGATTGGTGTTGCAGAAAGTGTTAGCACATCAACGCTTGCTCTCAACTCTTTTATGATTTCTTTGTGTCTTACACCAAATTTTTGTTCCTCGTCAATAATGAGGAGCCCTACATCTTTCATTTCAACATCTTTTGAAAGAAGCCTATGAGTGCCAATTACTATATCAATTTTTCCTTCTTTAAGGTCTTTTAAAATCTCTTGCTCTTTTTTCGAATCTGTTAATCTTGAAAGCATTTCAATTCTTATAGGAAATAGACGCAACCTTTCCCTGAATGTACGTTCATGTTGCATCGCAAGAATTGTTGTTGGAGCAAGCACCATTACCTTTTTTCCGTTAAGAACTACTCTGAAAGCTGCTCTTATGGCAACCTCGGTTTTTCCATAGCCAACGTCTCCTACGATAAGTCTATCCATAGGTTCGGTTCCTTCTAAATCAGCATAAACTTCTTCAATTGCCTTCATCTGGTCTTCTGTAAGTTCATATGGGAAAGATAAATCAAGTATGCGTTCTTCCTGTGGATGAGGCTTAAATGGTGGGCGCCTGTAGATTTTTCTTTTTGCCTGTATGAGAAGTAATTTTTTTGCAAGTTCTTTTGCAGATTCTTTTGCCTTTTCTTTTGTTTTTGCCCATTCATTTCCTCTAAGTGAGTTTAGACTTACGATTCTTCTGTCGCCTATGTATTTTTCTACAAAGCCAATCCTCTCTAACGGGACATATAGTTTTTCTCCGTCTCTATATTCAATGAGGAGAAATTCTTTTGGTGGATCTCCTAATTTTGCAAGCCCCCTAAAAATACCAATGCCAAAGTCTCTATGTACGACAAGGTCACCTTCTTTGAGCTCTTCAAGTGAAACAATTTCCTTTGAGGATACAATTTTTTTTGGTCTCTTTGTTGGCTCAATATGGAAGAAAAGCTCCCTATCAGTGAGGACAACAATTTTATCTGATTCAAAGCCTCTATCCAAAAAGCCTTCTTGAACACAGATTCCTAATGCTTCATCAAGGTCTGTTTTATAGGGAAGTTCATATGCATTTAAAATTTCTTTAACTCTTTCTGTATTTTCAGTTTTTATAAGTATTAGTCGCCTATTTTTTTCTTTAATGAGGATGTCTTTTAAATTTCCAAGCATGATTAAACTTTCCGAAAGTTCCTTTGTGTGAAAATCAAGCGCATTTTCTGGGAAATTTCCAAACTCAATTATTTTTTTATTTGAAAGAAGATTATCAATCGTTTCTTCGATGGATTCATAGTCGATTAGATTTCCGTAATTTTCTTTCTGGTTTGTTATAAACTCCTTAACACCTTCAAGGAATTTGTTAATATTAACATCAAAAAAGACGATAAGGTAGTCTCTTGTATAATCAAGGATTGTGCGGTATGTAAAATAGAAGCCATTTTTAAGAAACTTTGGATAGAAGTTAAGGCCGAAATTTCTTGAGTTTTTTAACTCTTCGATGTCTTTGAGGACAACATCCTCTACAAACTCATTTTCATTTTTGAGTTTTTGCTGCACAGTTTTTTCAATCTGTTCGATTTCTTTTTCTTCGATGTATTTAATAGAGGAGATTGTTATTTCTTCTATTTTTTCTTCTGCAAGCAAAAGTTCACTTAAGAATGCAATTTTTTCAACACGGTCAAAGTCAAGCTGAATTCTTATAGGCTTTTCATAATTAAAGGGAAATATGTCTATAATTGCTCCTTTTACTGAAAATTCGCCCTGATGCTCAATCTCGGGGACTCTTTCGTAGCCAAAATTGGTAAGAATATTTGTTAAATTTGTTAATGATATTGTATCATTAAGGCTAATTTTAAGCTCTTTAATAGAATCTTCGCTTGGGGTGAAGTCAAAAATGCCTTTAAGTGTTGTTATGATGGTTTTTGAATTTTTAAGATCTTTAATTGCTTTTTTCTTTTTAAAAATGGTTTCTTTGCTTGAATATCCAACTTCATAGGGAAAAAGTCCGAATTCATTAAAAACAATTCCTTCTTTAAAAATTTTTGCAAGCTTTTCGAGATTATCACTTTCAGTTATTATTATTGTTCGTGTATCAAGTTCGTTTATAATAGCACTGAGAACCCCCGTTAATGTCGAATTTATTTTTATATGGCGTTCATTTTTAATGAAATTTATGTAGAAATTTGCATTTTCTACAATATTTTTAAGCCTCATTGGTTAAATTCTCTTTGGGCTACCTCAACGCCTTTTGAAATAATTGTTTCAATTGCCCTAACTGATCTTTTTATAGCATCTGTGATTGCAAACTTTTCATCTTTCCCAAACTCTTCAAGAACATAATTTACAACTTCGTTTTTATTTTGAGGTCTTCCAATTCCAATACGAACCCTTATGATTGGGTCTTCTACAAGTTCCTTTATTGATCTTACACCTTTATGCCCCGCATCTTTCCCACCGACCTTAATTCGTATGATACCCAAAGGTAAATCAAGATCATCGTGAATTACAATGACATGTGTTGGTGGCACAATAAATCCATCCATAAGTTGCTTTACAGCCCTTCCAGATAGATTCATATATGTTAACGGCTTTGCAAGAATTACATTATATTCATTTCCATCAATAAAAACAGTGCCTTTCCCATAAATGGAATTAAGTTTGGCAAAATTTACCTTTATTTTCCATACTTTTGAAAGTTCATCAATTGCCATAAAACCAACATTATGGCGTGTGTTCTCGTATTCTTTTCCGATGTTTCCAAGTCCTATTATCAAATGCATACCAACTTATTATAATCTACTAATTAATTTTGTTAAAAATGTGAAAATTTACTTATTTTATGCTTGATTTTTTTGAGTAGTGTATATAATTTTATCAAGGGGAAATATGAGAAAGGGATATATACTTATAGTTACAACATTCATTATAGCGGCGATGCTTACAGGTCTTTTATATGCAACGAATATATGGATGAGGACTCACTCAACTGAACTTTCTGAAATAACACAGCGCGAAATTGCACTTTATGTGGCTCAATATGGTATAAATGAGATGATTTATAATCTTAATGTTGGAGTAACTTACACTAACGGACAATCTATAAGCGGAACTACCCCAAGCGGTTACCAATACACAGCAACCTATTATACAAATGATACATTCGGAGGAGTCGCATACATTAAAGGTGTTGGAATTGCAGGAAATTTTACAAGGACTGTTTATGCTTCAATTACAAGAGGGACATCTGAAGCGTTTAAATATTGTCTTTATACAAGCAATGGAGGATTTACAAAAACCAATAGCAATGCTCCAAATACTATTACAATGAATAACCCTATTTATGGATTAACCTATAATACAAGCTCAGCGGTTGTGCCAGAACCAGATTTTAACCAGTATACAAATCCAAATAATTATCCTCCAAATACATTTATCCCAATAAACACTAAAAAGAATTATAATTTTACAGTTTTTAGCTATAAAGATAAAGTTGTCTTTATTAATTATATGGGGAACAACACTAATGGAACGCTTACAGTTGACTTTGGGGATCCCTCAGCAACAAGCATAAATATAACAATCATAACAAATTTTCCCATTGTGAACTTTATCCATTTAGGAACAGATCCTATTTGGGGGATTTTTGGTAGAAACTTTACTTGGAATCCTGTAAGTTATAATTCAACTACTAAATATCCTGTATTTATTCATAAACCAACACTTACTTCCAGAAGCAGTGTAAATCTTAACCTTGACTATCAAGGAAACGATGGCAATACTTTTACCATAAACGGGCTTTTTTACTCAAATTCAAATGTATCTATTGCATATGGTAGTTATTGGGGTTTTGTTGATTTTAAGGCGTCACTTTTTGCAAAAAGTTTAACGACAGACTGGGATTATTTAGAAACGGATTATTATGGTGATATGAATGGCGATGGAAGATTTACAACTGAAACTATTTTTGACTATACTGTTGACTCATACAAATATCCACCACCCTACTTTAATATGAATACTGGCTCATCATACCTTGTTCCTTCTTATAGGGAGGAATACTAATGAAAAGAAGGGGTCTTACTCTTATTGAAATGGCGATTTCTATTGCACTTATTTCTATCGTCGTGATATGGTCTTTGAATATATTAACAAATCTTGGGAAGGGTTCTTCCACTTCATCTGATATAGTTATAGGAACAACACTTGCATCTCAAAAAATAGAAGAATTAAAAGGATACAATTATCAAGAACTGTCAAGTCTTCAAACTCCTTTAACAGGTACTTTCCCATCGCCATATGATGCCTTTACTTACAGGATTGATTTCACATCTTCAAGCACTTCTAACGGATATTACATTAGGAGAGGCACAATTTCTATATTTAAAAATGGAAATCTTATTATAAAAATGGATGCAAATTTTGTAAGGAGAGTTTCAGATGGTGCAAATATCGGGTTATAAATTTTTACAATTCAAAAGGGGTTTTACTTTTGTTGAAATTACAATTGTTATTGCATTGATATTAGTGCTTGCAATTCCTATCGGGACTCTTCTTATGAATTATTTAAAGGCAAATTATTTTGAAAGCACTTATTTAAAGGAGCAATACTATGCAAATGTAATTATGCAAGATATTGAGCAAAGGATAAGGCGCGCAGATAATGGCAGTGTAAATTTTTCAAACTACACTCTAACATTTTCTTATACCGATGCAAATCCTGATGGGAGTAAAAAGACTACTATTTACTGCGTATATACACTTCAAAATGCAGGGACAACGAACTCAATTTTTAATAGAGGTATAGGCACATCACCTAACCCAGCAGTTTCTGTGTTTCCTGTGGGTCTTGAAAAAGGTTTAATTAGAGACTTTAATATAACAATTTCTACAGCACCTCCGTATTTTGCAAAGGTTGCTATTCAAACTTTGTCGGGTTTTACTTTGACAAATTCAATTTATCTATTAAACTATGGAAGGTAGGGAATCTATGAAAAGGAAATTTTTGGGATTATCAATAAATGAGAATTCGATAAGATGTGTAGCGTTAGAAACAAATAACCAAGATTTTACTGTTAACGCACTTTTTGAGGTTCAATTTGAAAATTTTGATTTGGCTTTAAACGATAAAGAGGTTGTTGAAAGCGTCCGCACATTCTTAAAGAAAATTCGCTATGATGAAGCATCTGTGTCTTTACCTGCAAGTAAAGTCCTTACAAGGATAAAGAACGTCCCCAAGATTCCACCTTCACAAATCGTAAAACTCATTAAAACCGAAATTCGGGATTATGCAATTTTTGAAGGAGAAAATGTATCTCTTGGATTTGCAGAAATTGATAGAAATAGCGAAGGTATTGATATAATTTGGGCTGCAACAAAGGAATCAATTGTCCTTTCCGTTTTGAATTTTTTAAGAAAAATAGGGTTAAAAACACGCAGGATTACTATTCCTCAAATTGCACTTGTGGAATTTATAAATACGTTTTATAAAGAAGAAGATAATTATGCTATCGTGAATGTTGATAAAGATACAACAACATTGACTATTTCAAAAGGAAAAACAATCATTTTCAATTACACTCAAGATATTGGCTTTGAGGCATTTAAATTGAACGATCCCTCATTAAAAGGTGCATGGGTGGGAAATATTGTGTCTTCTTTAAATTATGTCTCAAGGAATTTAAATGTTTCTGTAAAAAAGATCTATGTTTCCGTAAATGACGAAGAAAGTTTTGACATACTTTCCTATCTTTCAAATAGAGTAGGATATCCTGTTATAATGCTTTCAATCCCAGAGGATATTAATTTTGATAGGGAAGAGGATTTTATAAGATACCAAAAAACTGGTGGAAATGAGTTTGCAGTTCCAGTAGGCCTTGCGTTGACTTCAAAGATTAAAAAAGGCGAAAAGAATTACCTTTCAATAACAGAGTATTTTTTGACGGAACATGTCTCAGAGCGGCTTAAGGTAATTGCCACTTTATTGGTTTTTGTTGTTGTAAATGGAGCGTTTATAATTGCTTTTCCTTATTTTTCCTCAAGTTTAAAATCTACAGAGGAACAATTGAGCAGTGTTCTAAAGTCGATAAGCGCGATTTCCAAACCAGTTGAGGACGCAAATAAATTGCAGATTGAATTACAAAAGATAAATAGCACTATTTCAAGTTTAAAAGAGGTAGAAAGCAATATTTACAATATGCCGTATTATTCTATGGTTTTGAGGGAGTTAAAAAGCCTTGCACCAAGCGGTATTGAATTAAGAGAAGTTTCACTTAAGGAAGACGGTTCTGTGGATTTAAAAGGTGTTTCGAATTCCTTTAGAAGCGTGTTCAGTTATGAGGAAAATCTTGCTAATGCAAGATTCATAAAAAATGCAACGATTCTTGAAATAGAAAAAGACAAAGAAGGCACAGAGACATTTACAATGCAAATGCAAATGAGGAATGTGAAATGAAGAAAAAGGTAAAATTCACCAAAATTTTTATCATTTTTGTTGTTATTGAGGTAATTTGTGTTTTAGTTTATGCGGGGTATCTTACCTTTAATCTTGCTTATAAATCACGGCAGTTATCTTTGAAGACTGCCGAACTTCAACAGTATGTTGCAACTTCAACTACAATAGAAGTGCTAAAAAATCAAATAAAAAGTGGAAATAAAAGTATGTCTGATATTCAAGCTTCTTTTTTTTATGATGATACACTTTTAAGCTTCTTTAAGGATTTCTATGATGTTTGTAAGAGCAATGGAGTAGAGTTAAGGCGAATTACCTTTTCAAATTTGACAACTGTTTTGGATTCAAAACCTTCTTTAAAAACTCTTCCCGTGCAAATCAATTTTTCATCAGATTACAGGTCTGTTATAAACCTTCTTGATTATCTTGAAAAATACAAGATGCACATTAAAGAGGTTAATCTTTCAATTATAAGAAACGATGGGACTCTTAACTTGGTGTTTTATATTTTTACAAATTCTGAGGTTAGATGGGTTTATGAAGGGAAGGCTGTTCCATGAAAGAAACATTTAGAATAGGTGACATTCTTATAAAGGAAGGAAAAATCACACAAGAACAACTTGAAAGTGCCCTCGAAGAGCAATCAAAAACAGGCAGAAAATTAGGAGAAATTTTAATTGAGAGGGGTTTAATAACACCGATAGAACTTTCAAAAATACTTGAAAAGCAGTCAAATATTCCGTCTGTTAATATTGAAGAGAGACAACTTGATACTTCTCTTGCATCTCTACTTCCCGAAGCCTTTGTAAGGATAAATAAAGTCTTACCTATCGGTAGGACAAATGATTCACTTGAAGTTGCTGTTGTCCCTCCCATAAATCCTGAAGTACTTGAAAACATAAAACTAATCACAGGTTTAAAGGTTAAACCTTATATTATAACTGATGCTGAATTTGAGAGGGCACTAAATAAAATTTATTCCATAGAAACAAAAGTTGATAAAGTGATTTCCACAGTTCAAGGAAGAAAAGAAGAGACAACAGTAAAAGTAATTTCTGAAGTCCCATCTGGCACGGAACCAACTACAGTAAACCTTGCTAATTCTATTATTTCTGATGCCATTAATAGAAATGCATCCGATGTCCATATTGACCCCGGACAGAATTTCACCAAGGTGCGGTATAGAATTGATGGAATTATGTATGATATCTTAACCATTCCCAAGGACATTTCAGACTCTATAATTTCTCTTTTAAAGGTAAATGCAGGAATGGATATTGCAGAGAAACGCCGCTCACAAGATGGGCATTTCTCAGCTAAGCACGGCAATGAATTTTTTGATTTCAGAGTCTCCTCAATGGGAACGGCTTTTGGAGAAAAGTTAAATATAAGGATTTTAAGCAAACAAAAGTTGTTAATGCCACTTGAAAGATTGGGGATGCTTAAGGAACAATATGATATCTTTTTGAATCTTATAAAGCGTCCTTATGGAATAATTCTTGTAACGGGTCCTACAGGATCAGGCAAAACAACAACTCTATATTCGGCAATTTCAACCCTTAACACAGGAGAAAAAGAGATAATAACACTTGAGGATCCTGTTGAATACAACATCAGCGGAATCGTCCAAATTCAGATAAATGAAGAAGCAGGCATTACTTTTGCAACTGGATTGAGATCAATCTTAAGACTTGACCCTGACATAATTATGGTGGGGGAAATAAGAGATCTTGAAACGGCAAAAATTGCAGTTGAAGCTTCTTTAACAGGACACCTTGTGTTTGCATCAATTCATACAAATGACGCAGCATCAACCCCTGTAAGGTTATTAAATCTTGGGGTAGAACCATATTTACTTGCTTCATCTCTTTTGGGAGTTATTGCTCAAAGATTGGTAAGAGTTATATGCCCTAATTGTAAAAGAGAATATATACCACAGGAATTTGAAAAAGAAATTTTCAGAAGAGAACTTCAAGAAGATATTGAGACCCTTTATTTTGGTGCTGGCTGTCCCATTTGCGGTGAAACAGGATATAAAGGGCGAACAGGAGTTTTTGAAATTATGGAGATTAATGAAACCATAAGAGAACTCATTGAAAAATCAGCTCCTTATAACAAAATTAAGGAAGAGGCAATTAGGTCCAATATGATAACTATGAGACAAGCAGGGCTTATAAAGGTGAAAGCAGGGATAACCACCCTTAAAGAAATAGAAAGAGTTGCAGGCTTATGAGTGAATTTAAGTATGTTGCTGTAGATAAGACTGGTAAAACCGTAAAAGGAATAATCTCTGCGTCAAATAAAAACGAAGTTCATACGATACTTGAGAAAAAGGGTCTTTACCCGCTTGAAATAGTAGAACGAAAAATTCCTAAAATAAAGTTAAACTTGCAATTTATTTCTCGTCGCATTAAAGACGATGAGTTGATTTTATTTACAAGTGAACTTGCAACTCTTTTGCAATCTGGGTTAACAATAGTTGATGCATTACAGGGACTTTATGAACAAGAGGAAAACCCATATTTGCGAAAAATTATTTTACAGATAAAAGAAGATATAGAAAGTGGAACTTCAATAAGTAATGCCTTTAAGAAATATCCACGAGTGTTTTCACCTATTTATATAAGTCTTCTATCAGTTGGAGAGGCAACAGGAAGGCTTGATAAAGTATTAGACGGCTTGTATCAATACCTTGATAGGGATTTAGAGTCAAGAAGAAAAATTTCAAGCGCATTTGCATATCCTAAATTTGTAGTTTTTGTGGTAACTCTTGTTGTTGTGTTTATGCTATCCTTTGTTTTGCCCCGCTTTGTTTCAATGTTTGCATCATCAGGAGCAAAACTACCAACTCCAACTCGTATTTTACTTAATGTAAGTAATTTTGTTCGTTTAAAGTGGTATATTCTTGTGGCTGTTGTTGTAGTTGTTTACTTAATTTATAGAATTATATATTCAACGCCAAAAGGAAGAATTTTAATTGATCAATTAAAACTTAAAATACCTCTTTTTGGAAGAATTAGCAAACTTGGAAGTCTTTCTCGGTTTGTTAGGTCGCTTGCGCTTATTAGTGGAAGTGGTTATAACATTTTGGAAGGTCTTTTAATTGCCTCTAACACTTCTGACAATGCCTACATAATTAATGAAATTAAAAATATTGTAAACGATATTCAATCAGGAGAAAGTCTTTCGGAATCTTTATCTCATAGAAGTTTCTTTCCTAAAGTAATGGTCCAGATGGTGTCTGTTGGTGAAAGGTCAGGTTTGCTTGATACTTCATTAACAAGACTTGCCGATTTATGGGATAAATCTATTGACTTTACTTTGAAAAATCTTGCATCGAAAATTGAGCCGACGCTTATTTTAATTCTCGGTGTTATAGTTGGATTTATAGCGCTTGCGATGTATCTTCCAATGTTTACATTACCAAGCCTTATTAATAAATAAGAATTATTGATAATTAAGCGTTGTCTTTGGTTCAAAATTGTTCTTGTTTGATTGAAACTTCATTTGTTAGAAGATCTTGTAGGATGATTATCGTCTCTTTGAATGGCTCATCTCCTATAAGCATTAGTTTTGCTTGAAGTGCTTTGTCAAGATATTGCTGTAATGTGCTTGACATAAATGCAGTTAAACCGTTTTCTTTGATTAGGTAGGTTTTGTAATATTCCCTTTTACCTTTAAAATAGGATGTAATTATTGCATCAATTTTTGAGTGATCTAATAAGAAAGTTATTGTATTAAAGCCACTGTTTTCTTTTACAAATTTTGTGCCATTTTTTATAAGTTCCTTTAAGTCGGATATATTTTTAAAATTTCTTGAGATTGCATAGGAAAATGTAAATGAGTCTGAAACGTTTTCGGGAACATTAAATGAGAATTCATCTTCAATAAGAGTTTTATCAAGTGTACCATTATGCATAAAGAAGAGATTTTTTCCGTTTGGCAAAGAAAACATATATGGATGTGTATTTATTAAATCTATGGCTCCTTCAGATTTTAGTCTTACGTGAATTCCAAAAGTAAATCTTTCAAAATGAGTTAAAGTTTCTTTTAATGTTGCAATTTCTAATGGACTTTCAAAGATTGGGTTGGTTTCTTTTACATATACCTTATGTAATTTTTCTCCATTTTTTCCAAATAGAATATACCCAAATCCATCCTTGTGACTTATAGATTTGTCCCCATAAGTATTGTCGGATTCTGATGCTTTGACAAGGGCATCAATAAGTCCATATACAGTTTCAATGTTTTCTTTATTGCTTTCAACAAAAAGAATTCTACACATATTTTATTATATTAGATTTGAAGTTATTGCAAAAGTTTTGAATAAGTGTTTATTTTTTGAAATGTGAAAAAACTGTCATCTTGTCATTGTATTGTAATGTCTCCTCAATACTCCTCAAAAAGCAGTCATT
Source organism: Caldisericum insulae (assembly GCF_047785965.1). Lineage (NCBI taxonomy): Bacteria > Pseudomonadati > Caldisericota > Caldisericia > Caldisericales > Caldisericaceae > Caldisericum > Caldisericum insulae. The sequence continues at coordinate 112,773 of NZ_JBLOBF010000003.1, forward strand.
TCGAACGAAGTGAGAAATCTCAATATTTTGAGGGGGCACTAAACCGCCTTCTCAATACTTCCCCAAAAATAAACCAAAGAATTGTCAATCCGAGGAACGAAGTGACGAGGATTCCCCTCCAAATGGAGGAGGGACACCCTCCCAGAACTCCACCCATACGACGGAGATTCCTCGCCTTCGGCTTCGGAATGACAAATGAAAATTGGCTTCGGAATGACTGCTTTTTGGTCATCTCGAACGAATGTGAGAGATCTCCGACTTTTTAGGGGGAGTTAAAGGGGGATGTGCCCTCTTCCAATAATTGTCATTTCGACGAACGTAGTGAGGAGAAATCTCCTCTTTTGGGGGTAGTTCGAAGGGGGAGACTTTAATCCTCCAATGTAAACTGAGGAGATTCCTCAGACTAAAGCCTTCGGAATGACAACCATTTTGAGGGGGCAACAACCTTCCTCAATACTTCCCCAAATAATAACTTTGATTTGGGGGTAAGTTAGAAAGGGGGCACCCCCTTTCTAATGGTTGATGGGGGACTTTTACCCCTTCGATTAAATGAGAAATCTCCGCTTTTTAATCTGGAAAGGGATACCCTCCTCAGCACTCTACCCAATAGTCCTTTGACTTTGGGATTTAAATTCGAAATGGGGTAACCCCCCTTTCTGATGGTTGATGGGAAACTTTTTTCCTTTTAGTAAATAGACATGTCTTCCTAAGTTTGACATGACAACCTGTGAGTTAGAAGCAACTTTAAAGGAATCGAGAGTTATTTATCTTTTTATAAAAAATTTAGAAGTTTATTTCATCTTTTTCAATGAGCTTATTGCAGGCATTGTTTTCATTAATAAATCCTTAAGCCATTCTTAAAGAATTTTGATAAAATAATTCTATGGAAATAATTCCTTCATATAGATTCTATTTGTACTTAAAATTACTTGTAAATGCTCCTAAGAGAGTAGTCCTTATGAGTCCAAAAGAGGACTTAAATATCTTATACAAAAAACACATTGAGGAAGCAAAACTTTATTTACCTTATGTTGATAATAATTTAAAGGTACTTGATTTAGGAAGTGGTGCAGGATTTCCTGGGATTCCTCTTGCAATAATGAAACCTCAAGCTCAATTCTATCTTATCGACAAAAGAAAAACTCATACGGATTTTTTAGAATTTGTTGCAAAGACTCTCAATCTTCAAAATGTAAGTGTAATTAACCTTGATGCTACGCTTCTTAAAAGAAATAAGATCATTTTTGATGTCGTTGTTGCGAGGGCAGTTAATAGAATTGATACAATACTCTCCTGGATTAAGGAAAATCTGAGATCAGAAGGAGTCGTTGTGCTTGGAAAGAAAAAAGATGTAGAAGAAGAACTTAAATACATATCATATCCTTTTTATTTAAAAGAACTCAAAGAGACTTCCTTTGGTTATCTTGTGGTAATTAAGAAGTTATAGGTGTGTTTCTAAAAATTCCTTTGTGTAATTATTTATTAGGTCTTTATCGTAGTCCATTGTGGCAACATGATATGAATTCTCAAGATAGATAACTTTTACATCTTTTGAACTGACATTTTTCAAAGTATAGTCAACATTTTCAAGTGGTACAACATGGTCTTCTTTCGATTTTAAAATGAGAAGTGGTTGTTGTACTTTTGAAAGATTCTTTTGGATAACATTTAAGAGTTTAATCATCTCATATGCGCCTCGTGTTGGTGTCCTATCGTATGCAGGTTCTTTTACGTTTGGATCTTTTATATCTGAACCAATTGCAGGCATCGATTTTATAAAGAGACTTAAAATCGGAAGAAGCTTAACCTTTGGATCATTCACTATGACAACATGATTTATGAGAATTCCGCCTTTCACCTCAGTATGATTTTCAAGCATATAGAGAGTTAGTGCGCCACCCATGGAAAGGCCTGCAACAAAAATGTTTTTTGTCCTATCTTGAAGTTTTTTATAGGCACTTTCAACATCGTTAATCCAATCGGTGTATTTAACCTTATTGAGGTCTTCCCATTTAGTTGCATGTCCACTTAATCTTGGTGCTTCAACATGATATCCAATATTTGCAAGATATTTTGCAAGATAAATTATGCTTCCAACTGTTCCTGTAAAGCCCTGTAAAACAAGGACACCTACATCTTTATTACCCACACTACTAAAAGGTTTACCTTCTTCCCAAATTTCTGTCATTCTTTTCTCCTTGTGGGTAAGATTATGAATATTCCCCCTACTATAAGAAGAATTGGTATAATGTATCTTTTTACACTAAACCAGAAAATATCTTCAATTGCAAGAGCTTTAGGAAGAAATATTAGAAGTGCTATTGCTGTAAAAATAATCCCAGTCCAAATTGCCTTTATAGAAAATTTGACAACACTTCCATAGATTAGGTAAGAAAGCCCAACAGAAAGTGCTAAAAGGAAAATTACATTTAGAGTATCAAAGGGCAGAATATTAAATTCTAGGGTAAGCAAAGAAAGTCCAAATAAAAATACAACTAAATACGAAATAATCTCGTTTTTGTGAGAGTATCCCCTCATTGTAAGAAATGCAAAACCAATGAGTGTGAAGAAAATTGCAACGAATAAACCAAATGCATCATGAATTATTGCAACTTCTTTGATAAGCAATGTAAGACCCAAAGAGATTACAAGTATTCCTGAAAATACTTTACTTTCTGTTAAATTCATATCAACCTCCTATATCCTTTCTGTATAGAAGTGAATTGAAAGAACCTGTGGACCCGTGTGAGTTCCTATAACAGGTCCGAGTTGTGTCAATGATACTGACTTATTAAATTCCCTTTCAACAAAATCTCTATATTTTTCTGCTTCTTCGAGATTTTCACCATATGCTACAGTAATGTATTTTAAACCTAATTTTTCCACTTTTTCTTTTGTAAGCTCAATCATTCTTTCCTTGCCTTTTTCAAGTGTACGCGGCTGTTCAAGGACATTTACTACACCTTCGTCAAAGAAAAGTATCGGTTTAATTTTTACAACAGTTCCAAGAATTGCCTTTGCTTTACCAATTCTTCCAAGGCGAGCAAGCCAGAATAGATCTGGAACAAGGAAGTAAATATTCATATGCTTGTATAGTGTAGAAGTTATTTTTAAAACATCTTGCAAAGGCATATTTTCCTCATAGAGCATCTTTGCAATTTCTAATATTTGATATCCCAAGCCCATAGAGGTGAACTTTGAATCAAAGATGTAAATATCGTTACTTCCTAATGCTTCTTTTGCAGCATTCGCTGAATTAAGAGTACCAGATAAGCCTGCTGAAATATGAATTGATATAATTTTATATCCTTCTTTAAGAAGTTCTCTATAGACTTTTTCAAAGTCTTCAGGTGCAGGTTGTGTTGTTTCTGGAAGAATGCTTGTTGTATGAAGCTTTTTGTAGAATTCGTCATGGGTCATATCTATGCCTTCACGATAGACTTCATTACCGAATCTTACATACAAAGGCACGACTTTAATATCGTACTTTTCAAGGTATACTTTTGGCATATAGCATGTTGAATCAGTTACGATTTTTACTTTTTCCATCATTTACCTCCTTATTTTTACAAACGACGCCTATTCCTAAAAATTCAGGACCGAGATGTGCTCCAAGCACAGGCCCTATTCTATACTTTGTTACCTTTTGTCCAAAGGCATCTTCAACTCTTTTTCTAAATTCTTCACCCTCTTCGACATTTGCTCCATATATTGTATCAACATATTCAAATCCATCAAATTTATTTTTAAGACCTTTTACTATATTTATGAGTTCTTCTGTTGAGCCTTTTCTTGTTCTTCCTAACTTGTAGAAATCAATTCTGCCTTCATTAAGGTGAACTATGAAATATAACTTCAAAGCAGTCGATATCTTGCTTTGAAAATGGCTTATGCGTCCACCTCTTTCAAGGTATTGGATATCCATTGGGAGAAAAAATCCGAAAATCCTTGAATAAGACTTTTCAATTTCTTCTGCAATTTGCTCTCTTGTATAACCCTTGTTTGCAAGGTTATATGCGAGAAGCACTTTTCTTAAAAGGTTTGCAGACGAAGATTTTGAATCTATTACAGTTATCTTATCAGTTTGGAGCAGCGTTTTTGCTGCATTTGCAGAATTAACTGTGCCTGAAAGTCCGGTTGAGATATGTATTGAAATAATCTCGTGTCCTTCGTCAAGTAAAGGCTTGTATGCATCTATAAAATCTTGTGGCGAGGGTTGAGACGTTTCAAATCGTTCACCACTTTTAAGTCTTTCATAAAATTCATCGTCAGAGATTTCAATTCTCTCTTTCCATTGGCCTCTCTCGTTTTTAACATACAGGGGAACAATCTTTATGTCATATTTCTTTAACTCGTCATCGTTAAAGTATGCTGTTGTATCTGTTACTATTTTTATCATTAAATCCCTCCTATAAAGTAATATATGACAACTGTCGAAAGCATACCAATCAATATTCCTGTGATAAATTGCCCAATTGTATGATCTTTAAGTGTAATTTTGAGGTAGAAAGCAGGTATAAGCAAAAGATAAAGAAGGCTTCCTTTTAATCCAACAATCGCTGTAAGTATTGTTGCTGATCCTGCAATAGATGTTGCGTGTCCTGAGGCCTTGTAGCCTAACAAATTGGAAACTCCAAGTATGATACCCGCTAAATTGTAGGAAAGAGATATAAAAATACTTACCTTATTGCATTTTAGAATCAAAATTACCACAAGACCAGTTAAGAAACTTATCATATTCACTATAAATGATAGGCGTCTTTCTTTTTTAAAATCCCATGGATATCTTATGAAAGATAGAAACGACAAACTTGGGAGTAATGAAAAGAATGTAATTAAAAGTAAAAATTCAAGATTATTGATGAGGTTTGAAAGCCTTACAATTGTGATAACAAAAAGGGCAACAGGTTGTTCTGAAATTAAAAAGGTTAGCATCCTTTTGAATCTGTTATCCATTCTTATCTACCTTTGGAAGAATTATTCCTTCTTGATTCTGGTATTTTCCGTGTCTATCCTCATATGAAACTTCGCACGCTTCATCTCCTTCAAAGAAAAGAACCTGAGCAATACCTTCGTTTGCGTAGACTTTTACAGGAAGGGGTGTAGCGTTTGAGATCTCTATTGTTACAAACCCATTCCAACCGCTTTCTAACGGTGTGATATTAACAATGATGCCACTTCTTGCATATGTGCTTTTTCCAAGGACTATGCAATGGACATTCTTTGGGATTCTAAAATATTCTACACTTTTTCCAAGTACATATGAATTTGGAGGAATAATCACAAAGTCACCTACATAATCTTGGAGAAGGTCTTTATCAAACTTTTTTGGGTCAACTATTGCAGTTTCCTTTCCTATTGCACCTGTAAAGACTTTAAATTCGTTTGCAATACGCATATCATAGCCGTAGGAAGAGAGTCCATATGAAATTACACCGTGGGATTCAAGATGATCAACAAACGGTTCAATCATCTTTTCTTTGATAGCCTTCTCTTTTATCCACTTATCACTTTTTAGCCCCATGTTATCTCCTTTATGTTTTTAATATTATAGTTAAAGTAATTTTTTTGCAAAATTTCCAAAATAACATTTGAAAAATTATTAAAGCTACGCGGTTTTTAAAATTAATTTTTAGTTATTTTGCAGTGTTGCTTGACTTGTATGATTTAAAGAAGGCTATGGAAACAGAAAGAAGAAAAATGATGCTTGCAACCCTATTAAATTTAATAAAATTTAAATCGAAAAACTTCAGAAATAGTTCAAGGCATAAGCAATTTTAGTATAATTTGGAAAATTCAAAGAATTGTTTTACAATATAAAGGTGAATTTTTTGCATAAGTGGGTAATTTGTGCCCACTTTTTGTTTTAGAAAAATATGGAAAAGATAGAGAGTATTGTAAGAAAAAACGCTGAGAGATTTAATATGATGGTGATAGAGTTGTCTATCACTGGTGATACAATTGAAGCAATTGTTTATAGAAGAACCAAAAGCGTTACTGTTGGTGATCTTGAAGAACTTACAAGAGAGATACAGCGTGATTTGAAGGCAATTGGAATTGAAGGTGTTTATGATATTAACCTTTCAACTCCAGGACTTGATAGAGTTTTGAAAGATAGAACTGAGCTTGATATTTTTGAAGGGCGAGAAGTAAGGTTTACTTATGAAGATGAAAATGGACAGACCGTGAGCAAAGAAGGTATCTTGAGAGGAAATACAGGAGACAATGTGAATTTTGAAATTGATGGTGTTAAATTTTCCGTTCCCTTTTCAAAGATTATAAGGGTTGCATTGTTTGAAAGAATGTTTGAAAAAAGAAAAGGGGGTAAAAAGTGATAGACATAGAAACCTTAAGAAACATTGAAAAAGAAGAAGGTATTCCTAAGGAAGAAATTATTGAAATAATAATTGAATCTATTAAGGAAGCCTATAAAAAGCATTTTGGTGAGGAAAATTCTGTTGTGAAGGTGAACCTTGCAAAGGGCGAGATAAGACTATACGCAGAGAAAACCATTGTTGAACATGTTATGAATCCCTTAGCCGAAATTTCACCTAAGGAAGCACTCAACTTTACTGATAACCCAAAGGTGGGAGAAAAGGTGCTTATTGAAATCCCCATAAAGATGCTTTCCTCATCTGCGGTTATGGCCGCAAGACAGGTGTTTATGCAAAGAATTGCCGAAAGAAGAAAAGAACATTTAGTAAACCTTTTCGCAAACAAGCAAGGTACAATTGTAAAAGGACGAGTTACAAGGATTAAAGGAAGAGGTTCCATAGGTATAAGCCTTGAAGAGGGTATGCAAACAGTTGAAGGAATTCTTCCAATTGAAGAACAAATACCTAATGAACATCTCATAAGAGGAAAGGAATACGATGTCTATGTTAAAGAAGTTAGAATTGGTGACAGGAATCCTCTAATAGTTCTTTCAAGGGCAGATCCTAATTTTCTTGCAAAACTCCTTGAAAGAGAGGTACCAGAGATTTCACAAAAGATAGTTGAAATAAAAGGGATAGTGCGTGTACCGGGTGAAAGAGCTAAGGTTGCGGTATTGAGTAAAGATCTTCATGTGGACCCAGTTGGAGCGTGTATTGGACCAAAAGGCACAAGGATAAATAGCGTGTCGAAATCATTAAACTTTGAAAAGATAGATATTATAAGATATAGCCCTAATCCGGAGGTTTTCATTGCAAATTCTTTAAGCCCCGCTGAGGTTAAGAAAGTAGAAATTATTCCTAATACAAAAGAAGCAAATGTGTATGTTGAAAAAAAGGAAGCCCCTGTTGCAATGGGGAAAGACGGGGTAAATGTTGCACTTGCATCCAAATTAACAGGGTACAACATTCATCTTGTGGAACTGGAAGAAGGTGAAGTAAATGAAGAAAGAAAGTAAGCAAGGGAAAAGGGTTTATGAGCTTGCAAAGGAATTAGGATTGAAGTCTCAAAATCTCATGGAAATAATGCAGGAGTTGGGAATTCCTGCTAAGAGTACCCTTTCTACAATAGATTCTGAGTCTGTATCATTAATTACTGATTATGTTAACGAGTTGAAGCATAAGGCTCAAGAACAAAAACAAGAACTCGAAAGCATTCCAGATAATATAACACTTGATGAATTTTGTGTATACTTCAACATCCCAATCGAAGAAGTAAGAGAAAAAATAATGAAGTTTGGACTCCCTTATAAACCCTCTTACAGGTATTCAAGGCAGGAAGTGCACTATCTTGCGCAGGAATTAGGACTTAAGACTCCTCCATTTCTTGACGAAGAATTTAAAAAGCGTTTTGTAAAACGTGCCCCAGTTGTAACAGTGATGGGTCATGTTGATCATGGAAAAACAACACTTCTTGATGCTATAAGAAAAACAAATGTTGCAGCAAGAGAAAAAGGTCAGATAACTCAGGCAATCGGTGCCTCTACTGTAAGGATAAATGGAGAAGATATTATTTTTATTGATACACCGGGGCATGAAGCTTTTACCGAAATGCGACTTAGAGGTTCGCTTGTCACTGATATTGTTATCCTTGTAGTTGCAGCAGATGAAGGTGTTAAAGAGCAGACAATAGAATCCTTAAACCATGCTAAAGCAGCAAAAGTGCCAATAATTGTTGCAATAAACAAAATAGACAAGCCAGGCGCGGATCCAGAAATGGTAAAGCATCAACTTGCAGATAGAGGACTTTTACCAGAAGAATGGGGTGGACAGACTGTTTATGTGCTTGTCTCAGCAAAAACTGGACAGGGTGTTCAAGATCTTCTTGAAATAATAAGACTTGAAGCAGATCTGCTCGATTTGAAAACTAATCCAAACACAATTGCGTCAGGAACAGTTATTGAGTCTAAGATTGATAAAAATGTTGGTCCACTTGCAACAGTTATTGTGCAAACAGGAACATTGAAAGTTGGTACATATTTGAGGGCAGGTAATACCGTTGGTAAAATTAGATTCTTGAAAGATACATTTGGTAAAAGTGTCAATTTAAGTCCTGCTGTTTCAGCTGTTGAGATTGCAGGTTTAGAGGAGATTCCAGAGGCAGGAGAGATCTTCTATGAACTTTCAGGTATAGAGGAAATGCGTGAAGAAAAAGAAAAAATAGAAGAGGCAAAGAAGAAGGCAAAAGAAGAAGGGCGTGTTCCAAAAACTCTTGAGGAGCTTTTGAAAGAGATGGAGGAACGCGAGGAAAAACACCTTTATGTTATTCTCAAAGCAGACACTCAAGGGTCTCTTGAGGCAGTAAAAAGGGCAATAAGTGAGATAAAATCGCCAATTCCAATTGAAATTGTACACGAGGGTGTTGGTGGGATTGTCAAAAGTGATGTGCTCCTTGCATCGGCCTCTAAAGGTTTTATTCTTGGATTTAACGTAAGGCCTGTTCAAGAAGCGATAAATGAGGCAAAATCAAGAGGAATTGAAATAAGAACCTATGATATTATATTTGAACTTGTTGACGAGATTGAGCGGCTTTTGAAAGGTGCTGAGATAAAAGAGACAAAGGAAGTCGTTGTTGGAAGAGTTACAGTGAAACAAACATTTAAGGTTCCCAATGTTGGAACAGTTGCAGGATGCCTTGTTAATGAAGGGAAAATCTACAGAGGGGCAAGGGTTAAGGTTATAAGAAATAATACTGTTATTTATACAACTGAGGTTTCATCACTTAAGAGATTCAAGGAGGATGTAAGAGAGGTTGTTAAAGGATATGAGTGTGGCGTTGGTTTGAAGAACTTCAATGATATAAAGGTTGGAGATGAGTTTGAAGTAGTTGAGGTGCAAGAAGTTTAATAGATGCCACTTTATATTTGCCCAACACCTATAGGTAATCTTAAAGATATAACCTTAAGAGTTCTTGAAGTACTCAAAAGCGTTGACTATATAATTGCAGAAGATACAAGAATTACAAGAAATCTTCTCAATAAATATGAAATAAAAACACCTCTGAAGAGTTTTCATTCATATTCAAATAAAAGAGTTTTAGAGAATATTGTTGAAGATCTAAAGTTTGGTCGATCAATTGCTCTTGTTTCTGACGCAGGCACTCCATGTATTTCTGATCCAGGCTATGATCTTGTAAAAAGATGTATAGAAGAGGATATTCACTTTGAAGTTTTACCTGGGCCAAACGCAGTGCTCCCTGCAATTATTTTATCTGGCTTTCCACCAGATAAATTCTTCTTCTATGGATTTCTTAAAAGAGCTGAAGGCAAAATTAAAAAGACATTTGAATACTTTAAAGAGTTTGAATACCCTGTCGTTTTTTATGAATCTCCATATAGACTTGTAAAGGTTCTTTCAATAATGAATGACATTTTTGATTCTAACCGTTATGTTTCAGTTGTAAGGGAGATTTCAAAGATTCATGAAAGTGTTGTGAGAGGCTCTGTTAAAGAGGTTTTGGAATACTTTAAGGCAAATCCGCCTAAAGGTGAAATTGTAATTGTTTTAGGTGGAAGGGATATGAAAATATAAGAAAGGGGGCAAAAGCCCCCCAATCTTTTATAGTTTAATAAACTATGGTTTCCAGTTTACTGCAGCATAAGCATTAACAAGTCCATAACCGTAGTATTTATCCCAACCTTTTGATCCAAGGTCTTTTGCAGTTGATTGAAGTGCAGTTCTCACTTGTTCATTTGTAAATTCTGGATGAACCGATAGCACTAATGCTGCAACTCCTGCAACATGTGGAGTTGCCATTGAAGTTCCTTGGAAGAAGTAATATCCAAAACTTGTGGGACTTCCTGAGAATGTTTGTTGTAATATTCCATCGCCATAGCCATCTTTGTTTTGGTCAACTGATGTATCTCCGCCCGGTGCAACAAGATCAAGTGCGCTTCCGTAGTTTGAATATCTTGCTCTTGTTCCATCAAATCGAGTTGCTCCAACTGCAATGCATTCTGTATAGGCTGCAGGATAGCTTACCAAAGACCTTCCGTCATTTCCTGCGGCACAAACAATTACAACACCTTTGTTGTATGCATATTTAATAGCATTGTAAAGCGTGGTTGAGCCTTGGCTTCCTCCTAAACTCATATTAATAACTCTTGCACCATGATCTGCTGCCCATATAATTCCATTTGCAATTGCATCATAGGTTCCTGAGCCAGAGCTATCAAGCACCTTTATTGGGAGGATTGTAGCTTCATATGCAATACCAGCGCAACCTATACCATTATTTGTTGATTGGGCAATTGTCCCACAAACATGTGTTCCATGTCCATTGTCATCATTTGCGTGAGTATCATTATTTACAAAATCATAGGCATTTGCAGTATCAAACTTTGTATTTGCAAGATCGGGAGCAAGAGCATATTGAGTGCCTGTTACAGGATCAGTGTAATTTTCATAAGCAATGCCTGTATCGATTATGGCAACTTTTACGCCTGTGCCTCTTGTGATGTTCCAAGCTGAAACAGCCTGAATGCCATAATTAGATGCATATCCATTGGATAGCATTCCATAATCATATAGATCCCACTGGTATGGTGAGAATAGTGGGTCGTTTGGGATTGCAAATGCGTGTGCAATAAAGTTTGGTTCAATGTAGGCAATATCTGGATCGTTCTGCAATAATTCTTTCATTGAATCAACTGTTTTTCCTTGAGTCAATGAAAATACCGCAAAGTTCTTAAGACCGATTCTTTTTACTTTTAAGGATTTTGAATTCTCGAGTGCTTTAGCCTTTAATCCAACATTAATCCCATCTTTAAATCCAACGATAAACTCACCGGTTGCAACCTCATTCTTAATTGAGAGTGGTTCTCCACCAACAAATAAGGGTTCAGCACTTTTTACTTGGACAAACACTGTAAGCAACAGTGCAACCAAGATCAAGCTTACTAAAACTTTCTTCATGCTCTCCTCCTTGCAAAATTTTTTTTATTATATGAAGTTTTATTTTTAAGTCAATACTTTTTAAATTAGTTTGCCAAAAACCATCTTTAATATAAAATATCCTTGAAGGTTAAAATGGGATTTAAAAAATGGTTTATTTCGTTTGCACTGCAAGGTGCATCGATCTCTCTTTTTAATATAGTTATAAGTTTGTATGTGGTAGTTGCTCTAAGGGGCAATGTACAAAGTGCATCTATTGCAGTTGCACTATTTTCGTTTGGAAACCTTTTAGGCTCAATTTCTGCAAGTATCATATTGGATAGAATTAAAAGAATTTCTGTCTTGATATATACAAGTTTTTTCCTTGCATCTTTTATAATAGTTCTTATGGCTTTTGTTAAATCTATCTTTATTTATTATCTTTTTTCAATCATACTTGGAAATGTAATTTCTTTCACTGGTCCTGCAATGACTCTACACCTTTCGAAGATCGGAGATGAAGGCTTTGTAAGAAGGCAAATTAATAATTTAAATCTCTTTAATAGTGTTGGTTCGACTTTCGGTATGCTTTTTGGAAGTTTTGTGCTTACCATAGTGAAGAGCCTAAATGATATACTTAAGCTCAAAATGATCTTTTTTATTGCTTCAATTCTTCTTCTTTTAAGTTCTTTTTTAACCATTGAACGAGGTGCCTTAAAGGTTAAAGTTATACCGAATCTCCGTACAACCAAGATTTTATTCCTTAAAGTTGCAAATTTTGCAAGTGAATTCTTTAAAGTTGTGGATTTAAGAAATCTACCAAGGAATATTAGACTTATTACTATGGCTGTTTTTATGGCATTTTTTGGTGCAAACCTTGTATTCTCAATATTTACTGTATTTTTAAAGGAAGTATTCAAAGTATCATCTCAGCTGATATTCCTACTTTATTCGGCAAACAGTTTTGCAGGTAATATCGCCTTTTTCTTAATAGGAAAATTGCGTACGACCAAATATGATCGACTCTTTATAAGGTATGTCTTATTTTTAAGAGGTATGCTTTTCATTCTAATTGGAATTTTTGTTGTATTTAAAATCGATTTCATGAAAGTATTTATCTATTTAAGTTTTGTTTTCTTCGGTTTTACTTGGCCTTTTCTTTACATTCCTTTAACGCTTGAAATCACAAATCTTACACCTCACAAAGAACGTGGTAAAGCTTTAGGAATTTTTAACATGTCAATCAATTTTGCTGTAATTCTTGCCTCCTTTGTTGCGGGATTTATTGCACTTCACCTTGGCTACTTTGCTACATTTATAATAGGAGGCACACTCCTTGTCTTAGGAGAGCGCCTCTTTTCAAGAGTATTTTCTTAACTTAGGAATGCATTAATTACGTTTCCTTTACTAACTTTGACTCCTAATTCTTCGAATGTTTCTGCAATTTTTGAAACTGCAACTAGTAGTTCGTCTTTCGTAATGCTTCCCATGTGTCCGATTCTAAAACCCTTTCCGTAGAGTTCTGCAAGCGTATTCGCAATAACAACTCCATGATCTTTTAATCTTCCTCTAAATGTTTTATCATCAATTCCCTCAGGATATAGGAATACTGATAGCGTTGGTGCAGGTCTTTTTGCAACAAGCTTTAAACCTAACTCATTCATTGCGTTTCTTACTCTTCTTGCAAGGTCTTCGTGTTTTTTAAAGTAATTTTCAAGCCCCATATCAAAGATATCTTTTAAAGATTGATGAAGTGAAAAAAATAGATTAACGGATGGTGTTGCAAAATATTTTGTGCCATCTTCCATAACAGGTATCCATTTTAAAATATCACCATAATAAGTACGTGGCTTAATTGAATTCCTTTTTTCGATTGCTCTTTTTGAGAAGGTAAGAAGTGTTAGTCCTGGTGGTGTTGCAAGTGCCTTTTGCGAGCCAGTTAAGATTACATCTATTTTCCAATTATCGAACTCCTCTTTTACTCCCCCAGTTGCACATACGCCATCAACTATAAATAGAGTTTCAGGACTTACTTCTTGAAGTATTTTTGAAACAGTTTCAACATCTGCAAGCACTCCTGTTGATGTATCAACATGAGTTAAAGTTACTGCAGTATAGTGTTTTTCTTTGAGTGTTTTTCTTAGCAATTCAAGATCTACATGTTCGCCTGGGTTTGCCTTTATCTTGTCGACTTCTATTCCAAGATGTTTTGCGAGTTCTTCAAATCTATCGCCAAAATATCCATGTGATAACACGAGAAGATTGTCCTTTTCCCCAAGAATGTTTGTTATTGCCATTTCCATACCCAAAGTTCCCGATCCTGTTATAACAAATGGAAAACCATTTTTAGTTCCAAAAAGATCCTTTACATAGGACAATGTCTCTTTAAGCAAATTTGCAAATTCAACACTTGTATGTGAAATAACGGGTTTTGACATTGCGTCAAGTACATCATCACTTACAGGAGTTGGCCCTGGAATTAGTAATAATTCTTGCATAAGTTTACCTCCTTTTTATTTTCTATCAAAAAACGGATTTTTACCCGAAATACTCAAAGGTATGCCATACGCAATTATTACATCTTCGCCAAGAATTTTCAGATTAATTGCAGCTCTTCCAATCGAATACATTACTCTGTTATCTATGCATAAATCTTTTCCAAGCGATACAGCACTTCCAATTGCGATACCAAGGTCTATTGCACTACTTTCTTTTAAAACCGTTTCCTCAGATTCGCCATCTTCAAAGCCGTGTGCCTTTTCTTTTGGTTTAGAACCGATAATGACAACAACTTTTCCCTCAATGTTTTTTGCATCTCTTATAAAGTATTGAAGATTTCTCTCTGTGCCAAATCTTACCATTTCTTCTCTAATTTTATCAAGTTCTTCCCCATATACTATTGCCGTAACAATTGAATCAAGTCCATTTGCTTTTGGAGCAGTGCGAGCTGCAACACACATCTTAGTTGCAATATCTAATACAACCTCAAAATCTTGTTCTGGATTTATCTTAATCATTCTTACACCCCCTTTATAAAGCCACCATCGATTGGCAAAACGATACCAGTTATATAAGAAGCCTTATCAGAAGCAAGAAATACAACAGTAGAAGCAAATTCCTCGACAGTTCCAATACGCTTCATCGGGATACTTGCAACCATTGTCTTTTCTGCCTCTTCAAACGTTATTCCTTCTTTTTCTACTCTTGCTTTAAGAAGGTTTTCAACTCTCTCAGTCATTGTGTAGCCTGGAGCAACTACATTAGCCGTTATTCCATAAGGTGCAAGTGAATTTGAAACAGACTTTATAAATGCAACAACCCCAGCTCTTGAAACATTTGAAAGAATAAGATTATCAAGTGGTTGCTTAACTGATATTGAAGTTGAAGCAATAATTCTTCCCCATTTTTGTTTTATCATAAGATCTTTAACACCATAAACTGCATAGATTGTGCTCATTAGATTCAAATGAACTGCATCAAGGTAGTCTTCGGGTTTTACGTCAAAGAATCCACCTGATGGTGGTCCACCTGCATTTGTAAAAAGAATGTGTATTGTGCCATAAGTTTTAACTGTTTCATCTATTGCTCTTAGTACATCATCCTTTTTGGTGGCGTCTCCCGAAACGATGAGCGGTTCAAAGCCAGTTTTAGTTTTTATTTCTTCTTGTGCCTTTTTGAGATTTTCCATAGAACGAGCCATTATTGAAACAAGCGCGCCTTCTTCTGCAAGTTTAAGGGCAACACCTTTACCGAGCCCTTTACTGCCAGCCATGACGAATGCAACTTTCCCTTTGATGCCTAAATCCATCTAAATCGACCTCCTTCAAGATGATTTCATAAATATTATACAAATATTATACAAAAGATTTACTTTATATTTGAAAATAAAAATGGTGCCGGGGGTGGGAGTCGAACCCACACGGAGCTCTGAACCCCTGCGGATTTTGAGTCCGCCGCGTCTGCCAGTTCCGCCACTCCGGCACTCAATGAATTATACATTATTGGAAGATTTTTTCAACTCTATTCAAGGAAGCTTTTAATTTCGTAAGAGTCTTTTCCAAATATTTCTTCTAACTTTGAAATAAATCCCTTTAATGGATCAACTGAGAATTTCGGTGATGAGTGAATTCTTACGATTACACCGTCAGTTTTTATGTGCAGTATAATTGGGACTTCGCCTTTAAAACTCTGTGCGATTTCCTTTAATTTTGAAAGTTTTGTAAATACTGTTTGAGAGCTTTCTTCATCCAATGAGATATTTATATGGAGTGCGTTATTTTTATCGTTTTTCTTAATATCTTTCTCTGTTAAGAACTTAACAACATCCATTGCAAAGAGAGTGAACGAATCTTCTTCCTGCCTTATTTCTCCTTCGATTATTGCAATTCCATCTTTATCGAGATATTCAGAAAATTTTTCAAGGTATTGTGGCATAACAAGGCATCCAATTTTATTTGCGCCATCTTCAAGGTCAAACCTGAGTATAAAGTTACCGTTTTTTGTTTTTGATTTTTTAGCGTTGTTTATTACGCCTGCAACCTTGACTTTGTTAATTGTGATTTCTTCAATTTCTAATGAATCAAGAGAGTTTTCGCTTTCAATATCCTCTTCTCTTTTAAATTTTGAAATCACTTGCGATACTGTTTCAATTCCAAGATCTTCAAGGATTCCAAGATATGCATTTATTGGGTTATCAGAAAGATAAAATCCAAATGCTTCTTTCTCGTATTTTAGGATGTCTGCTCTTGTTGCATGGACCCTTGGTGTTGTAGCCTGTGGCAGCCCACCAAACAGGGAAACGGTTGCATGAGTTTCTGAACCACCTTCAAGGATTGCTTTTCTGTCCTCATCAAGTGAGTCAAAGCAACCCGCCTTAATTAGGCTTTCAATAACTTTTTTGTTTACCTTGAAGGAAGCTGTTCTTTTTTCAAAATCCTTAAACGATGAAAATGGCCCGTTTGCAATGCGTTCTTTTATTATTTCATTAATTGAGGCTTCTCCTACATTCTTTATACCGAGAAAACCAAATCTAATTCCGCTTCCTTCTACCTTAAATAGGGCATCTGATTTGTTTATATCAGGAGGATATATGGGTATGCCTTTGCTTATTGCTTCAAGGAGAGTTTCACGAGTTTTATCTTCATTTCCTATGTATGAGTTTAATATGGCAGTAAAGTATTCCTTGGGATAATGTGCTTTTAAATAAGCAGTTCGGTAGGCAAGCGTTGCATAACTGACTGCATGAGACTTATTAAATCCATAACCTGCAAAAAATTCAATGAGATCAAAAATTTTCTCGGCAACAATTTTATCAACACCATTCTCGACTGCTCTCTTTACAAATATTTCCCTTTGAGCTTTCATTATTTCGGGAATCTTTTTACCTATAGCCTTCCTTAAGGTATCAGCTTCTGCCAAAGTGTAGCCTGCAAGGGCATTTGCAATCTGCATTACCTGTTCCTGATAAACAATAATTCCATATGTATTTTTAAGAATTGGTTCAAGTTTTGGATGAGGGTAAGTTACTTTTGTTTTACCAGATTTTCTGTTGATGTATTCTTCAATACCTCCTGCCTTTATGGTGCCGGGTCTGTAGAGGGCAACAACTGCTGTAAGGTCTTCTATACTATCAGGTTGAACTCCTTTTAGAACTCTTCTCATACCTGCGCTTTCTAATTGGAACACGCCCACTGAATCACCACGTTTGAGCATATCGAAAGTTTCTTTATCATCCTCAGGAATTTTGTCTATATCAATATTGATCCCTTTCGATTTAAGCATGTCTATTGTATCCTGTATTATTGTGAGGTTCTTAATACCGAGAAAGTCCATCTTTAAAAGCCCAATGTGTTCTACAACATCTTTATCAAATTGAGTGATAATAGAATTATCTTTGTCAGTCTGAAGAGGTAGATATTCAGTTAATGGTGCATCACCTATTACAACTCCTGCTGCATGGGTACCAAAGTTTCTTGAAAGGCCTTCAAGTTTTAGCGCAACATCAAAAAGTTCTTTATAGCGTGAATCTTCGTAGAGTTTTCTTAAATCAGGAAGTGTTTCAATTGCCTCTTTAAGTTTAAGTCCTGGCGGAATGAGTTTAGAAATTCTATCTGTTTCCTGATATGTGAACTTTAAGGCACGACCAACATCACGGATAACCTGGCGTGCTTCCATTTTACCAAATGTTGCAATCTGTGCAACATGAGACTCCCCGTACTTTTTTCTTACATAATCTATAACAGCATCTCTACCTCTATCACCAAAATCAACATCAATATCAGGCATACTTATTCTTTCCGGATTTAGGAATCGTTCAAAGAATAGATTGTATTTAATCGGATCAATTTCTGTTATACCTAAAGCATATGAAACAACAGACCCTGCGGCAGAACCACGTCCTGGTCCAACGGGAATATCATTATTTCTTGCATAATTTATGAAGTCCTGAACTATAAGGAAGTAGTCGGTAAAACCCATCTTTTCAATGACATCTAGTTCGTAGCGAGCTCGTTCCATTACTTCTTCTGCTTTGTCTCCGTATTTTTCTTTTATCCCTTTAAAAGTTAACTCTTCGAGGTACTCTTTGTTTTTTGATGGATCCCAGTTTTCATCTTTTCTATAAACAGGTAAGTGGTATGATGAAAAATCAAATTCGACATTGCACAATTCTTTTACAAGTTCTGTATTATAAACTGCATCTTCAAGACCTTTGAATACTTCAAGCATTTCAGCTTCGCTTTTTATATAGAACTCTTGATTTGGAAAACGCATTCTCTCTGGATCATCAAATGGCCTTAAAGTTTGAACGCATAGTAGTATATCGTGTGCGTGCGCATCTTCTTTTCGTAAGTAATGTGCATCATTTGTAGCAACAAGTTTGACGCCTTCTGTGTCTTTGAGAGTTTTTGCAACTTCTATAACTGCCTTTTCTTCATCAAGTCCGTGATTTTGCACTTCAACAAAGAAGTTTTCCTTGCCAAATATATCAAGGTATTTATAAAGTGCTTTCTTGACTTCCTTTATGTCTCCTTTAAGTGCTTTTGCAGAAATTTCGCCTTGAAGACAGGCAGACATTGCGATAATGTCTTCATTGTATTTTTTGAGAATTTCAAAGTCAATCCTTGGTTTATAGTAAAATCCTTTTATATAACTTTCTGTTACAATTTTTGTAAGGTTTTTGTATCCTTTAAGGCTTTTTGCAAGAAGAATAAGATGGTATCGCTCTTCGTCTTTTTCTTTTTTTTCCACACCATTTGGAGCAATATAAACCTCAACACCAATAATGGGTTTGATGCCTGCTTTCTTCATTTCATCATAAAACTCAATAACTCCATACATATTTCCATGGTCAGTTATAGAAACAGCATCCATTCCTAATTCTTTAACCCGGGAAGAAAGTTCTGAAATTTTATTCATTCCGTCAAGAAGGCTATATTCAGTGTGAAGATGCAAGTGTGTAAATCCCATAACTACTTAACCTCCACTTCTATTGACAAGTTAGTGTTTATTTGTTCTTGTACAATGTTCAAAATTATGTTAGTAATTTTTGCGTTATTTAGAGTAAATGATATTGACTCGTTTATTTTTCTTCCTTCAAAGTCACCTGTCTTTGATAAAATAAATTCGTTATCTTTAACTTCTTTTAGATTCAAAGATTTTAAAGTACTTCTTAAATTTAAAAACTCCTCGATAACAGATTTTGAATAAGATAAAATTGCCTTTTCTTCTTCATTTGGTCTACGACCATTGATGTCAAAATCACCATTTTTATAAGAGTATGTTAAATTTCCATCTTTAAAGGTAAGGAAATCGCCGGTTTTTTCAACTTCAATTTCCTTTTTCACGGGGTTTTTGTTTGCAATACCATTTATTTTTACTGCAATCTTCTTATTTGAAGAGCCTTCAAGAGGAAACTCGACCGTATCAAGGAACTTTGAGAATGTAACATTATCTACCGAAAGAGCAACATTTAAATGGTTTTCGCCTTCTTTGAATTCGATTTCTTTTGAGAGTGGAATAAAGAATTTGCTTTCGATCACAATTTTATGCTTTCCTAATGCAACTGGGGAAATAACGAATACTTCTCGTCCATTTACAATTAGACTTACTGGTTCATAATATTTGTTATCAATCTTTATAGAGTTAATCCTTGCATTTGCTTCGACTGAAAGGTAAGAAATAGGCTTTAAGAAAAAAGTTGTTGTATCCTTATTTACAGATACTGTTTTTTCCTCATAATTATTTGCAGACACCTCATAAGTATTTGGAGAGAGCTTCACTTCCCCTTCAATTGTTTTTCCATTTATAATAACGGTATTAATAGGTTTTCCTGTGACTTCATCAAAGAAATTTATCTTATAAGAGTTGCCGCAACCTACAAAATACAAAAGAGAAAATATTAATAAAACTAAAATTATCTTTTTCATAGCGAATTATTTTACAACAAAAGGGGTATGTTTCAAAATTTCTTACCGAGACTTTGTTACTCCTATTTTTGGGCATAACTCTTTAATGGGGCATTTAGAACAGGGAGGGCTTACAGGCTTGCAAATATTTTGGCCAAATGTGACAAGAATGGGGTTTATGGTCTTCCAGTACTTCTTTGGGAGTATTTTTCGCAATTCCATTTCGGTTTGTTCAGGGGTTTTTGTTTTTACCCAGCCAAGCCTATTTGAAATGCGGTGAACATGAGTATCAACACAAATGCCGTAGTCATCAAAGGCTTCAGTTATGACAAGGTTTGCAGTTTTTCTTCCAACGCCTTTCATTTTTAAGAGTTCCTCAAGATCATTTGGGACACGGCCTCCATATTTTTGTATAAGTGTCCATGCGATTTCTTTTATTTGCTTTGCCTTTCTTTTGTAAAAACCTACAGGATATATGAGTTTTTCTATTTCTTCTTCACTTAGTTTAACAAGGTCGTGAGGCGTTTTTATAACCTCAAACAATCTTTTTGCGGCTTGCTCTGTTGTTTCATCTTTCGTTCGCAAACTAAGAATTGTGCCTATGAGAATTTTGAAAGGATCAGCCTCCTTTTCTTTAATGCGAGTTACAACGGGCACTCCAAGGTCTTTTACAAATTTCTCAAGCTTTGGAATAATTAAGTTAAATTTATAATTCTTCATGTCAGTTATTTTGCCTTATGAGTTCTTCCCTTCTTTTTCTGTATTCAATTATTGGAAGGTCCCCCTGCACAAGATTTTCATCCATATGTAATGAACTCTTTTTGGGAATTTGTGTTTCCACAACCCTTCTGTCTTGATGAAGCACAATTCTATCAAATGGAATGGAAAGCGTTGCGATGAGTTTATCTATAAATTTAATTCCCGTAAGTTTTACATACTGTCTAACATAGACTAAAGAGTGTTCTTCATCAACAGGAACGAATGCAGCAACGATAAAGAATTTGTCACTTATGTGATTTTGCCAAATATTTGGGAAAATGAATTCAAGATAAACCTTACTTTTCTGTCCTTTTAGTTCTTCTGGTTTCTTTGGAGGAGTACCATCGTCTTTTCTATTAAACACATAGAAGCGCATCTTATCAGTATCAAACCACTCCACAACTGGTCCATCTGCAACAGTTCTATTGCCTGTTCCTATTGTATTATAGTGGACAAATGGAAGATGAATTGGGTCAAGTTGATTCTCAATGCATCTTGAATAGTGCGTATTCCAAGGATCTTTTAATTCATCATATGCAAAACTATCGTCAATCCAGTCAAAAAATGGTATCTTATCGGGAGCTTTTTCTTCATCACCATAGAACAAAAATATAAATCCATTTTTTTCTTTTACTTTATAACTTTTTACTTTAAAGTTTTCAGGAACTTTTGAGTTCCTTCCATTTGCTGGTATTAAAACTACCCTACCGTTTGAATCATATTGAAAGCCGTGAAATGGGCACTGAATGTGTCCTTCGACAATTTTTCCTCTTGAGAGGCTTGCACCTCTATGGGCACATATATCTCTGATACATGCAATTCCGTTTTTTGTCCTCCACATTACAAGTTTTTCCCCGAATCTTGTAAGTCCAATAGGTTTATCTTTCAATTCTTTTGATGATAAGACGACATACCACTGATTTTTAATCATATTTGCCTCCTTTCTACTATGTTTATTATCTCTCTTTTGTGAGAAAAAATCAATAGAACTGTGTTTAAAATTGCTACATTAATAAACTCTCTATGTGCTACATAAATGAATATTAAGGTTAAAAACATACCGCTTAATGCACGAATGGCATCGAATTCTGGAGTTGTATTTTCTCTTTTGATGAATATAAAAATTGTATAAACAGTACCTAAAATTAGCGGAACTTCATACTTTGTAAGTGCTGACCATATACCAAATGTTGTTGCAATTCCCTTGCCTCCTTTGAAATTCAACATCGGAGAGAAAATATGTCCAAGTAATGGTGCAATTGGAATTAAAGTTAGCTCAAAAGGAGTTAAG
Source organism: Caldisericum insulae (assembly GCF_047785965.1). Taxonomy (NCBI): domain Bacteria; kingdom Pseudomonadati; phylum Caldisericota; class Caldisericia; order Caldisericales; family Caldisericaceae; genus Caldisericum; species Caldisericum insulae. The sequence goes on from NZ_JBLOBF010000003.1 coordinate 134,531, forward strand.
CTGTTTTTTGAGATAATAAAGTAAAGAGGTATAAACCCTTTTAAATAATCAAGGAAAATTGCGATTAATCCAAGCTTAATGCCTTTAAGTCTCCATAAATTTGAACCACCAGGGTTGCCGTCTCTGAATTTTCTGAGGTCAATATTATATATTTTAGCAATTATATATGAAAACATTATTGAACCGATTAAGTACTCAATTAAAAATAGAAATATAAATTTAGTTGAGCTCATCTTATTTTAATTTTTCTGCCTTTCCACTCTACTTCTCTTTTTATAAAAGTTTGCAAGATTGAATTTGCAAAAATTATAAAGAATATAAACAAATGTATGGGATATAGCATAAGTAAAACTGGATTAAAGTTTCCAATAATTCTTCCAAAAAGAAGAAACTCAACTGAGAAAAATATTGCAAATATAAAATACTCTTTAAGATGAAAAAGAATCGAGAAAGTTGCCGTTATGAAAATGAAAACGATGATAAAATTCGAAGGATGTGTTGAAACAGCACCTTTTGAAAAATTTTTAGACTAGCCTGAGAGTAATTCTTTGAAGCCACCTTTATACATCCTAAACTTAATATCCTTTCTTCCAAGAAAATTTTTTATTTTAATGCCCTTTTTTTGCGATTACTTTCCCAAGAGCCAAATCTTCAACTACTTCTTTCAGGATGTTTTTGTGTCCTTGAGTTTTTTCGTAGGTATCTCTATCTATGAGAATGCATGTGCCAAAAAGGCCTTGTATAGGCAAGAATCGATTTATTAAGGAAAAATTGTTAAGGGAAATTGCCCCTATAAAATTAAAAAAGAAAGAAAAATTTTCTTCCAATGTTTTGATTTCATGATATGGCCATACACTTATTACGGCATTTTCAAGCTCATATGTGTATAAAAGTTTTTCAATTGCATCATTTCCAAGTCTTAGGTCAGCATCTAAGAAGAGTAGTAAATCTTGAGTTGATTCCTCAAATCCTTTTAAACATGCATATGGTTTACCTAAAACCTCTTTTGGTTTTTCCTTAATTGATACTACTTTTGCGCCATTTTGTTTTGCAATACTTTCAGTTTTATCTTCCGACTCATCGTTTACGACAATTATTTCGTAAGGCTTGTATGTCTGATTTTTTAAGTCTTCTAAAATGTTTATGAGATTACTTTCCTCATTTCTTGCAGGAATAATTACAGAAACTTTCTTATTGAGCTTTACTGCTCCTTTTTTGAGTACGCCAAACGGGAAAAATGATAATAAACCTCCCAAAAAACCTGTTAAGTAAAGAATTATATTGTAATCCATTAACAAATTATAATAAATATACAAAAATTTCAAATGCTAAAATTACAGAAATTACTTATAATTTTATTGAAATGGACTACGATTCAATTATTGAAAAACTGAAAAATACTGAAAATCTACCGACATATGATCTTCTTATTGCTCTTGAGAAGATAATCTTAAAAAATGATATTGAAATTCTCATTCATGAACTTGCGGTTTTTTTGGGACTTTCATTGAGATTCGTATATAGTTACGAAAATCCTTCAATTTACGAAGATTTTTCTTATTTTGCTTTCAATTTAAAGAAATACCTCAATTTTCAGTTGAACTTTTTAAATGTAGATGCAATTAAAGATGTTGAACTTCCTTTTGTTCTGATTCCAGGAAATTGTCTTGTAATTGAGCGCACAGAAGATACTTTGATATGTGAGCATGGGTTTGATAGATTTAAACTTTCTGTTGGTGGTTTTGATGAGAATGTTAGAATCTTAAAGCTTAATGTATCTAAAATTGAAAGAAAGGATCTTTATCAACAATCAATTTTTAGGGATATAGCATATGAAATACATCACAATTACTACGAGAGGAATAAAGACTCATTAAACTACTTCGTTGGAAAAAATGCCTTCAAAATGTTTATAAAAGATCTTGGCGATAACTCAAAGACTTTTCACGGCATGAGTTCATTAATCTTAACTGAGACAATACAAAATCAAATGACTGCTCTTTACGGGTTGAAGGTATATTTGCTTGGTATTTATCACTTCCTTTCTAAAGATGAGCAGAAGATTTTATTTGAGGGGATTGAAGCCTTAGGAGATTCGATAATGTTCTTTAGAGAATTTGAAAGAATCTCAAAAGACGCTTTAATGAGAAATATGTTTAACAGTGAAATAAGAAGGAGATGCGTAAATAGTTTAAAAAGAATGGTTGCAAGTTTTGAACATTTTGTGTATATTTTAGAAAAATTTATTTAAGGAGAAGAATATAAGAGACTACGAAATTTCAAAAAATGCAAAATTGATGAAGATTGACAAAATTGCAAGTAACTTTGATATTCCTTTGGATTCCTTAATGCTTTATGGAGATTATGTCGCTAAAATTGATCATAGGTTGTTGAAATCGATTGATAGAATACAAGGTAAGCTTGTCCTTGTAACTGGCATGACTCCCACCCCTCATGGAGAAGGCAAGACTACTACTGCGATTGGTTTAACGGATGCAGTAAATCTTTTAGGATATAAAGCAATAGGTGTTTTAAGGCAACCATCTTTAGGCCCTATTTTTGGTGTTAAGGGTGGTGCAACAGGTGGAGGATATGCGCAAGTTGTCCCAATGGAAGAAATTAACTTTCTCTTCACTGGCGATTTTCCTGCAGTAGAATACGCAAATAATCTCCTAAGTGCAATGATTGATAATAGTATTTATCAAGGGAATCCTCTTGGTATTGATCCGAGGAGAATCAAATTCAAAAGAGTTATGGATATGAATGATAGAGCTCTAAGGCACATAGTAGTTGGACTTGGTGGAATTGAGGGTGGAATTCCTCGGGAAGATGGTTTTAACATTACCGTTGCTTCAGAAGTTATGGCAATTTTAGGAATCTCAAGTGATCTTAATGATCTTAAAGAAAGGCTTTCAAGAATTTATGTAGGAATGACTTACGATAGATCCCCTGTTTTCGCAAAGGACTTGAAAGCAGAAGGAGCAATGGCTGTAATCTTGCGGAATGCTATAAACCCCAATTTAGTCCAAACCCTTGAAAATAACCCCGTTTTTATCCATACGGGTCCTTTTGCAAATATTGCACATGGGAGTGCCTCAGTTATTTCAATAAAACTTGCATTACAATTTGCAGGTTATGTGTTTGTGGAAGGCGGTTTTGCAACTGATCTTGGCGGAGAGAAGTTCTTAGATATAGTTTCAAGAGTTGGTGGATTTAAAGTTTCTGCAGCTGTAATTGTTGCATCGATTAGAGCTTTGAAATATCACGGTGGACAAAAAGATGAGAATGTCGAAGATGTAGAGGCGGTTAAGAGAGGTTTTGCAAATCTAGAGAAGCATATCGAAAATATGAAAACTTTTGGTGTTCCGGTTGTGGTTGCACTGAACAAATTCCCAACTGATACAGAAAAGGAGATTGAAGTAATTTCAAATCTACTTTCAAAGGAAGGTGTTCCTTTTGCACTATCGGATGTTTATGAGAGAGGCGGTGTTGGTGGCGAAGCACTTGCTAAGGCAGTTGTTGAGAATGCAAAAGAGGTAATTCCATCTTTCTTGTATGAACTTAATGAACCTGTGAAGGCAAAGATATATAAAATTGCAACAAAAATGTATGGAGCAAAGGATGTTGTTTATAGCGATGAAGCTGAGACAAATCTTAAAGAAATAGAAAAGCTTTCTATGGATAATGCCTTTGTATGTATGGCAAAAACACAGAGTTCTTTATCCGATAATCCCAAACTTCTTGGTAGACCAGAAAATTTTGTTGTAACTGTTAAAGAGGTGCGTGCTTTGAGGGGTGCAAACTTCATAGTGCCAATCCTTGGCAAAATTAACACAATGCCAGGGCTTCCAAAAGAACCACTTGCAACAAAACTTAATATTGATGAAAACGGATATATACAAGGGTTTTAATGCATATTGAGAGTATCGAGATTTTTGGATTTAAAACATTCGTTAATAATACCAAATTTATTCTTGGAAGGGGACTCACTTGTATTGTTGGTCCTAATGGCTCTGGAAAGAGCAACATTGTTGATGCTATAAGGTTTCTTTTTGGTGAGAATAGACTCTCACTTTTGCGCGCAAGTGAGTCCTCTGATCTAATATTTGCTGGCTCCGTAAGTAAAGAGCCCATGAATGTAGCCTCAGTTAAAATTATAATCAATAACGAAGATAAATTACTTCCTCTTAAAACGCCAAGGATCATCATAGAAAGGCGAATTATTAGAGGCAAAGAAACTAAATACATTGTTAATGGTAGTGATTCTAGCCTCCAAAGTGTTCAGGAGATATTTAAGTCTTCAAATATATTTGGACTTACACATGCAATTGTTGGACAGGGTCGAATTGAAGAAATTCTTCTTGCAAAACCAGAGGAAAAGAAAAGTATGATTGACCGAGTTGCGGGGATTACAGACCTAAGGAAGCGTAAAGAGGAAGCAAAAAAGAAACTTGAAGAGACAGAAGATAACTTGGCAAAGGCTTCAGTTGTGCTCTCCTCTGTAAAAAATGAGTATGACAGAGTTCTAAGAGAAGCAAAAAAAGTCCATATTTATTATTCTCTTATGTCTGATTTGAAATCTCTTGAAGAAAAATTGTATGGGCTTAAACTCTTTAAATTAAGAAGAGAGCTTTCATCTTTAAAAATTGGGTTAAATGAAAAGAAAAAAGAGGAGACTGGTATTCAAGAAAAATTGCTTGAGGTAAAGGGTCAGTATGAAAAGCTAAGTAGCGAGCTTGAAGCTAAACTTGATGTCTTTGAAACCTATAATAAAAAAAGAGAAGACCTTACCATAAAGAAAAATAAGATCTTAAACGATATTGATTCAATTAAGAATCTAATTGAAATTAAAGAAAACGAACTTACAGAACAAAACTTAAGGAAAGAACGTCTCTTGAAGACAAAGTCCTATATATATTCTGACATCGAAAACAATAAGAAAAATCTTGAAAAGTTGAAGGAAGAGCTTCTACAAGTTGAAAACGAAGAAAATATTCTAAAGTCACAGTTTACAATAAAGAAAAACCAAAGGGATGCCCTTGAAGAAGAATACAACAGGTTTAACGAGGAAATTGAACAAAGAGAATCAGAGCGCATTCAAATAGAAAGAAAAATAAGCGCTTTTGAAAAAGAATTAGAAATTATTAAGAGGAGATCTTTTGAACTTGAGCAAAAAATTGCTCCATTAAAAAACTTAATACCTGCAGATATAAGCAAGATTAATTTGGAACTTGAAGAGGTAAATAAGGTAATAGAAGAAAAGAAAAAGGTGATAGTTGATAAAGAAAAAGAGATTGCAGTGCTTGAGTTTAGAATTAAAACTCTCAAAAATATTCTCGATAGTGCAACAATTCCCTCTTTCAAAAATGGTACACTTGGACAAATTCTTGGCATTAATAAAAACCTTTTTGGTTTGAAGGATTATTTTGAAGGTGTTGTAGTTGAATCGGTTGAAGATATTAGAAAAGAAAATGCGAAAAGATTTTTTATAGATGTTCCTCTCGGAGATCTAAGTGATGCTCAGTGGGGACTTAAGCCAATAGGCGAAGTTATAGGAATTGATAGCAAATTTCTTTTGGGAATTTATTACACAGAAACACTTGAGGAAGCGATTGAAAGATTTAAGGCGTTATACAAAAAAATTTTTATACGAAAAATTGTTACAGGCGATGGGTATGTTGTCCTTTCGCCATTTGAGGTAGAAAAAAGCTCAGGAATAAATATCGAGGAAGAGCATCAGTATAATGCACTCTTAACAGAGCTACAGTCACTTAAAGTTATTGTTCAAAATGAAAAGAACGATTTGAATATCCTTGATAACAGTAGAAGAAATTTACTAAACGAGTTAAATTTGGCAAAAGATACAGAAAGAAAAATTCTTGAAAGAGAAAAGCTTGAAGACGAATTAAAAAATAACAAAATAGAAATTGAGAAATTCGAAAAGTTATTGACGGACCTTAAGAATGAACGTGCAGAAAAGTTAAAATTCAAAGCCTCATTCGACTTCTCAAAGCTATCAAGTCTAAGAAGCGAAACTGACAAATTAAAAGATGAAATATCGAAGTTGTCAATTAAGAAGCGCGAGATAGAGCTTAAAATTCAAAATCTTGAAAATGAAAATAATGATTTAAGTAAAAGAATTGAAAGTATAGACAGGGATCTTATAGAAATTGATAAAAGATACGAAAAAATTCTAAAAGAGATCGAAGAAAAGAAAAATGCTTTAAATAATGAAATTGCACTCTTAAACGAATCTGAATTAGAACTTCTTTCAGTTTCAAAGGAAATCGAAAAAATAAAAGATGAGTTGAATTTGAAAAAAGTTGAGGAAGGAAATTTAAGAGTAATGCTTGAAAAATTGAATGATGAGAAAGAATCAATCCATGGAGTCATAGAAAAGATTGAACTAAACATCGCAAGAATTGAAGTAGGTATTGGAAGCATCATAAATGAATTAGAAGAAAAAGGTCTTAAGGAAGCGCCCGTAAGTAACGAGTTATCAGAAGAGAGCCTGAAGAAAGAAATTGAGAGACTTAAAAGTGAAATTGAAAACCTTAAACCTCTTGATTTTACTTCCGTTGACAAAGAAGGAGAATTGAAGGCGAATTATGAGGAGAAGAAAGTTGTTTTTGATGATATAGCAAATGCAAAGAAAGAACTTGAAAAGTACATAAATGAGCTTGAGCACACCATAAAGGAAAAATTTGAAGAGACATTTAATGCTCTGAATAAGCATTTTGAAAGAATATTTCTTGAAATCTTTGGAGAAGGAGAAGCAAAGATAGAAAAAATCTTAGATGAATTTTCTGAGGTTAAGGGAGTTGAGATAAGCGTAAGACTTCCATTTAAGAAAAAACAACCACTAAGCGTTTTGTCGGGTGGTGAGAAATCTTTGGTTGCACTTGCCTTTCTTTTTGCTATATTTGAAGTAAACCCCTCACCTTTTTATGTTTTGGACGAAGTGGATGCTGCTCTTGATGATGAAAATGTCTACAAATTTGGAAAACTCCTTGAAAGTATGTCAAAAAAATCTCAACTTATCGTAATTACACACAACAAGCAAACAATGGAAAAAGCCGATATACTTTACGGTATTACAATGGAAGAAGCAGGTGTTTCAAAAGTAGTTTCCCTTAAATTTGCATAAGTAGTATAATTTCTGTGAGGAGATGAAAAAATGGAAAATTACGACGAACTTTTGAATTCAATTTTGTCATTAAAAGAAGAGTTAAAGAATGCAAAGTCTTCTTACGAGAGACTGCGTATTTTTATGAATTTGGGATTGACATATTTATTACTTTCTGACCTTGGTGATGAGCGTGAGAATATAGTAAGCGCCCTACTTAACTTTGATGAGGCTGAGAAAATTGCAAAAACCGTTGAAAATAAAGAGGACCTTGCGGAAATTGAATCTAACAAGGGATTTGTCTTTTATAAACTTGCTCACATTGAGGATCCTCTTTATAATCTTGAAACAGCAGCAAAGCACTATCTTAATGCAGTTGAGCTTCTAAAGGATACAGACCATAAATCTAAACTTGTAAGGGTTTATTATAATCTTGCAAATACATATCTTTTAGGAAAGGAAATTGAATCCATAAAAGAGGCTCTTAAGTATTTTGAGGAAGCGCTAAAACTAAAGGATGAGGCAGAGGATAATAAGATTATAGGGCTCATTTACCATGGCATTGGTGTGTCAAACTTTATTTTGGGAAAATTTGAAAGGGATCTTGAGAAAAAGGAAGAGTTTCTTAAGAAAGCGATAGAAGCCTTTAGAGAAAGTCTTAACTACTTTGAAAACGACGATCTCCTTGATATTGCTTCAACCCGTTCGCACATTGCATCGTCTCTTTTGGAACTTGCCCTTTTAAAGGAAGATAAAGATTTTTATGAAGAAGCACTTGAACACTACAAATATGTCCTTGATATCTACAAAGATAAAGATCCTCAAGATTATGCGACAACACTTTTTAATATTGGCACTCTTTACCTTAACGAGTCAAGACTTAAAGATATTGATGAAAAAACAAAGATAGAACTACTTGAGAATGCACTGGGTTATTTTGAAGAGGCGCTGAATTACTTCCCTAAGGATACTCACAAGGAGAGTTTCATAAGAATACATTACGAAATTTCAGTGTGTTTAAGGGAACTTTTCTTTCTTAAAAATGACCCACAACTTATTTCTGAAGTGAGAGATCATATTGAAGAAATTATTAACGATATTGACAAAACGAAAAATCCTTATACTTATCTTACATCCCAATTCTTCCTTGGGGAGGCATACTTTTATCTGGGAGACAAGGACAAAGCGCTTTTGCACTACGAAGAGTCACTGCGGGTTTCCGAGAACTTTGATAATGAGTTAGCACAAAGTATAGCAAGTGTCGTCGAAAAAATAAAGAGCTTATGATTGATGAGGTCCTTGCGGTTTTAAAAAATGCTAAAAGTATTTCAGTTTTGACAGGTGCAGGTATATCGGTTAATGCAGGAATCCCCGATTTTAGAGGAGAAACAGGCATTTATACGAAGGGACTTTATAGTGAAAATGTATTTGACATATATTACTTTCTCCATGATCCAAAGCCTTTTTACGATTTTGCAAGAGAAATGTATCCAGTTTTTGAAAAAGCAGAGCCAACATTTACTCACAAATTTCTTGCTAACCTCGAGAGCCAATGTCCTGTTTGCATTGTTACTCAAAATATTGATTTTTTACACGAGAAAGCCGGATCTAAAAATGTGATCCATTTGCACGGAAGTGTAGAGAAATCTCACTGTTTAAATTGTCGAAAAGAGTATTCTTTTGATCGAATGAAAGAATTAATAAAGAAGAATGTTGTGCCTCATTGTGAATCATGTGGTGGAATAATTAAACCTGATGTTGTATTTTTTGGCGAGCCAGTAATTGATTTTGATAAGGCTTCAAGTTGTGTTTCTGATTACGATGTTTTCTTGGCGCTTGGTACATCTTTAGAAGTTTATCCTGCAAATACCCTTGTTCAATTTGCAAGAGGTTCTAAAATTCTTGTAAATAAAACAAAAACTTCAATGGATTATATGTTTGATTTTGTAATTCATGAAGAACTTGATACATTCTTCAAAGAATTGCAAAATAAAGGAGGGTTAATATGAGCAAGATTCTTTATTTAGGACATGCAACAGTTATGATAATTAACGATTTTGGGAACATCGTTATTGATCCATTTTTTACAGGTAATCCCTTAAATCCAATGAAAGTTGAAGAGTGCAACACAAAATATATTCTTGTAACACATGGACATTCGGATCACCTTGGGGATACTATTCAAATTGCAAAGAATAATGACGCAACTGTTATAGCAATTTATGAAGTTGCACATTATCTTGGGAAGGAAGGTGTTAAAAATCTTGTCTTGATGAATATAGGTGGGACTGTTTATTTTGATAAATTTTCGGTAAAAATGGTTCAGGCAATTCATACCTCTTCCATTAATGCAAATGGAAATTTGATATACGGAGGGGTCTCTGTAGGGTATGTTATAAAACTGGATGACTTGACGATTTATCATGCAGGCGATACGGCACTCTTTTCTGATATGAGCATTATAGGATCCCAATTTTCTATTGATATTGCATTTTTACCTGTTGGTGGTTATTTTACAATGGATGCAAACGATGCCCTTATGGCAGTAAAGATGATTCATCCCAAGTATGTTGTCCCTATGCATTATAATACCTGGGATATAATTTCTGTTGATATCGAAAGATTTAAGGAAATGGTTGATAAAGAAACTCGTTCAACATGCCTTATTTTGAAACCGGGGGAAGCATTTTAATGGAACAAAAAAGGAGAATAGGATATCTAATTAATGGAGGTGATAAGAATGAAGAAAATTTTAATTGCTTTATTGGTGATGTTTATGACTTTTACAAGTGTAGCTAATGGAAAATCTGCAAATCTGCCTCTTGTAGGTAAGGTTGTGACTGATAGAAATGAGTATGCCTTGAATGAGACAGTGAGATTTCTTTTTACCGTAACGAATACTTCTGATTCGCCTATTACTCTGAAATTCAATACTTCGCAGATTTACGACTTTGTTATCATGAAGGGCAACGCGATTATCTTTAAATGGGGAATTGCAAGAATGTTTGCTCAAGTTATAACTGAGGTTAACATTCCTGCGAATGGTACAAAGGCGTTTTCAGTATCCTGGGATATGGTTGATTCAAAAGGCAATAAGGTTGATACAGGGATATATACTGTAAAATTTTATCTTGTCAATAACTATGGAGTTGAGGCAACAACCAATTTCACGATTGGAACTCCAAGTTTTACGCCTGTTTTCTCAGACGTAAACGATTACTATGTTTCAAAATATCTAAAGGTGCTTGTTGATAAAGGAATTGTAAAAGGGTATCCCGATAACACATTCAGGAGCGATAATAACCTTACAAGAGCCGAGGCAACAGTCCTTATTTTAAGAGCACTTGGAATTACACCTAAAGACTATTCAACTTCATCTTTCTCTGATGTAAGCGTTACGTATTGGGCTCATAATTATATTGAAGAAGGTGTTAAGAGGGGGATAATTAAAGGAATTTCCTCTAACCAATTTGCTCCAACTCGTGTAATCTCAAGAGGGGAATTTGTTACACTTCTTATGAGAGCACTCTTACTAGCAAAGCCTGATGCGGTGTCTCCTTTCTCTGATGTTCCTTATACTTATTTTGGCTATAAAGAGATTGGAACAGCCTTTGATTTGAATATAATACAGGGGTCTGTTTCCGATATGCAACTTATGTTTTATCCAAACGACCCTATAAAAAGAAAGGATGCAGTCCTTATTCTTGCAAGAGCGATGGAAGTGAAAAAATAGTTGAAGGAGGTTGAATGTGTTTATTGCAAGTGAAAAAGAGATAAAAGAAGGTTTAACAACTGATGTTTATTTTACAAGAACCGAAGAAATTTTAAAAAAGAAAGGTATTAATAACAATGTTGTTGCTGATTTTACTGTGCAGGGACTTAAATATCCTTGGGGTGTATTTGTAGGACTTCCTGAGGTAATAGAAGTTCTTGAAGGGAAAAATGTTAGCCTATATGCACTTCCTGAGGGAAGCATTTTTACGGCAAGGGATGTAAGAGGATATCCTGTGCCTGTAATGGTTATAGAGGGGCCGTATCTTGAATTTGCTCGATTTGAAACTCCAATCCTTGGTTTTATTTGTGAAGCATCTGGAATTGCAACAAAGGCTGCAAGGCTTCGAAAAATAGCAAAAGACAAATCTCTTCTTTCGTTTGGAATTAGGAGAATGCATCCTGCGATTGCACCAATGATTGATAGATCAGCATACATTGGCGGTTGTGATGCGGTTTCAAGTTTGATTGGAGCAAGTACAATAGGAAAACCTCCAACGGGTACGATTCCGCATGCGCTAATTATAAATATGGGAGGAATTGTTGAAGCAGTAAAGGCATTTGATGAAATTATAGATCCGTCAGTCCCAAGGCTTGCACTTGTTGATACGTTCCAAGACGAAAAATTTGAGTCTATTCTTGCAGCGCAAACAATAGGAAAGCATCTTTACGGTGTAAGACTGGACACGCCAGGATCACGCCGCGGAAATATCGTTGATATTGCAAGAGAAGTCCGTTGGGAACTTGACCTACGTGGTTTTGATCAAGTAAAAATCCTTGTCTCTGGTGGACTTGATGAAGAAACTGTACAACAACTTGTAGAATCTGGTGTTGTGGATGGTTTTGGAGTGGGGACTTCTATTTCTAACGCTGATACAATAGATTTTGCAATGGATATTGTTGAAGTAAACGGCACATCAATTGCAAAAAGAGGAAAATATTCTGGAAGAAAAAAGGTTTATAAAAGATTTGAAAATGGCAAAGTTATTTACGAGGTAAAGAAAAACGACGAAACGGGGACTGGCACTGAGGCGCTTGTTCCCATAATTCTCAACGGAAAAGTGGTTTATGAGAATAAGACGCCTGAGGAGATTAGGAATTTTGTCTTAGAACAACTTGCACAAATAGAAGAGATTTAGATGGAATTAGAACCGCTTCCCGTAAGGGTAAGACCTAAAACACTTGAGGAATTCGTAGGGCAGGAGCACCTTGTTAAGCCGGGTGCTCCCCTTTTTAATATGTTAAAGAGTGGTAAACTTTCCTCCTTTATAATATGGGGGCTACCTGGCTCTGGAAAGACAACCATTGCACAAATTTTAACACAGGGAAGAAAGACCATAACAATCTCAGCAACAACTGAGCACATTAAAGATGTTAAAAAACTTCTAAAGGACCTTACCAAAGAAAACCTTTTTGTGAAAGAAACACCTGTTGTTATTGTTGATGAAATTCAGCATTTTAATCGAAAAGAACAGGATGCCTTTCTAACGTTCATAGAACAGGGAAAGATTATACTCATTGCACTTACTACTGAAAATCCGTCATTTTATGTCAATAATGCTTTACTTTCGAGGCTTTCTGTATTTGTTTTTAATAAGCTCACAGATGCTGAAATAAAGAAGATTATTGAAAATGCAATTAATAAAGACGAAGTTCTAAAAGGTTTGAAATTTGAAGAAGGAGTATCTGATTTTATTGCACAAGTTTCAGATGGAGATGCAAGGAAGGCTCTTAACATCCTTGAAAATGTTTCAAAGAATGCGAAAGACGGAGTTGTGACTCTCAAAATAGCACAAGAGTATTCAGTAGTAACTCTTTCTTATGGAAAAGAAGCTCATTACGATCTCATCTCGGCATTCATAAAAAGTATGCGAGGAAGTGATCCGGATGCAGCGCTATATTACATGTATAGAATGATTGAAGCAGGAGAAGATCCTCTTTATATCGCAAGAAGAATGATTCGATTTGCATCTGAAGATATTGGTTTAAAAGACCCCATGGCACTAATGATTGCAGTGTCTGCCTTTCAGGGATTTGATCTAATTGGTCCGCCTGAAGGTTATTTATTGCTTGCTGAAGCCTGTGCGTATCTATCAAAAGCGCCAAAAGATAATGGTCTTTACCTTGCGGAGATTGAGATTATGGAAACGATAAAGAAAACTGGTTCATTAGAAGTTCCATTGAAGTTAAGGAATCCTGTTACTAAATTAATGGAAGAACTTGGCTATGGAAAAGATTATAAATATCCACACGACTATCCTCGCCATAAAGTTGAAGGCGAGGACTACTTACCTCAGGAACTTAAGGGAAAGAAATTTTTGAAAGATAGTTAGATTTTTTATTGCAAATTTTTTGATTCGTATTATAATTTTTTAACCGCAAAAATTGCGGAATTTTTTACGGAGGTATTTTAGAAGTGGAAAAATTGACAGGAAGAGTTAAGTGGTTTAACTCTCAGAAGGGTTTTGGGTTTATTGTCCCAGACAATGGTGGTAAGGATCTTTTTGTGCATTTCTCAGCAATTCAGTCAAGTGGTTACAAGACGTTAAAGGAAGGTCAAAAGGTAGAGTTTGAGATTGAGAAAACAGAGAAAGGCGATAAGGCAGTAAATGTTAAAGTAGTTGGCTAAGAGAGTAATCTAAACACTTTTAATGCCCCGCTCAAGCGGGGCTAATATTTTTTATTTTGTAAAATCTGTTTAATCAATATAATTTAAATCGTGAAAACGCTTATTATTGCAGAAAAGCCAACAGTTGCAAGAGATATTGCAAAAGCGCTTGGAAAATTTAAGGATGAAAAAGAATATCTTGAAAACGAAAGATATGTAATTTCATGGTCCTTGGGACACATTTGTGAACTATACGAGCCAGAAGACTACAACAAAAAACTTAGTTATTGGACTTTACAAGATCTTCCAATTATTCCTGAGGAATTCAAATTCAAGCCCAAGAAAGATACCAAAGATAGATTTAATGTTCTTAAAAAACTCATTCAAAGAAAAGATATTGATACTATCGTAAATGCATGTGATGCAGGAAGAGAAGGAGAACTCATTTTTAGAGAAATTTTACTCTTGGTGAATCCTAAAGGTAAAAATCTTAAAAGATTGTGGCTTTCTTCAATGACAAAAGAAGAGATTACAAAAGAGTTCAAAAATCTGAGAGATGCAAGCGAATTTGATAATCTTGGGAAAGCTTCATTTGCAAGAGAAGAAGCAGATTGGCTTGTTGGAATAAATGCAACAAGGGCATTTACAAGAAGATGGGGAGATCTGTTGTCTTTAGGAAGAGTTCAAACTCCCACATTGAATATCATTGTCGCAAGAGAAAAAGAAATAAAAAGTTTTGTAAGTGAAAAATACTTCGAATTAGAAGCTGAATTCGATAAAGATAATTTTATTTATAGCGGGACTTATATAAAAGACAACGAGACAAAGTTTAAGAAAAGAGAGATTTTAGAGAATATCCTAAAAAATGTGAAAGGAAAAAATGGAATAATTGAGAGCGTTGAGGAAAATGTTATAAAAACACCTCCACCACTGCTCTATGACTTAACTGAACTTCAAAGAGATGCAAACAAAACTTTTGGATTTTCTGCACAGAGAACCCTTGATATTGCCCAAAATCTTTACGAAAAGCGAAAACTTATCACTTATCCGAGGACTGATTCACGATATTTGCCGAGTACTTTAAAGACATACATTCCGCAAATAATAAAGGCAATTAAATTTGAGCCATACGACTTGTTTGCGAAAGAGATCCTTCAAATAGGGATAAATTTTACGGCTAGAATTATTAACGATAAAGGAGTAACAGACCACTACGCAATTATTCCAACAGGAGATTTCTCAAATTTAAAAGATTTAACTAAGGATGAAGAAAAGATTTTTGATTTAATTATAAGAAGATTCCTTTCGGTTTTTTATCCTTATTCAGAAACCAAAAAGATAAATCTTACAACTAAAGTTATGGATAATCATTTTGTATCATCGCTTAATTTCCTTATAGAACCCGGCTTCCAAAAGGTTTATGGGAAAGAAAAAGAAGAATATCCAACTTTCATAAAAGATGATATTGTCCTTGTGAGAGATTTGAAAATACTTGAGAAAGAAACACAACCACCTTCACGATTTACTGATGCAACACTTTTGTCTGCGATGGAAAATGCGGGTCGTTTTGTTGAAGAAGACGAATTGAAAGAGGCACTTAAAGAAAAAGGTATTGGTACACCTGCAACAAGAGCACAAATTATAGAAAGACTTATTGAGGTTGGGTATGTTGAAAGAGTTGGAAAATTGCTTATGCCAACAGAGAAAGGAATGAGGCTCATTGAACTTGTTTCACATGTGAAAGTTGAAGAACTCCTTTCTCCTGCTCTCACTGGGGAGTGGGAATACAAACTATTAAGAATAGAAAAGGGCAAATACGATGTTGATAAGTTTATGGGGGGGATAAAAGGACTAACCACTAAAATCGTTCTAAAAGTAAAAACATATAGTGGTGATTATCATATAAAGACAGGCTCGAAAGAACCTGTTGGTGTTTGTCCTAAATGCGGTGGTCAAGTTTATGAAACTCCAAAAGGTTTTACCTGTGAGAACGTAGAAAAAGGAACTTGTGATTTTGTAATATGGAAAAAATTAAAAAATAAAACAATTACAAGAGATATGGCAAGGGAGCTACTTAATGGTAATCGGGTTAAACTAAAAAGGATACTTTCAAATGGGAAAAAATATTTTGATGCAGAAATTCAACTTGTTGATAATAAAGTTTCATTTATATTCGAAAAGCCAAAGGAAGAAACCATTACAAATAGTGAACCTCTTGGTACCTGTCCTAAATGTGGTAGTCAAGTTTATGAGAAAGAGACAGTCTATGCCTGTGAAAACTACCCAGGAAAGTGTACCTTTAGAATAAAGAAGGTGATGGGAGGAAGGGAAATCAAACGAGACGAGGTTAAGAAACTTCTAAAAGATCATAAAACAGAACTCATTTCAGATTTTATTTCGGTAAAAGGAAAAAACTTTAAAGCATATCTTGTTTTAGAAGACGGAAGCGTAAAATTTGAATTTGAGAATAAAAATGCAAAAAATCGTTCTTATAGGCGGAAGCAAAAGTAATGTCGGGAAGACTACACTTGCGCGAATAATTCTAAAATTATTTCCGAAAACTTTTGTTGCTATTAAAATTACAAATAATCTAATCCATGGACTAGGGATTACTAAGGAGACATTTAAGACCGCACCTTTTGGAAAAGACACATATTTTCTCCTTGAAAATGCAAAGCATGTATTTTGGGCAAAGGGTGACTTTGAGTATATAAATATTCATATTAAAGAGCTTATTGAAACTTTAGATGACCCTGTAATTGTTGAAGGAAATGTTTTTTATAGGATAATGAAGCCAAGTCTATTTCTTTTTGTTGGAAAAAATGGAGTATCCATAAAGGAAGAGGCAAAAAAACTTGTAGAAGTGGCTGATTTTGTAATTGTAAATGGGGATTTCGCATTTAATATCGTAGGCAATAAAGTTTTTGTAAATTTACAAAAGAATTTATATTCGCTTGAAACCGATTTTAAAGAATTCTTAACAAGTTCAATTTCAAAACTCTAAGATCACAAGACTCTTGACAAAAACCCAATTTGTGTTATTATTTTAAACCATGAACAATATAAGTTTTTTAGTTTTTTTAATTATAGCTGGTGTTTTCCAGATATTAATGGGAGCAAACGATGGCGGAGTTTTGCTTGGATCTATTATTTCTTCAAATTTCATACATCCTCTTTTTGGAGTAATATTACTATTTTTGTCTTTGACTATTGCTCCACTTATCTTTGGAACCGAAGTTGTAAAAACTCTTGGTACTAAGATAATTCCAATGCAATTCATAACTCTTCCTATGTTGTATGGTGCTATTATTGCGACAATGCTTTGGGTTGTAGTTGCCCAAAAAATTAAATATCCTGTTAGTATTTCTTACACATTTGTTGGTGCACTTGTGGGAAGTGCTATTGCAAGTAAAGTGCACACACAAATTAATACATTTGAAATTATAAAAGTTTTCGGAGGACTTGTTGCCTCTATATTTATAGGTTTAATTGTTTCTTTTGTATTAACGAAGATTTTTAATTTTATTTTGCGTACGTTAAGCCCAAAGGTTTCACCTTTTTTTAAAATCCTCCAAGTTATATCGTCCATTTTTCTTGTTATGGGTTATGGAGCAAACGATGCAGAAAAGACATTGAGTTTGGTTTATACGGCAAGTATAATTTCACATGTTAATTTTGCCGTTAATCCCAAGAATGTTTTTGTTATTGGACTTCTCTCTTTTTTGTTTATTTTGGGAACACTTTTCTTTGGTGCAAATTCGCTTTTAACAGCAGGATTTAGACTTATGAAAAGTAATCCTAAGGAAACTTTTCTTGCCCAGAGTATAACCTCGGCAACTGTTCTCACGTTTGCAAAATTTGGTCTTCCTGTAAGTTCAACGGAAACCTTAAATATGTCAGTTGTTGGAATTGGCGTTGCAGAGAAGCCACATGCAGTAAAATACAATGTTGTTAGAAATCTTGTCCTGACATGGCTTGTAACAGTACCAATGTCAATTCTTATTTCACATGGAATATCGAAGATTTTTATTACAATATTAAAATAATGTGAGGTGATAAAAAATGAAAGTTTGGGATTCAATGTTTAAGAGGCCTGATGTATTTCAAAATCTCCTAAAGGAGCAGGCAAAAAAAACTGTAGAAGGAGTTAATACTTTAAACGAGTTTATGGGAATAAACGAAGATGTTGTAAATAAGGATGTTTTGAGACACAATCTCAAAATTCAAATAAAAAGGATTGAATCAGAAGGAGATAATTTAAGAAGAGACCTGTTAAATGAACTCAACAAGAGCCTTATAACTCCAATTGATAGGCAGGATATTTATACTCTATCAAATACAATAGATAATATCCTTGACTATGCTTATAATACAATTGAAGAAATGATAATCTATCAGCTTTATCCCAACTTCTATTTGAAGAAGATGATAGAGAAGATTTCTCGCGGTGTTAATCATATAAGCTATGCAGTGGATAACATGTTTACTGACAAGAATCTTGCAAACAGTAATGTTGTTTCTGCAAAGGTTGTAGAAAATGAAATTGAGGAAACGTATCATGAGGCACTTGCAGACCTTTTTTCTCATGATGATTTTCACTACATATTCAAAATGAGAGAAGTTTATCGTCATATAAGTAATTCTGCTGATAGAATTTCAGAAGCAGCAGACCTTATTGCTAACATACTTATAAAAGAGGTCTAAACTCTTGACAAAAAGATGAATTTTGATATAAATAGTTATGCAGAGTGGGCGGTTAGTTCAGAGGTAGAACGCTTCGTTGACACCGAAGAGGTCAGTGGTTCGATTCCACTATCGCCCACCATTTTTTATTTAGGAGGCGGGCGTGAAAATAAAGATATCAGGTAAAATTTATGAGTTCCAAGAAGGGCTTACCATAGAAGAGATTTTTAAACAAATTAACTTTGATATTTCAAAAATTGTTGCTGCAAAGGTTAATGGCGTTGAGAAAGACCTAAAGACAAAGATAAATGAAGATGTTGAAATAGAACCAATATTTATTGATACAGAAGAGGGGGAAGAAATTTTAAGACACAGCACTTCTCATATCCTTGCACAAGCGGTAATGCATCTATTCCCAAATGCGAAATATACCATTGGACCTGCAATTGAGAAGGGATTCTATTATGATTTTGACCTCGAAAATCCACTTACGGAAGAGGATCTAACAAAAATCGAAGAAGAGATGAAAAGGATTATTGATGAAAAGATACCCTTTGAGCGCCTTGAACTTCCTAAAGAAAAGGCAATAGAACTTTTTGTAAAATTAAATCAACCATACAAAATAGAAATTATTGAAGAAGTTAAGGAAGATACTGTTTCAATATATAGACAAGGAGATTTCACGGATCTTTGTAGAGGCCCTCACATTCCTGATACCTCTTACGCAAAACACTTTAAATTACTAAATGTCGCAGGTGCCTATTGGAGGGGCGATGAAAAGAATAAAATGCTTCAGCGTGTTTACGGTACTGCATTTGCAACAGAAGAGCGCCTAAAGGAGTACTTGAATTTCCTGGAAGAAGCAAAGAAGCGTGATCACAGGAAAATTGGAAAAGAATTGGATTTGTTCAGTATTCAGGAAGAGATAGGACCAGGACTAATTCTTTGGCACCCCAAAGGGGCAACGGTACGAAAAATTATCGAGGATTTCTGGCGTGATGAACATATAAAACGTGGGTATTACTTCGTCTATACACCACATATCGCACGAGTTGAGCTTTGGAAGACATCAGGACACTGGGATTTCTACAGAGAAAATATGTTTTCTCCAATGGAAGTTGATAAAGGTTCCTATATGGTGAAGCCAATGAACTGTCCATTTCATATTGCAATTTACAAATCAAGAACGCGAAGTTATAGGGATTTACCTCTGAGATTTGCAGAGCTTGGAACTGTTTACCGATATGAGAGAGCAGGCGTTCTTCATGGTCTTTTGAGAGTAAGGGGTTTTACTCAGGATGATGCACATCTTTTTGTACAACCTGAAAAACTGGAAGAAGAAATAATAGGTGTTGTGGAATTTGCAAAATATATGATTGAGACTTTTGGATTTAAAAATTACAATGTTTACCTTTCAACTCGTCCAGAGAAATATGTCGGAAGCCTTGAAAACTGGGAATTAGCAACAAATGCGCTTAAGGTTGCACTTGATGAGTTAAAGATTCCTTATAAGATTGATCCAGGTGAAGGTGTGTTTTATGGACCTAAGATTGATATAAAGCTTGTTGATGCAATTGGACGTGAATGGCAAGGGCCAACAATCCAAGTTGACTTTAATTTACCTGAGAGGTTTGATGTAACATATATTGGGGAAGATGGAAAAGAACATAGACCCATTATGATTCATAGAGTTGTCCTTGGCTCAATGGAAAGATTCTTCGGCACTCTCATCGAGCAGTATGCAGGGGCGTTTCCTACTTGGATTGCACCAATTCAGGTAAGAATTGTGCCTATTGCAGACAGACATCTTGAATATGCTCAATCTGTTAGGGGAAGACTGTTCCTAAATGGATTACGTGTTGAAGTTGATGAAAGAGCAGAAAAAATGAATGCAAAAATTAGAGATGCTGAAACTGAAAAAATCCCTTATATTCTTATTGTGGGTGATAAAGAAGTTTCTTTAGGTAGTGTTTCCGTTAGAAAAAGACGTTCAGGTGACATTGGGATAATGAGTGTAGATGCATTCCTTGAACGCATTTTGAATGAAGTTAAGAATAGAGTTATAGATTAGTAAATTCTTTTATACTTGACTAATTTTGAAGAATTTGTATAATAGCACTTGGACAATTGAAGAAAAAGGGCAAAGCCCTACCTTAAGCGGCCGAGAGCTTGCGAAAAGGTTTTGGTTTTTAATAGTTAGTAATTGTATGTTATTCTGGTAGCCTCTCGGCTACCTATATTTATTTTATGGAGGTGAGGTATTAACAGTAAGGACGTAATCGCAAACGAAAACATCCGCCTGAAGGAAGTGCGCCTCATTGACGAAAATGGCGCTCAGGTTGGAATTATGAGCTCAAGGGATGCCTTGAACATTGCAAGAGAAAAAGGTTTAGACTTAGTGCTTATAGCACCAAATGCAAATCCGCCGGTTTGCAAGATTGTAGATTTAGGCAAGTATCTCTACGAACAAACAAAGAAAGAAAAAGAAGCAAAGAAGAAACAGACAAAAATTGAAGTTAAACAGATGCGCTACAGATTGAAGATTGACACAAATGATCTTGCTATAAAAAATAAAAAAGTAAGAGAGTTCTTAGAAGATGGCAATAGAGTAAATATTGAAATATGGTTTAGGGGAAGGGAAATGGCATTTACAGATCAAGGTTATGAGCTTGCAAATAAAATAATTGATGCACTATCTGATGTTGCAGTTGTTGCAAGTCCCCCAAAAATGACTGGCAAGAATTTACTTTTTTCCCTTGAACCGAACAAAGAAGTTTTAAAGAAATTAAGGGAAAGGAGAGAAGCACATGAAAAACAAAATCAGGTCAAGCAGATCAGCAATGAAGAGGTTTAGAGTTACAGGAAGTGGTAAACTTGTTGCTTATGGTGCAAACTATAGCCACCATCTTGAAAAGAAATCTTCAAGAAGAAAAAAGAGACTCAACAGTTTGCATGTAATCTCTAAGACTGATGTAAAGAACATTTTAGGTGTTGCTCCTTATTTAAAGTAACAAAAATTTTTGAAAGGAAGTGATATTATGAGAGTTAAGGCAGGAGTTGTTACAAGAAGAAAACATAAAAAGATTCTAAAATTAGCAGAAGGTTATAGAGGGGCTGCTTCACGTAGATTTAAGGTCGCAAATGAGGCAGTAATGCATGCCCTTAAGTATGCCTACATTCATAGAAGAGAGAAGAAGAGAGAATTTAGAAAACTTTGGATTGCGAGAATTAACGCACTTGCAAGAGAATATGGTTTAACTTATAGCAGATTCATTAACGGATTGAAACTTGCAAGTATTGAAATTGATAGAAAGATGCTTGCAGATCTTGCTGTAAATGATGCGAAGGCTTTTGAAGAACTTGTGAATAAGGCAAAAGAGGCACTTGAGAAAAACGGGGTAAAAGCATAAAATTTAAACCTTCAATCAACTTTTAGAGGGGAGCAAACGCTCCCCCCTAATTTTATTTACTTTTCAGTAAAAATTCTTCGGCTTTTTAATGCCTTTGCTATGAAAAATGTTACTACTGTATCAAGCAGCCCCTTTATAAGGTTAAAAGGAACATTTATTGTGCAGATGTAAGAAAGTGTTTGTTCCTTTGTCCATGAAGGTAAAAACTTTGGTATTGCCCAAAGATTTGCAGGGATCATTATCAGTGCCATTGCAATCGTTCCCAAGATAAGCCCCAAAATAAGCGTTAAGTCATTTTTCTTTTTAAAGCTTACCAAACCTAAAACTAACGCAAAAGTGCCTGTTGCGATAAAGTTCAAAAGGACACCAATGGGACCACCTTGTCCTGATCCACTAACAAAAAATAGCAAATCTTTTACAAATGCAATAGCAATTCCAGCAATTGGACCAAAAAGGTATGCACCAACAAGTAAAGGAATGTCCCCTAAATCTGTTTTGAGGAAACTTGCTTGAGGAAGCAAAGGAAACTCTGTAAACCTCATTAGTACAAAACTAAGGGCTGCAAGAATTCCAGCAAAAATGATACTTCTTAAATTTTTCCAGGACATTTTAAACCTCCTTCCTTCCAGACTTTACTGTCGGCTTGGGACTTTCACCCAATCAACAACCCTTGTGGTTGCTCGTGGGCTTAAGGGGTTTACCCTATCACCACCGATCAGGAATTGTTACCCATTTGGGTAACTCACCTTGCCCTGGAGGCATCATATTTTAGTAAATTTTGTAAAAAATTCAAAATTCGTTATATTGTTTTGGTATGGATTTACTCAAAACAGTTGCTTTAAACTATCTAAGGTTTAATAAACCAAAAGAAGCAAAAATTTATTTAAAGGAATTTTTAGATAACGATTCGTTTGATTTTAATGTTGACAAATATTATATTGAGTTTGCAGAAAAAGAAATTGAAAAGGCCAAAGAATATAACGTACAACTTATCCCTTTTTATGATGAAAAGTACCCTAATGCCTTATCTCTTTTAAAAGATAAACCAATCTTACTGTATGTAAAAGGTGATTTCATTGAGTTTCCAAAAGATGCAGTTGCAATTGTTGGTTCAAGAAAATGTACAAATTATGGGAAAAGTGTTGCTTATAAAATTGCATATGACCTTGCAAGCGTAGGGGTTTCTATCGTAAGCGGGCTTGCATATGGTATTGATAGTGCTGCCCACAACGGCGCACTTGATGCAAATGGAAAAACAATTGCAATTTTGGGTAGCGGCATTGATGTAATTTATCCACGGGATCATCTTAGTTTGTCAAGGAAAATTGAGGAAAATGGTTTTATTGTTTCTGAGTTTCCTTTTGGAACAGAGCCTATGAAATACAACTTTCCTTTTAGAAATAGAATTATAAGTGCTTTGAGCCTTGGTGTTATTGTAGTTGAGGCTGAATTAAAAAGTGGTTCACTTATAACTGCGATGCATGCAATAGAGCAAGGAAAGGAGGTTTTTGCAGTACCCGGCAACATCACAAGCCCAACAAGTTTAGGAACCAATGCGCTTATAAGAGATGGTGCAATCCCTTTACTTGATGTAAATGATATTTTTGAAAATATAAAAGAATTGAACCATTTGAAATTAAGTAAACGTATCGAAGAATTTTCAGAAATAGAGCAAACAATTCTTAATATGCTTGAAGACGGAGACACCTTTGACACCTTGAAGGAGAAAATTTCCGTAGGAGATTTTTTGATTAGTGATTCTGAAATTTTGGCTACACTTACGACACTTGAAGTGAGGGGTTATTTAAAGAAAACCTTAGGGAGGTATTTTAAGATATGAGAGTTATTGTGATTGGAGGTGGCCTTGCAGGAAGTGAGGCAGCACTTCAAATTGCAGAAAGAGGAATAGAAGTAATTCTATATGAAATGCGACCTATAAGATTAACTGAAGCGCATCGCACAGGGAACTTTGCAGAACTTGTTTGTAGTAATTCTTTAGGATCGGTTGAACTTACCGATGCAAGGGGGCTTTTAAAAGAGGAAGGTTTGAGATTAGGATCAATTCTACTTCAAGTAGCGTTAAAAAATAAGGTCCCTGCTGGAAAGGCGCTTGCAGTTGACAGAGTAAAATTTTCCGAGGAAATTACAAACATTATTTTATCACATCCCAAAATTCATGTCGAAAGAGCAGAAATTACAAAAATAGATTTTGATAACGACATAGTAGTTATTGCAACGGGACCTTTAACGAGTGATGCACTATTAAGTGAGTTGCAAAAACTTTTTGGAGAAAATCTCTTCTTCTATGATGCAGTTTCCCCTGTCGTTACAAAAGAGTCGCTTGACTTATCAAAAATGTTTTTTGGTGGGAGATACGATCAATCACCTGATTACTTGAATATACCTCTTAATTATGATGACTATGAAAGATTTTATAAGGAACTTATTGAAGCAAAAACTCATACACCTCACGATTTTGACAGAATATTTTTCGAGTCGTGTCTTCCCATAGAAGAGATTGCTCGGCGTGGTTTTGATGCTTTAAGATTTGGGCCTTTAACACCAAAAGGCTTTGGGAAGGCCTTCTTTGCGGTTGTGCAATTAAGAAGAGAAGATACAGATGGAAATCTTTTTGAACTTGTAGGTTTTCAAACATCTTTAACGTATCAGGAACAAAAAAGGGTTTTTGGACTTCTTCCAGGACTTGAAAATGCTGAATTTGTAAGATACGGAAGCATTCATAAGAACGCCTATTTCAGAGCAAATAGAATTCTAAATAAAACACTTCAGACTAAAAAATTTCCAAATGTTTTTCTTGCAGGGCAAATTACAGGATCTGAAGGTTATAGTGAGGCAATTCTTACAGGACTTGTATCTGGTATAAATGTAGCAAGATTGTATCGGGGAGAAAAACCTATTGAAATACCTGATGAAACAATGATAGGAAGCCTCATTAGATTTCTTGTTGAAAATGATCTTGAAGATCCACAACCAATGCGTGCAAACTTTGGCCTTATTCCTAAAAAATATTTTGAAATTCCCAAAAACAAAAGAAAAGAAAAATTTATAGAGGATTCAATTAAATCAATAGAACTTGTAAGAGGTATGATATGAATGAATTGACATCACTTAAGGAACTTTATAAACTTATATCACCTTGTAATCTATGTCCCCTTCGATGTAATGTTGAAAGGTTAAAGGGTGAAATTGGACTCTGCAACTCTGATATTTTTGTAAAAATATCTTCAGCAGTTTTATACAAAGGGGAAGAGCCGCCTCTATCGGGTCGTTTTGGTTCAGGAACGATTTTCTTTAGTAATTGTAATCTCAAATGTGTTTATTGTCAGAATTATAATTTTAGCCAGTTGGGTTCGGGAAAGACTGTTTCGGTAAGAGAACTTTCAAATTTAATACTTTCGCTTGAAAAGAAAGGTGCTGCAAATATAAATTTCGTAACGGCAACGCACTATGCACCACAGGCAATGGCTGCTCTTACACTTGCGCGAGAAAAAGGTTTAAAAATTCCTACAGTTTGGAATACCATAGGCTATGAGACTGTTCAAGTTATAAAACTTCTCAACAATTTTATTGATATATATCTTCCTGATCTTCGATATGTAAATGATGAAGATGCCTTTAAATATTCAAGGGCACCAAGATATTTTGAAATTACATTAGAAGCAATAAAAGAAATGGTAAAAGCAAAGAATATCAGATTCGGAACTGATGGACTTCTCAAAGAGGGTGTTGTAGTAAGATATTTGGTATTTCCTGGTAAGCTTGATGAGCTGCGTATAGCTTTAAGACTCCTCAAGAAAGAATTCGGAGATTCTGTATTTATTTCCGTTATGACTCAATATGTTCCAGTGTACAGAGCGTACGAGTTTAAGGAACTTGCAAGAAAACTTTTGAAAGAAGAGATAAATGAAGTAAAGAAAATTGTAAAAGAAGAAGGCTTAAAAAACGGTTGGATACAGTACGATTAATACTTGACAAACGCAAAATTAGGTGTATAATATGTGCTCTAAATAACTAAGAAAAGGGAGTGATTATATGAGAATAGGGTTTTTTGGTGGTGTAAGAGAAATTGGTGGAAATATAATCCTTATGGAGTCAAATGGAGTTGGTATAGTGTTTGATTTTGGGAGAAGGTTTCCCACATCTCAGGTTTTCTTTAACGATACTATTAAGGGGAGACCTGAAAAAGGATTTGAAGACTATGTTGAATTAGGAGAACTTCCACCCTTTAGGGGCTTTTATAAAAACGAATTAAGTGAAGAAAAATCTCTTCCAATTGAGATTGGTGGCCTGTTTTTTTCACATGCCCATCTTGATCATATAGGCCAAATTTGTTATTTGAGTGATTCTTTAAAAAAGTATATGACTAAGGGAAGTTTTGCAACACTAAGTTATTTTGTTGAGAAGGGTATTGTAGAGTGTATGCCTTCAAATATTGAAATAGTTGATGGAAAAACAGTTCAAATTGGTGATTTTAAAATAACTCCTTACTTTATAGATCATGATGTTCCGGGAGCTGTTGCCTATTTTGTTGAAACGCCAAAAGGATTAGTCATTTACACAGGCGATATTTACTTTAAAGGTGTTAAAAGTGAACTTTCCAATAAGTTCGTTGAATATGCAAAATCTCTTAGGCCTTATATACTTATCACAGAAGGAACTCGTATCGGTTGGAACGGTATTGTGAGCAATACCGAGCCCGAACTTAAGGAACAGATTAAGGAAGTTGCGTCGGTTTTCAAGGGATTAATTATCGGTAATGTTTATGAAATTCATCTTACGAGAATTCAAACATTCTTTAATGCAGCAAGTGAACTTGGAAAGAAATTTATTATTCATGAGGATTATGCAAGCACACTTCTAAAATATGGCGAATTTGAAACGATTGCAAGTGAAATTTTAAATGCTCCTAATACTTTTGTTTATGCACCGTTTGGAAGTAAACTTAACATACCAAAGGAAAAGTTCGTTACAAAAGATGAATTAGCGTCAAATCAGGTTAATGAAATTTTGCTTTTAAATTTTTCTCATATTCCAGAACTTATTGATATTAAACCCATCGAAGGATCAGCATACATAATGTCAGGAGGAGAGCCACTTTCTTCAGTTGATCCTTTAAACACGAAGATTTTGGAAAATTGGCTTTCAAAATTTAATCTTCCTTTATTTAGGATTCACTCTCCAGGGCATGCTTCGGAAACTGAAATACTTTGGATGGCGAAGGAAATAAATCCTGAGATACTTCTTCCAATTCATACTCAAATTCCAGAGCGCTTTAAAGTAGTACATGCAAATGTGCAATTTCTTGAAAAGGGTATATTGACTGAGTTTTAGTTAGTAGTATAATTTAAATACCA
>NZ_JBLOBF010000004.1:0-116851 GCF_047785965.1 Caldisericum insulae
GGGATTGGAGGTAATACATTGAAGTGAAGGCAAGGCCCCGAAAGTAAAAAAGGGGGAAAGCGGGAAAAGAGGGGATGAAAAGGAATATTTTTATAAAGAATATTGATAAATTTTTAAAAAGTGCTACAATGTTTTTGATTGGAGGTGTAGCAAAAACGAAAAAAGTAATCATTTTGACACTAATTGGCATGCTTTTGTTAACATTATTGGGAGTCGTTCCCCAATCAAATCAAAATACTTTAGCTTCTAATCAGTCTCCTGCACTTGCAAGTGATGTTATAACACCATACATTAGCGAGGGTGATCTTTCCATGTTAGAAAGCGCAGCAAAAGTTTACGAAGAATTATTAACAAGCTCGCAAAACAAGACATTTGATTCATTATTGAACGTCCTTTCTAATGAGAGCAAGACATTTAACGAACTTATTAGCGGTAAAACTGTTATTGTAAATGTGCCTCAAGGAAATAAGCCCCCAATTAAACCTGAATGGCACATTTACATTCCAATCAGTGGCTCCGTCCCTAAGCACAGTCAACGGGACTACGGGCCATATTCAAACGCAGATTGGATAAATATATCGTTAAATTACTGGCCAAACTACACAATCACTTTGTATATAACTGACATAACCAACAACACCATTGTAGCAAGGGTAACAACTGCAAATGGAAGCGTCAGTTTATCATCTAATTTGAACCGTGAGCACAGTTATGATGTCCACATATTCAACGCTGGAAGCGGAGATGTTTCTTACTCTGGACAAATAACTCTATCAATTAAGTAGCGATATCAGTATGCAAAAGAGATAGAAGCAGCTAGTTCTAACGAGCCTTCCTTGTATATATAGTTGAAGTACGAAATAAAAGGAATGTGTCACAGAAAGAATTCATGAAGAAAATAAGAACAAGTCAATCTGCTATAGCAAGATTCAAGAGGAGCAAGATTAATTCCACATTGGAGTACGTTTTATGGCTTGCAGATGCTTTTAATACTTGACTCAAAAAATATTTAAAAGAGCAAAATATCGCCTTCTCAAAACAACAGATTATTCCAACACTTGAAGTGCGTAATTTATATCACTCACAGTTTGGTAAGCACGGATTTCGAATCGTATTTCCCCAAAAACCTTTCTTTTTACAACTATACAATCGGAAAAAACACTCCTTATGCTCTTAACTTTAATTTCTTTTTATTTTAATACCTATATAGTGAAACAGAAAATAGAAAAAAATATCTATACTTATGAAGTAGTTTGTTACTAAGACAAGAAAAAGAAACAGCCAAGACAGAGAAAAATTTGCCTTGGCAGAGTTAATCCTGAAACGAAGCAGTAAAGACAGATAGAATGATCTTAAATCTCTACTCTTTTCATAACTATGCTGGTGTAGGTATGTTGTTTCCCTTCCTCTTATCCTCTTTGTTTTAACAAAACTATTTGTTTCAATGTCAATTCTTCCAAGATACTTCCTCTCTTGCCTTGGCTCTTTATCCCAATGGTTTATTGCCTCATAAATGTAATGTGGTTTCCTACTTTTTGCCTCACAGTATAGCTAATAACCATAAAACGAAAAAGTCAAAAGAACTATGATAGATTTTTAAAAAGATTTACATAAGTTTACTCAATACATGGTTAAGAAGAAAAAGGAATTTTGGGAAATCCAACCTTCATAAAATTTTCTGCTTATACTTGAAGTCCATAAAATTAAAAGTACTGAAAAGAAAGGCGAATTAAAGGTAGTTCATCACATAATAATGGACTTAGCGTGAGCATGGGCAAAATCTTTTTAACCCAAAAAGAGCACATACAGAAGCTCCAGTTACACCAAAGAAAATAAAGGGCTTTTTCCCGATAAATTTCACTATACTACCATTTACGGAAGTTGAACCAGTTGCTATAATCAAATCGCTCCAGGCAAGTGCTTTGTCAGTTTTTTCTGGGCCTAAAATTTTTACTCCAGATTTTTCTTTCCCAATGTTGTCGTGGTCAAGGTCAATCACTTTAATCTCAAACAATTGAGAGAGCCTACTAACCATTGCAGGTTGATAACCAATGAATGCTATTTTAGGATTAACAAAATTAGCTTCAATATGTTTTGAAAGTCTTTCCGCACAAATTTCTGGTTCGTCATTCTTGCAATGAACTGTGTTTGTAATGTAGCCAAAATGACGCATAATTGCATTTAGACTTGCAATAAATATAGCTCTTTCAGAATTATTCAAAAGCGACATTTCAAGCAAATCAAAAACTGTGCCTTCAAAATTTGAGGGACTATCTGTAAAAGCTTGCCCTTTGCTTTGCCTGAAAGTTGCTTCAATCATAAATTCCTTTCCTTTAAGTAATGGAAAATCCTTCCGCATTGGCTCTCCTATAGCCTCTTTAGGGAGAAGCGGTCTTGCAAAAATAACACTCAATTTATCATTTTCTATATTATGTTTCTTAACTATCTCTTTAAATTTAATTTTTAACTCTTCATAGAAATTTACACCGTCCATAATGACCTCCTACTTGTTAAATAATTTAATCTTGCCTTAGAATTCCTCCAAGTCCCCAAGAGGCTATTTCTCTTTTTGTAATTTTTTCTTTTACCAAAATTCTTGGAAGGATAAAATCCAAAAAAGACTTTTTAAAACTTATGAATCCTGCTGATATACCAAGGAGAGGAATATCTCCAATTGAAGCAATTAGGCTCATTGAAGCAGGATTTACAGGCACACCATATCTCAAAATCTTCCCACCTGCCTCCTTTATACTCGATGCAGTTGCATCATCAGGGTCAGGTCCCATTCCACCAGTTAAAATAATTGCTTCTACCTTTCTTTGGATTGCCTCGTCAATTGCTTTTTTAATCTCCGTTTTATCATCTCTTACAATTTTATTAAAAACAACTTGAGCGCCGTAAGATTTGAGTTTCTCAATTACCTTTTCTGTTGCCGCATCTTCTACCAATCCGTAATAAACTTCAGAACCGGTTACAATGACACCGAACCTTTTGATCATTGGTTTTACAACTCGTAAAGCGCTTTTATTATCTTTTTTGAGATCCTTTCCTATACTTTCTATTTTATCTAACAATCTTTCATTTGTTTCAATAGAGGTTATCTTACACTTCGCAACTTGCTGATTTTCCGAAACTAAAGAGTAATTTTCTATTGTTGTGAGAATTGTCCTATTAAAACCATTTATTTTCTTTGCTATTTTATCGTCTCCCAAAAAGATTCCGCTTTCTTTAGCTTTTATGATAGCCCACCCTTCGCTTGGCCCTGAAACATAAAGACTTTCGTCAATTAGTGAGTTCGCAATTCTTAACGAGGCTTCATCCTGATGAATAAATCCTTCTTGTTTTTCATAAATCCAAACATATTCTTTTCCAATCATTCTAAGCATATCAAGATCCTTCTTACTTATCACATGCCCTGTTCTAAATAGAGGACCTTTGTATTTTTGTGGTATAATTTGCGTCACATCTGCACCAAGCGGAAGACCAACTGCATCTTCGATTTTAACCTTTTTAATCATTTTCAACACCTTCTTTGTTTAAGTTTTTGTCATAAGGAATTAAGTGAATGTTCTTTGGTTCTATTTCTAATGTCACACTATCTCCTGCCCTAAGATTAAGTTCCTCAAAATCTTTTGCTGACATTAAAGAAACAATATTTACTCCAATATCTATATCAAACCTAACAAAAAATCCCTTTTCTAAAATTTTGACAACTGTACCCTCAAACTCGTTAATTTTATTCTCCTTATATTTTTTAAGTACCACATTTTCTGGTCTTATTGAAAGATACACTTTCCCCTCTGCTTTTTCATAGGTAAAAAAATTTAATTCTTGGTTAATAGAAACAAAAGAGCCTTTTTTATCCAATGTTCCAATGCCTTCGAAAATGTTTTCTATTCCTGTAAGTTCTGCAACAAATTTTGACCGAGGAAATGTAAAAATCTCTTTAGGAGTTCCAATTTGTTCAATTGTTCCATTCTTCATCACTGCAATTCTATCGGAGAGGAAAAGTGCTTCTTCAAAATCATGGGTCACATGTATAACAGTTAATAAGAATTTCTTCTTTATCCTATCCAAATTTTTCCAAACAACTCTTTTAATGCTTGCATCCAGAGAAGATGTAGGTTCATCAAGCAGAAGTAGTTTTGGATTTCTAATTAAAGCCCTTGCAAGTGCTACCCTTTGCTTTTCACCTTGAGAAAGCGTAGAAGGATGTCTATTTAATAGGTGTTTTATGTTAAGAAATTCTATGACTTCTTCGTCTAATTGAACTTTGCCTAAGGTAATATTTTCGTAGACTGTAAGATGTGGAAGCAAAAGATAATCTTGTGGAACATAGCCAATTCCTCTGTCTTTAGGGTGGATATTTGTAATTTCTGTATTATTTAAAATAATCTTTCCGTTACTAACTCTGTATCTTCCTGCAATCGTTTCAAGGAGAAGAGTTTTTCCTGAACCTGTTGTTCCCAAGACTGTGAAATATTCGCCTTTTTGAACGGAGAGATTTATATCTTTTAGAGAAAAATTTCCGAACTTAATACTTAGGTTTTCAATAACTAACATTTCTTTCAAAAGCACCTCTTACCATGAAAAGAATCAAAAAAGAGATTATAATCATTAATACTCCTGTACTTACTGCAAAATCCATATCACCAGAGGCAATTCCTAAGAATATAGCAATTGGGAAAGTTTCTGTCCTCATTTTGGTTGCCCCTGCTATCATAAGAGTTGCACCAAACTCTGCAATAGCCCTGCTCCATCCTGTAATTAAACCAGTGAAAATTCCATCTTTTGCTAAGGGAATAATAATTTTTTTAAAAACCTCAAAGTCGGAGAGTCCCATTGACTTTCCAATAAATTCGTATCTTTTACTTATTTTTGAAAACACAACCTCTATATTTCTTTCAACATATGGAGTTATCACAATGAACTGTGCAAAGACAACACCAAGTGGCGAAAAAAGAAATTGAATACCTATTTTCTCAAACAATGAACCAACTTTCCCGCCAAAGAGAATCAAATATGCAAGTCCCAAAACAAGAGGAGGAAGAAAAATTGGAATATCCATTATATCCTTTATTATTTCCTTTCCCAAAAAATCGTTTTTAGAAAGAACATAGGCAATAGGAATTGAAAATAAAAGTGATATTAAAAGCGAGATTGAAGAAGTTAGCAAAGAAAACTTTAAGGAAAATAGAAATTCCTTTGACTTAAAAGTTTTTAACAAAATGTAAGGATTAACTCTTAAAAAGAGCGAAGAAACGCCAGATACAACAATGATAACAAAAACTATCAAAAATATTTGTGCTATTGAATCAAATTTCCTCATTTATTTATAACTTCGTAACCATATTTCTTGAATATGTTGATACCTTCGTCTGAAAGGACGAAATTCATAAATTTTTCCGCCCCCTCTTTATTCTCTGAAAACTTCAATATTGAAATTGGCACTTTTTCTACAATAAGATATTGTTTCTCAATTGGGATTGCCTCTA
Source organism: Caldisericum insulae (assembly GCF_047785965.1). Lineage (NCBI taxonomy): Bacteria > Pseudomonadati > Caldisericota > Caldisericia > Caldisericales > Caldisericaceae > Caldisericum > Caldisericum insulae. Next base: position 5,496 of record NZ_JBLOBF010000004.1, read on the forward strand.
CATTTTTACCAAATTGTGATTCGGCAGTTTTCCAAACGATTGATGCGTCAATATCAGTTGTATCAACATCGAGAACCAGCTTGTTGACAGTACCTTCTCTTACAACAACATTTTTTAAAACCTCATTGTATATTCCCGCCTTCTCAAACATCTTTTTGGTGATTGGTCCAATTGACAGTGATGTTTCATCACCCAAAGCAAGCTTTAAGCCTGGAGATTTTAAATCAAGAAGACCTCTTATATTCTTAGGGTTTCCTTTTTTAACAACTATTACAGGCTCGTGATATACAAACTCTACACCCTTTTCTATAAAGCCTTTTTCTTCGGCCTTTTTGTAGTGATCTAAGCCTCCCGGCATAAAGATGTCGCCCTTTTTCGTGTTTTCAATTTGAGCAAGCAAAGTTCCGCTTCCTCCATAAATCACATTTACGGTAATACCAGTCTTCTTGTTATAGATATCAACAATTTCATCGACAGGTCCTTTTAATCCAGCTCCAGCATACATAAGAATAGGTAATTTTGATTCCTTTTTGCAGGAAGCAAAACCAACAAGCGCAATAAGTGTTGACATTGCTAAAAGAATCTTTCTAAGCGTTTTTCCCATTTTTATCTCCTTATAGCATTTTCTTGGTAATAATTATATCTATAAAGTTGCCAAAGTCAAGACATTTTTCAATTCTACAATTTAGAACCTTGCTAAACAAAATGAAGGAAATTGAATACTTTGTAATGATTTTTGGTGACCTTCAATAAAAGTTTGTGTTTCCTATGAATATTGGTGATTGACATTTTAAAACATTACAAGGAGGATTCTTATATTTCTTGCAAAAGAAGGGTAAAATTTTTTGCAAAAAGATTGTTTTATAAGGCAAAAATCACTTCAATAATTATAATACTATAATACTTTGGATTAAATTAATTTTAAAGTTGAATAACTCAAAGAGATTTTAGTCGAAGATAGAGTTTTGTGTAAAAGCATTACAAGAATAGTTTTAATTGTGTAAAAATGCAATTTTTTAAAATATAATTTAAAACACTTCAATTATTATTATCCTGTAAAGGTTTATCTTAAACACTCAGTAAGAAAGAAATAGTGTTTAACTTATTTTTCTTAATTTTTTTACTTATTCTTTCATTTTGTAATCTCGGCTTAAATTTTTCCGTTAATATAGTTGTTAACACGTTAAGTGAAATGCTGTATTACTCAATAGGTATGGTTCTTCATAAAGCCAAGAGAAATTGGTTTATAGGAATAAGAACGCCTTGGATACTTTCACCCGATACGGTTTGGGAAAAAACTCATAAACAAGGGGGCATTACTAACAAGGGTGCATTACTTTTTAAGATATTTAGTAATTTTCCTATTTCGAATATAGCAAAGAACAGAAAAATGCTATATAATGAAGCATAGGAGGTGAATTATGCCGTTAGTAAGAACTGATGAACTATTTAAAAAGGCATACGGAAAGTATGCAATTGGTGCATTTAACGTAAATAATATGGAGATTCTTCAAGGTGTAATTGAAGCAGCAAAGGAAGAAAGATCTCCTGTAATTCTTCAAATCTCAAAGGGTGCAAGAAATTATGCAAAGCTTGTCTATCTTATGAAACTCATTGAGGCAGCTACAATTGATGCACCTGAAATTCCCATTGCAGTACATCTTGATCATGGCGATTCGTTTGAACTTTGCAAAGAAGTTATTGATGCAGGATTTACATCTGTTATGATCGATGGATCTCATCTGCCATTTGAGGAAAATGTCGCCCTTACTAAGAAGGTTGTTGATTATGCACATTCAAAAGGTGTAGTTGTAGAGGGTGAATTAGGAAAACTCCAGGGAATTGAGGAGCATGTCGTTTCGGATGAGGCTGTTTATACAGATCCCGATAAGGCAGTTGAATTTGTTGAAAGGACTGGCGTTGATTCTCTCGCAATTGCAATTGGAACTTCACATGGTGCATATAAATTCAAAGGGGAACCAAAACTTGATTTTGAAAGACTTCAAGAAATTGCAAAGAGACTTCCAGGATTCCCATTGGTATTACATGGTGCTTCATCTGTGCTTCCTCAGTATGTTGAAAAAATTAATAAGTATGGTGGAAAAATTGGAGATGCAAAAGGAGTACCTGAAGATATGTTAAGGAAAGCAACCACAATGGGAATTACAAAGATAAACATTGATACAGACCTTAGACTTGCGATGACTGCAACAATAAGAGAAATCTTTGCACTCCATCCAGAAGAATTTGATCCACGAAAGTATCTTGGACCAGCAAGAGATGAGATAAAGAATCTTGTGAAACACAAGATTAGAGATGTATTAGGTTCATCGAATACGATTTAGATCAAATCGTAGATTTGAAATTTGAATAAAGGGGGCTATTCGGCCCTCTTTAGTTTTATTCAAAATGGCCTATATTATTTAAGTTAAGAAAAATTAATAAAAATAAGTTAGAGCGTTTATAAATCAAAAGCTAAGAAAGATATGTTTTTGGTAAGAGCGAATTTATCATTGCAAATTTCTGAAATAGGTGTATTATAGGTTACTATCGTAAAAAGATAGAATTTTTTAAGAAGGTTGGTAAGTAAGAATGGAAAGATTCAGAGGAACAGTCAAGTGGTTTAACGCTCAGAAAGGATTTGGTTTCATTGTCCCAGATGATGGAAGCAAAGACTTATTTGTCCACTACTCTTCAATTAAGGCTAATGGTTTTAGATCCTTAAAAGAAGGCGACAAGGTCGAGTACGAAGTAGAAAAAACTGATAAAGGTGCAAAAGCTGTCAACGTTACAATTATATAGTTTGACCGATTGACTAAAAAGTTGCCCGGGTTTTCCCGGGCAATAATTATTTTAGAAGAAAAAAATCCTAAATTCTAACATAATTTTTATTATTGTAAGAAACTTATAGAAGGAGGAGTATCTTTTCTAAATAGTTCAAGGAGACCTTTGTCTTTTGATTAACTTCGGAGATTCCTCGTGGCTTCGCCACTTCGGAATGACAACCATTTTGAGGGGGCAACAAACCGCCCCCTCAATGCTCCCCCAAAAACGCAGTCATTTCGACGAACGTAGTGAGGAGAAATCTCCTCTTTTGGGAAAGTTCAAAAGGGGGATGTGCCCCCTTCCATCGATTGTCATTTCGAAGGAGCGTAAGCGACTGAGAAATCTCCTCTTTTGGGAAAGTTCGAATGGGGACTTTTAACCCCTTCGAATAATAAGAAATCTCCTCTTTTTGGGAAAGTTGGAAGGGGGACTTTTACTTCCTCCAATTGTAAACAGAGGAGATATCTTGCTTCGCTCGATATGACAACCATTTTGAGGGGGCAACAACCCCCCTCAAAACTCCCCAAAAACGCAGTCATTTCGACGAACGTAGTGAGGAGAAATCTCCTCCTTTTGGGGTAGTTCGAAGGGGACTTTTACCCCTTCGATTAAAAGGGAGAGTTTCCTCTTTTTACAGGTGGAGTAGTAAAAGCATTTTTATTCTTAAAAACCTTTAAGATTCTTTTTTAAGGCACTCCTTTAGTTTTAGTAAAATAATATCTTTTTGATTATTCCTTAAATTTTTAAAATTAACAAAATTTAATAATTTCATAAATAACTTAGATTATATAAATAATTTTTAGCAATAATATGGTTATTTTATGGGTTGTTTTCTTCACAATTTTATCACATTTTTGCTATAATATATAGCGACGATAGATCAATCAAAGTCTATCAATCAAATTGGTCAGCAAAGGCCTGCGTTTCCCTCCTCCTTTTCGCAGGCTTTTGCTTTTTTAATTTAAAGAGAATGATTTTTCAACGCACTTTCTACCAATTCAATGTCGATTGAAAAAATTCTATCTGTATTTGCAAATTCGACTAAGGAACGGACTTTTTCGAATATCTCTTTTGTGCCTGAGCCCATAATATTGTAATTATTTTCCTCTTTTAAAACCATCTCAAGCGCCTGTGTTCCAACAATTAACTCTATTGCAATTACTTTTCTTAAATTATCAAGTACTTTTCGAGCCTTTATAACGGCGTTCATCCCCATGCTAACAAAATCTTCTTGATCAGCTGAAACAGGTATTGAATCAACACTTGCAGGGTGTGATAGTACTTTGTTTTCAGAAACAAGAGATGCTGCCGTATATTGTAAAATCATCATCCCAGACTCAACGCCAGGGTTATTTGCTAAAAATGGTTTAAGACCACTCAAAGTAGGATTCAAAGCTCTGTTAATTTGTCTTTCAATCATAGATGAGAGGCTTGTCAAAATGATCGAGAATAGATCCATCAAGAAAGAGAGAGGTTGTGCATGAAAATTTCCACCAGAGATGACTGTTCCGTCTTCAAAAATAAGAGGATTATCAGTTGATGCGTTAATTTCTCTTTGAAGAAAGCTTTCTATGTAAGAAATATTTTCAAAAACTGCCCCGTAAACCTGAGGTATGCAGCGCAAGGTATATGCATCCTGCACCTTAGAGGAAGTATTGACGAGTTTGCTTTCTTTTATGACTTCAAGGAACTTTTCGCTCACAAGTTTTTGGGACTTGGAATTTCGTACTTCATGAATCCTATGGTCAAAAGCAGAAGTTAACCCGCGTAAGGCTTCAAAAACTGTAGCAACTGACTTAATTGCAACATTAAAAAGGTAATTTGCTTCATAAACAAGCAAAGTTGATACACCTGCCTCAAATGAAGTTCCATTAATTAGAGCAAGACCCTCCTTTGGCGAAAAATTTTTCAGGGGTTTAAAACCATAAAATGAATAAACTTCGCTAAAATTTTCAATTCTTCTATCTTTTAAAACACGACCCTTACCTAAAAGCAGGAGTGCAATATGAGCAAGAGGCGCAAGATCACCTGAGGCACCAACTGATCCATATAGCGGAACATAGGGATAAATTCTCTTGTTAAGTATCTCTATTAATTTTTCCAAAGTTTCTTTTCTTATCCCAGAATATCCCTTGGAAAGAGAATTTGCCCGTACTAAAATTGCAGCCCTTACTTCATTTTCATTAAAAGGCTCACCAATTCCTGAAGAATGACTTAAAATTAGGTTTTCTTGAAGTTGAGAAAGCTCATCTTGTCCTATTGTAACTTCTGCGAGTTTTCCAAATCCTGTATTTATGCCATAAACAGGGCGATTTTCTTTTACAATTCTTTCTACAATTTCAGAAGATTTTTCTACTCGCTTTAACGCATCTTTTTTTATTGAAACTTCATAGAAATCGTTTGAAACTTTAACAACATCGCCAATGGTAAGATTATGTCCATCAATACTAATTGAATTTTTCATCGAGAATACTCTCCAATTCTTCAAAAGATCTAATGTATGGTTCTACTTGAACGTTATCTTTTCCTTTTGCATATAGAATTGCGTTAAAACCATAAGATTTTGCACCCATAAAATCAAGGTTAAAAGAATCGCCAATATGAACAATAGCTTCTTTTTCGAGATTTAACAAATTTCTTGCATGCTCAAAAACCCTTGGATCTGGTTTTCGCGCTCGGATTTCATCAGAAAAAATAAAATGAGAAAAGTAATCCCTTATACCGTATATTTCAAGGATATTTAAAAGGACACTTCCGGGAGTTCTTCCTGTGTTTGAGATAAGAGCAAGAGTATACCTTTTGCTTAATCTCATAAGTACTTTGGGAATGGATTGCTCCGTTAGAACTGGTGGATTTTCAAGAATTACAGTTTTGTAGTATTCAACTATTTTTTCAAATTGCGATCCTGTGTATGGAACCTTTAGATAGTTTTCAAGAAGCATCTTCACTTGATCTTCAGGAAGAATTGACCATGAATTTTCAGGTGATGGGTGCTTAAAGGCTTCTGTTAGATCTGTAAAGAAATGCATAATTTCATCAATTTTATCTTCGTTGAGTTTCAATTCCTCGATAATAAATTTTGCACGTTTTTTATCTCTATCAATTTCGTTTGAATCTCTATCCTCTATAAGTGTTTCCCAAAGGTCAATTGTTAGTGCTTTAATCACTTTTCCAAAGCCTCCTTAAATGCAAAAGAATTTTCTGTTCTACCTATTATAAATATTACGTCGCCTTCAAGAAATTTTTCTTGTGCGCTATGCGAAACAATTAAGTCTTCGCCTCTCCTTGTTGCAATAACGGACACACCAAATCTTTTTCTCAAAGCAAGTTCTAATAGCGTTTTTCTTATGAGATCCTTATGAATGACCTTATACTCAAGGATATCAATCTCAGGGGAATTTTCTATATAATCAAGGATATTTGCTGAAGTAATTCTATTTGCAGTTCGAACTCCCATCTCTTTCTCTGGAGTCACAACTTCCTTTACGCCAATTTTCCTTAAAACTCGTCCATGTATTTGAGAGTTTGCCTTTGCTATAATATGATTTATCCCTAATTCCTCAAGGACAAGTGCAATAAGTACGCTTGATTCTACATCACCAACTGCAATTATTACTGTATCGCAGTTCTTAATTCCAGTTTCTTCAAGTGCTTCAGGATTTGTTGCGTCAACAATTTCAGCAAAAGATACCTTGTCTTTTATTGCATCGATTACAGTCTCATCATAATCAATAGCAAGGACTGGATATCCCAAACTTTCAAGGCTTAATGCAACGGCAGTGCCAAATTTTCCAAGTCCTATAACTCCAAATTGCTTTTTCATAACTGTCTTCCTATCCTACAGCAATATCCTCTTCTGGGTATTGAGGTATTGCATGAGTTTTTCTAAAACCGAAACTCACCATCATGGTTAATTGTCCAACTCTCCCTATAAACATTATAAGAATAATTACCAATCCTGCAAATGTTGATAAATGAGGTGCGATTCCTGTTGTAAGCCCTACTGTTCCAAAGGCGGAGGTTACTTCAAATAAAACCTTTAGGAAAGAAGATTCATTCCCTTGATTAAAAAGAATGAGGAATATCGAAATAAGAATTAGTGTTAAAGCAAAACAAAATATGAAAACCGCCTTTCTAATCGTTTTTAGCGGTATTGTCCTTCGGGAAATTACGATCGGGGTAAGTTCTCTATAAGCATTTACCATAAGGAATACAAGGATCATAAATGTTGTTGTCTTTATTCCTCCTACAGTTCCTCTGAGAGAACCACCTATAAGCATAAGAACGGTAAGAAGCAAAATGGTTGGTTGATTTAGACTTGCAATATCAATCGTGTTAGACCCTACTGTCCTTGGAGTAATCGACTTAAAGAAATTTGCATGGATCTTTCCATAAAGTTGAAGTTTTCCAAGTGTGCTTGGATTTTTATATTCAATAAGTAGCATTTTCGTAATTTTGACAGCCGGGTCATTAACAAATGGAATTAGACTTTTAAAGTTGCTCATTAGATCAAAACCGGCGTTGCAAAATACAGAAACTGAACGGAATATGGAAGCACCAATCGCTCTATAAAGTGGAAACATTCTTATAAACCTTAAAAACAGGACCAAAGCAGTAAGCCCCTCCATTGTAATAACCGTGCAAAAAACAGCTTCAGCAAAAAGTATTATTTTCGTAAGCGTGGAACATTAAGCCCTTCCATTAAAACTACTTATTCCCTCGATGCGGCTCTTCTTCGCAACCCGAATAATACAAATGTTGCAATGGTCATGTATCCAAGTAACCAACCTGAATAATAAGAATTATTAATTGTCCTAAAAACGACCAGTAATTGGACGTATCAACAACAAGTCCTGTTACAAATGATGCAGTAAATAACGCAGTAATTGGATTTGTAAACGTGTGGGATCTGCTTGCAAAAGGTAATGTCAAAAGTACTGCCTACGTTAGTATCACCCCTCCAAAACTTGCAAGAACGAACTGTAAAAGGGTCGGTTTCATTTTTTTCATATTTTTTTCAGTTTAATTGTATACGTTTTTTCATTTGCCTCAAGCGAATTTGAAATATCAAATTCTTCAAGATCTTCTTTTATTTCAGTTGATAACGTCTCTTCCTTAATGTAGTCTTCGAATTCTTTGATAATATCATCTTTTGGTGATATTGCAGTTATTATCCTATCTGCAATATCGTAGTTTGCTTCTTTTCTCATATTTTGAATTGTATGGATAATTTCACGTGATATTCCTTCTTTAATAAGATCATCCGTTAATGTCGTATCAAGAAAAACAAAATTGCCATTTTCAAAAGCACCAATATAGTTGTTTTTCCCTTTAACTTCAACGAAGACATCGCCCATTGTAAGTCTTAAAGGTTCATTATCAACTTCAATTTGCGCAAAACCTTCTTTTAAAAGTGCATTAATAACTTTTTGGTCTGAAAGATTCTGAACTATCTTAGGTAATTTGTTCCCGTAAGTTTGTCCAAGCACTGGAAGATTTGGCTTAAGATTTACTTCGCCATAAAGTTCTATTGAATTATCCAGTACAATTTCTTTTACATTCAACTCTTCCGCTATTACAGGTATATTCTCAATTACAAATTCCTTATGGACATCGCTATTAAGAACAACTACGAGCTTTGAAAGGGGTTGCCTTACCTTTATTTTAGAGTCTTTTCTGAGGCTTCTTCCCATTGAAGTAATTTCAATAACAAGTTCCATGTTCTCAATGAGGTTTTGATCGATTAAGGTTTCGTTTGGCTTTGGATAATCAGTTAAGTGAACGCTTTCAGGCATTTCAGGGTAAATTGTTCTAACGAGTCTTTGATAGAGGGATTCAGACAAGAATGGCGTGAAAGGTGCAAGGATATATGAAAGTTTTACAAGCACTTCATAAAGTGTAAGATAAGCAGAAATTTTGTCTTCATCATTTTCTGATTTCCAGAATCGCCTTCGCGAACGTCTCACATACCAGTTAGAAAGGTCATCTACAAATTTTTGAATATCCTTTGTAAGAGGTGTAATTTCAAATTTGTCAAACCTATCCCAAACCTCTTTGTTTATCTCCTCAACTCGTGCAATTATCCATTTATCGAGTATATGTCTTTCATTAACTGGAACATATTTAACATCTCTTGGATTAAACTTATCAAGATTTGCATACATTGAAAAGAAAGAATATACATTTCTCAAGGGAATTATAAATTCTTTCATTGCATCATTTACAACATTTGGGCCAAATCTTCTTGGAAGCCACGGAGGAGATGCAGTATAAATTGCCCACCTAAAGGCATCTGCGCCTTGCACATTGAGTATTGTCCATGGATCAATAACGTTGCCCTTGGATTTACTCATCTTTTGCCCTTTTTCGTCAAGAATGAGTTCAAGACACATTACAGTCTTGTATGGAGCAACACCTTTAACAAGTGTTGATATTGCAAGAAGAGAGTAAAACCAACCCCGCGTTTGGTCAATTGCTTCGGTTATGAAGTCTGCAGGGAAATTTTGTTCAAATTCCAGAACATTTTCAAATGGATAGTGAAGTTGTGCAAATGGCATTGCGCCAGAATCAAACCACACATCGATAACTTCGGGTACTCTTGACATTGTGCTACCACACTTAGGGCACTTTAAGTGAATTCTATCAACATATGGCTTGTGGAGTTCTATATCATCGGGCACTTCTTCTATCGCCTTTTCTTGCAATTCCTTTATACTTCCAATTGATTCAACATGACCACAATTTTCACACTTCCAGATGTTAAGTGGTGTTCCCCAGTATCGTTCCCTTGAGAGCGCCCAATCGTTAATATTTGCAAGCCAATTACCAAAGCGGCCGTATTTAATTGACTCAGGGAACCAATTAACGGTTTCATTGTTTTTGACAAGTTCCTCTCGTAGGGCTGACATCTTTATGAACCATGAGCCTTTTGCATAATAGAGAAGTGGTGTCCCACAACGCCAACAGAAGGGGTAATCGTGCTCATAGAGTTCTTTCTTGAATAAAAGTCCTCTTTTTTTCAAGTCTTCAATGAGTAATGGGTCTGCATCTTTTACAAATTTTCCTTTATAGGGTCCTTCGATTAATTTGCCTTCAAGATCAACAAGTTGAATCATCGGAAGATTATATGCTTTTCCAACATTTAGGTCGTCTTCACCAAAGGCAGGTGCAATATGGACAATTCCAGAGCCATCCTCATTTGTAACAAAGTCTGCAAGAACAACCCTAAATGCCTTCCCTTCGTCTTCATTATTTAACTCAATATATCTAAAAGGTGGTTCGTATTTTATGCCCTCAAGGTCTCTTCCTTTGAATTCATCTATTAATTTATAGTCAACACCCTCATGACCTAGTATTGCGTGTGCCCTTGTCTTTTCAAGGATAACTTTCTTTCCATCAAACTCAACTAAAATGTATGTAAATTCAGGATTTACAGCAGCGGCAACATTAGAGGGAAGAGTCCATGGAGTTGTAGTCCAAACAAGAAGATTTGTATCAGGGAATCTTTCGTCAACAACAGGGAAGAATACATAAATTGAAGGGTCTTTTACCTTTTTGTAACCAAGCGCAACTTCATGCGATGAGAGGGTTGTGCCGCATCTTGGGCAGTATGGAACAACCTTATGCCCTTCATAAAGGAGCCCTTTATTAAAAACTTCTTTCAAAATCCACCAAATTGTTTCAAGGTAATAATTTTCATAAGTCTTATAGGCATTTTTCATATCAAGCCAGAAACCAATTCGTTCTGTCATCTTTTCCCAATCATCAACATATTTCATAACAGATTCTTTACAAAGCTGATTGAACTTTTCAATGCCAAATTCTTCAATTTCTCTTTTTGTATGGATTCCAAGCATCTTTTCAACTTCGATTTCAACAGGTAATCCTTGGGTGTCCCATCCTCCTCGGCGTGGCACGTAATATCCAGTTAAAGATTTAAATCTTAAAACGGTATCCTTATAAATCCTTGAAAGCCCATGGTGGACACCTGGTTTTCCGTTTGCTGTAGGTGGTCCCTCATAAAAAACAAAACGAGGCTTGCCTTCCCTTATTTTAAGACTCTTCTCGAAAATTTTGTTTTCTCTCCAAAACTCAATTAGTTTTTCTTCTTCCTGAGGTATGTTTTTAACATCTTCCAATTTTTCAAATGGCATAGATAACCTCCACTTTATCAAATTAAATAATTATACTAAAAAAGAGTGCTAATTCAAAAAGTGATTTTTAAGACTATTCCGTTTTAATATTTTGTAATTTTGGAATATCTGTAAAATATATAAATGGAACTTAAAGAAATAAAGGAGCAAATTTTTTACATTGAAGATACAACAAACATAGGCTTGGTTGAACTTGGTAATGAATTCTTACTCATTGATGCAGGAATTGATAAGGATAAGGGAAAGAAAATCAAAAAAATTTTAGAGGAAAAAGGTATAAAACCTAAATACCTAATACTTACACATCACCATGCAGACCATACTGGTGGAGCAAGATTTTTAAAAGATTATTTTGGAATTACTGCTATATCAAGTAAATTGGAAAAGATCTTTATTGAGAACCCCATACTTGAGCCCATATATTTGTCTTTGGGGAGTAGTCCCAACAAAAATTTTCTTTCTAAATGGATAAGAAGTAGTGAAGTAGAAATCGATGTTGAGGCCGAAAACTTAAACCAAGATTCTTTCAAAAATCTTAAAATTCTCAATCTATCGGGACATTCAATTGGGATGATTGGCATATCTCTTGAAAATGTAGTGTTTTCTTCAGATGCTTTCTTCTCTAAGGAAGTGCTTGAAAAATATATAATTCCATATTTTCACGACTTAGAACAATTTGAGAATTCGATGAAGTCCTTAATATCTATGGATTATGAATACATTTTGCCTTCTCATGGGGTTCTTTACACGAAAAGTGAGGGCGATAAAATTATCAAACATAACCTAAAGCATGTTGAAGAAATTAAAGATAATATCCTAGACATGATTTCTGTTCCAAGGACAGTTGAAGAAATCTTTAAAGAGCTTCAAATTACCTTGCACGATCCCGTTGTTTACACTCTTATAGAAAGTTCCATAAGAGCAATACTCAATTATTTCATAAATAGAGATGAAGCTAACCAATTTGTAGAGAAAGAAAAGCTACTATACAAAAGAAAATAGGAAAGGCAATACACCTTTCCTATTCAAATTAGGCTAAGTCAAACACTATTATTTTATTATTTCGTAAGAAGTTGTTATTTCTGCTGCCTTTGATAGCATTACTTGTGCAGAGCAATATTTAGTTTTTGATAATTCAATTGCTGTAACAAATTTATCTTCTGGCACATCTCCATAAACAATGTATTTAATATGAATCTTTGTGTATACCTTTGGATGTTCGTCTGCTCTATCTGCCTCGATTTCAATTCTAAAATCCCTATAGGGGACTTTCATTTTATCGAGGATTGAAATGACATCTTGTCCCGTGCAACCTGCAAGTCCCATTAGAAGAAGTTCCATAGGTCTTGGTCCTGCTTCGTGCCCATTGAATTTTTCAGGTCCATCCATAACAACCCAAGCATTTGAATTTGCCCTTGCAATTACAGTAAGTCCGTATGCTTGCTTTAATTCAACTTTTACTTTTTCTCCCATTTTTGCCTCCCAAAATTATTACTTTCAAGATTATAAATAAAAATAGAGGGAGTGTCAAGCACTCCCCTTTACAGTAATAACTAACGATATTTCTTTATAAGCCCAACTTTCTCGTTAAATTCCTTAATATACTCATCCCACTTTTTATAAGATTCGAGTCTTTCAATGAAGTAGTTTTCGTTATACCACTGCTCATTTAATTCTTCAACAGTTTTTCCTTGTTGTTCTACCCAGGTAAAATACTTGAGGTTATGCATTCTTTTCTTGTCGTAATAATTCATTTCAATCATCCAATCGGTTGTTATACCCATCAAGTATCTTTCAAAGTCTTTTGCTGCCTCGATTTCATTGTATTCTCCGTATTGCTCTCTTAACTCTTGGATTCTTGATTGATAAAGTTCCATAGAGTCAGTTGCAACAGTAAATATTACATCGTGCTCTGTCATTTCGTAGTACTTTGCCATTTTTATTGCACCGACAATATTTGCAATGGAAGAAATTCCAAGAAGATCAAGTTTATCAACGAATTCTTCTGCTAAGAACTTTTTTAGATATTTTCTTCCTTCAGGTTCATTAAATAGTCTCAAAAGATGCATCGTATATTCATCGTCAATATCAACTACCATATCGAGGTTTTTTACATCGATTATCCAAGGAACATGCTTATCGCCTATACCTTCAATCCTGTGACCACCGTATCCGTTGTAAAGAAGAGTTGGGCACTGAAGGGCTTCTCCTGCTCCGATTTTAATTTTTGGGAACTTTTGTCTTAAGTAATTCCCTGAGCCAAGCGTTCCACCAGACCCTTGAGTAAGGAATAATGCCGTAAATTTATCTCCTTCTCGTTTATTTTTCTCAAATACTTCTTCCATTGCAGGTCCTGTAATAGCATAGTGCCAAACAGGATTTCCAAACTCCTCAAACTGGTTAAGGACAACAACTTCATCAGGATATTTTTGTTTTAACTCTTTTGATTTGTCAAAAACTTCTTTTACGTTGCTTTCGACACCAGGTGTTGCATAAACCTCTGCGCCAATACTCTTAAGCCACTCAAATCTCTCTTTTGACATACCCTCAGGTAGTACGGCAATTGCCTTACAACCAAGAAGTGCTGAGTTAAATGCACCGCCTCTGCAGTAGTTTCCAGTTGATGGCCAGAGTGCCTTTTGTCTTGTTGGGTCAAATTCGCCACGAACAAGTTTCTCAACAAGAGGTCCAAATGTTGCACCAACTTTATGAGATCCAGTGGGGAAGAACTTACCCAAAAGTATAAAAATTCTTGCTTTAACACCTGTAAGTTCTTTTGGCAATTCAAGGTAATTTACACCATCAAAGCCACCACCAAACTTAACAGGCTCGTTTTTCCATGTAATCCTAAAGAGATTTCTCGGATGTAAGTCCCATAATCCTATGTTTTTTAGTTCCTGTTTTATTCCTTCGGGTATCTTCTCTGGATTTCTCATCTCTTCGTAGGTTGGGATAATAATGTTCTTTTCTCTTGCCCTCTCAATGGTCCTTTGAAGGACTTCTTCATTTACAACAAAATCCTTATCCATCTTTACCTCCTATTTTATTAGATTACTTAATTTAGAAACTTTTCTCTTATTTCTCATTTTATATGAAACTATCTCAAAATCAAAAACACTTTTTGCAAAAAGGATTGTCTCTTCTAAGTATGCGTTGAACTGTTTTGCTGAGTGTGAATCTGAACCTAAAACTACTTCTCTCCCACCTAAATTAACGTAGAGCTCAAGAATCTCTTTTGATGGATATGGCATAGAAAAACCTTGCCTAAATGCAGATGCATTGATTTCAATTACTTTTCCTTTTTCAATTACTCTTTTTAGGATCTCTGTAATTATGTCAATATACTTATCAATATGAAATTCGCCGTAATAGTTTTTACCATATCTTTTAATAACATCTAAGTGGCCTACGATATCGTAGTAATCTGTTTCAACAAGGCGTAAAACCTCTTCAAAATAACGCATGTAGGCTGTGTATTCATCAATATCTTTAAAATAATCGACTCCGTGAGGACCTGATATTGTGTATCCATCAATCCTATGCACAGAGCCGATTATGTAGTCAAATGGTTTAGTTAAAACCTCATTTTCTATTGAAGAATGTAGATTACTCTGATATGTTAATTCAGATGCAAAAAGAAGTTCAAACTTGTTATCTACAAAATCCTTTAATCTTTTATACTCTTCATAAGTCTCATTAAACTTATAATATCCAAAATCCTTATCAAATGGATCAAGGTCTATATGCTCGGAAAAGCCAAGATATGAGATATCTCGATCCATTGCCAAATTCACATAGTTTATAGGCTCTTCTTTTGAGTCCTTAGAAAACTTTGTGTGCACATGCAAATCTTCAACTATTTTCATAACTTTATATTTTATTCAAAATCACCAATTCTAAAAAATTTTTCGTTTATTCTTCTTACACCGTCTTCTCCAATCATTTCAATAATTAACTTTCTCAATTTCTCTTCAAGTTTCTTTTTCCTTGAAATATAGGTTGTACGAGGAATTCCTAATTCTCTTGCGATATTTGTAGGACTATCGTAGGGCATTCTCTTATACCTTAAATACCAATAGATTTCGTATTCTTTTGCATCTAATTTAAGAGATACTCTATCAAAAATTAAACCTAATTCGTTGTCTAATTGTTTCACATTTCCTCCAAATCGCTTATGCTAACCTCTTTTGCCCTTCTTTTAATTTCCTCTTTTACCAACCTATACATAGCCCTATTAACAATCCTTTTCATAACAAGAACAAACTCTTTCTCTTTAAGGCCTTTATAGTGCTTAAGGTTCTCATAATAGGCAAGAAAACCTTCCTGAAAGAGGTCTTCAATAGGAACACCAAAATTCTTACCATAGTAAATAGCAAGCATCCTTACATAATCCTTCAGTAAATCGAATTTATCGCTCATCCATCTAATACCTCCTATAAATTATACGAAAATATTTTCGCATTATATACTATGGCAAACGTGTCGAAAAATTTCAAAAAAATGTTAAAATAACCTGAAGGAGGCGTATTATGGAAAAATTCATAGAAGAAAACAAGAAAAAACTCATTGAAATCACTCAGCAGATTATAAGGGTGCCAAGTGTTGAAGGAACACATACAAGCGATGCACCATTTGGAGAAAATGTAAAAAAAGCACTTCTACTTGCACTTGAGATTTCTGAAGATCTCGGTTTTAGAACAGTTAATATTGACAATATCGTTGGATATGCAGAATTTGGTGACGGGAAAGATGTAATTAGTGTTCTTGGCCATCTTGATGTTGTGCCAGAGGGAAGTAATTGGATTTATCCACCATATGGTGCAGAAATCCACGACGGAAAAATTTATGGAAGGGGAGCCATAGATGATAAAGGCCCTACAATGGCAGCACTTTTTGGTGCTTATGCGCTAAAAGAAACTGGAGTAAAGTTGTCGAAAAGAGTAAGAATTGTTTTTGGAACAAACGAGGAAACAGGTTGGAAATGTATGGAACATTTTAAAAAAGTAGTGCATGATCCACTTATAGGCTTTACCCCTGATGCAGAATTTCCACTTATCAATAGGGAAAAGGGAATTTTAAATATAACACTTAGAAGAGATTTTGAAACCAAAAATGAAGAAGTAAAAATCATTGGTGGAAATCGACCAAACATGGTGCCAGATTATGCGAAAGCGGAATTTAAAGATGCCTTAAAGTTATTGAACCTTGATGAAGGAATTGAAGTAAAAGGAAATATTGTAGAAGCTCATGGGAAATCTGCACATGGAGCACTTCCAGAACAGGGAATAAATGCAATTGTAAAACTTGCAAATTCGATTTTGAGTGAAGTTAAACACAGAGAAACAAAAGAAGTACTTAACTTCATTGTAAATAAAGTTGGGAATGATGTATACGGCGGGCTTATGGGGATTGCAAATGAGGACACGCTTTCAGGAAAATTAACAATGAATTTAGGTGTAATAGAAATAAATGAATCTTTTGCAGAGTTAACTTTCAACATTAGATATCCAATCACTGATAACTTTGAAAGGATAGTTAACGGCTTTAATGAAGCAGGAAAAGATTACGGATTAAGGGTTTCCCAGTATAAAAATCAAAATCCTCTATATGTAAAAGAAGATTCAGAATTAGTTCAAACGCTTCTTAAAGTTTTCGAAGAAACTACTGGGAGAAAGGGTTATACCCTTGCCATAGGTGGTGGAACTTACGCAAGAGCAATGGATATGGGCGTTGCTTTTGGGCCTACATTTGAAGAAATGGAAAAGGTAGAACATATGGCAAACGAATATATTGAAATTGACAATTTAGTCAATTTAGCAAAAATTTATGGAAAAGCAATCTTTGAACTTGCAAAATAGCTTTGAAACAAAAGTAAAAGACTTTTCATTGGAAAAAACACTTAAATGTGGACAAACTTTCAGATTTTTCTTTGAAAATGGTTCTTATTACTATCCGTATAAGGAGAGCTTAATAAAGATAAGAGAAGAAATTTTTAAAGATGTAACAAAACTTAAAGTTGAAGTCTTTGGGAAGTACTTATCAGAGGAAGATTTTTATTCTATTTTTGGACTTTCACACGACGTAACTCGTATAAATCAGGAAATTATTAAAATTGCGCCAAATTTGAAAGAAGTAGTTGAATTTTCAAAAGGCATAAGGCTTATGAAAATGGAACCTTATGAAACCACAATTTCTTTTATATTTTCAATACAATCTCAGATACCAGTAATTACCTCAAGACTTAATAAACTTGCATATCTAACAAATAAGTCAATTGAAGTAGATGGCTTGATATTTTACCTCTTTCCAAGAAGAATGGATATGCTTGAACTTCCCTTAGATGCGATTAGTTCTTTAAGGCTGGGTTTCAGGGAAAAATTTTTCTTAAATCTAATTAAAAACTATACAGAAGAAGATCTTTATAAAATAAAAGATTTACCTTACGAAGAAAAAAAGAAATTTCTAGAATCAATTTTGGGAATTGGCGACAAGGTATCTGAATGCATAATACTTTTTGGCTATGGTGATTTAAGTGCCTTTCCTGTTGATACTTGGATAGTGAAGGGGCTTGAAAAATTTTTTGGAATCAAGGGTTCAATAAGAAAACTTACAGGATTCGGAAGAACAACCTTTGGAAATCTTTCAGGTTATGCGCAGCAATATATTTATTACTATATGCGTACTTTAATGCGGTAGTTGAAAATATTTAATATTGTAGTAAAATATAATTGGAACTCTGGGAGGTTCGTGTTAAACTTAGCGGATTGGGGCCAACACAATAGTCTTGGGGGTGGATGCACCAGAAGGTTTGAAGCCTTCGGGCTTCCCAGAAAAGTGCTTAAGCCCCCACTTGTCCTTCGGGACTCCAGAATCTGCTAAGTCACGGCCTACCTGGGGTTCCCTATATAAGGAGGTTATGGAATGAGTCTCACAATAGCAGTTTGGATTATTGCAATTTCCCTTCTTCTTGGTGTAGCAGGAACTTTCATATTTCTTCTTAATTTTCAAAGAGATTTAACAAGAACTCTTACAGAGGTTGAGATGACCCTAAAGACTATTGAAAGAAATATTGATATGCTTTCTGAAGAACTTAAAAAGACGCTTAGAAATACAACAGGCATAACTCAGGAGACAAAAAGTCTAATTAGAAACATAAACATGATAACTACTCTAAATGGATTTTTGCAACCTTTAGCTCAAATAGGCAAACAACAAAGCTTTCTAAGTCAAATTTTAAATATTGGAAAAATCGCTTTAGGTGTGATACAGGGTTATAATATGTACAAAAAATTTTTAGGAGGTAGAAATGAGCGAGAACAAAGTTGATTCATTTGTTGGTGGATTTTTAATCGGTGCTTTTGTGGGCTTTGTAGTTGGGTTACTTTATGCTCCCCAATCCGGTGATGAGACTCGAAGAATGATTAAAGAAAAGGGCATTGAAATAACAGAGAAGGCAAAAGAAAAAGGTGAAGAATTAAAGGAAACTGTTGCCCAAAAAGTTGAAGAAGTAAAAGAAAAGGGTAAAGAAATTTTAAAGAAAAAAGGTGTTGAAATTCAAGAAGAAGAAATCAAATAACCCTATTGAAAAATTTTTTGATTTCCTTATAATTTAACTTGCGTTGGGAAGTCGTCTAATGGTAGGACAGGGGACTCTGGATCCTCTAATGATGGTTCGAATCCATCCTTCCCAGCCAGGTGGCGTAGTAGAACAACGGTTAGTTCGGGGGGCTCTCAATCCCCAGATCAGGGTTCGACTCCCTGCTACGCTACCATTTTTTATTTCTAAAGAAAGGAATATAATTTAAATATGAAGGTTGCGATTGTAGGATTACCGCAAAGCGGAAAAACGACTCTCTTTAAAGCACTTGTAGGGCAAGAAATCCCTTTGAGCATTGAAAAAGAAAATATATCAGATGTAAAAATTTTTGATCCAAATATTGTTCTTCTTTCAAGTGTTTTTAAACCAAAGAAAACAACTTTTGCAACAATGACATTTGTGGATTTACCAGGTATTCCGTCAGGTATTGAACAAGCCAAAAGAAGAAATGAAATTCTTTCCTCAATTAGACAATTTGATGCACTTATAACTGTTGTCGATAATTTTAGCAAAGATGATGTTGAAACTGATCTAAAAATCTTTGAAAGCGATTTAATCCTTCTTGATCTTGATGTTGTTGAGAAAAGGCTTGAAAAACTCAAGAAGGAAAAATTAACACCCGATAAAGCTTTAGAACAAAAAACTCTTCAAAAATTTAAGGACGCACTTTACAATGAAGTTCCTTTAAGAAACCTTGATTTAACAGAGGAAGAAAAGTTATCCACAAAGTCTTTTGGACTTTTTACTCTAAAACCTACCTTGTTTGTTATCAATATTAATGAAGAAAAAATTCCAAAAAGAAGCGAAATAAAGGAGAACCTGCGACAGAAATTTAATTACAAAGAAACTGAGTTTGCAGTAATTCCTGTGTTGCTTGAGGAGGAGATTTCTAAATTGAGTAATGAAGATGAAAAAAGGGAATTTCTTAACTCTTATAATCTTGAAAAAGAGGCAATAAATGAAGTTTTAGATTTGACTATAATGAACTTACTTCATTTGAATGTCTTTTATACAGTTGGAGAGGACGAAGTAAGGGCATGGCTTTTTGAGGAGGGATTAAATGCCAAAAAAGTTGCAGGAAAGATACACTCTGATATTGAAAGAGGGTTTATAGCAGCGGAGGTCATCTCTTATGAGGATTTTAAGAGCGTTAATTTTTCCTTTAAGGAGGCAAAGGCGAAAGGGCTATTAAGAATTGAAGGTGCAAATTATATTGTAAAAAACAAAGAGATTGTCCATTTCAGGTTTAACGTATGAATAACATAAATATCTTCCTTTTAATTTCACTTCTGATATCTTTAACTTTTGCTTTTTATTTTTTCTACAGGATAAATGAGTTAAGTAAAAAAATTAAAAGACAAGAAATAATTTTAAACGGTGCTCAAAAACTTTCGCGGATGTTGTACGAACTTGAAGAACAAGAAAATTTTTTAAGAGAGATGTGGGATATACTTAAAACAGTTACAAATGCCGATGAATTCACTTACTTTAAATTTGATGGTATCGATACGCTTATTCCAGAGTATGTAGAGGGAATCTATAGAGATCAAATTTTGAAGACAAGATTGAAGTTAGGTGAAGGGTTCTCAGGTAAAGTTGCATTAGAAAAGACCCCAAAATACTTAAACAGTGCAAACAAAAGTAACATTGCAAAGCATATACCCGGAACACCAAATGAGGACTCTGCACTTCTTGCAGTACCGATAGTGTTTAACGATGAACTCTATGGAGTTATACTTCTTACAAAGCTTGGAAACAAAAAATTTAATGAAGAAGAGCTAAACAGGACAGAAACGCTTGTCAATATGGCAGCATCACTTATAGCAGAAATTCGGTTGGTAAATACAATAAAAAATAGTTTTATTGAGATGCTTAAAGTATTGATTACTGCTGTGGAATTAAAAGACACCTATACCGCAGGACACTCACTGAGAGTTTCAAAAATTGCAGAGATTATTGCAGAAAACATGGGACTGCCAGCCACTGAAATTGCAAGATGTAGAATTGGGGGACTTCTCCACGACATAGGAAAAATTGGTATAAAAGAGGATATTCTTAAAAATGGCACCCCCCTTACACCAGAGCTACGGGAGGATATCATTAAACATCCTGAGTTAGGATACAAATTAATTAAAAAGCTTAAAATACTTGAAAGTGTTGCAGAAACTGTGCTTTATCATCATGAATGGTTTAATGGTAAAGGCTATCCTTTTCGCTTAAAAGACAGTGAAATACCTATCTCAAGTAGAATTGTCCATGTAGCAGATGCAATTGATGCAATGGTATCTGGAAGACCTCATTCCAAAAGAAAAACTCTTAATGAAGCAATGGAAGAACTTATTAGGTTTAGTGGGATTCAATTTGACCCATTGGTTGTTAAAGTTGCGCTACAATCAAAAGAGGAGATTGAAAGTATTTTAAAAGAAGACATTAAAGAATCTATCTTAGATGACGAAAAACTTTTTGAAATTCTATAAGGTCATAGTAAGAGTTTTATCTTTATTTTTGCTACTAACATTAGTTTATATATTTATTGTTTTAATGATTAAAACAAACGAATTAGGATTTGTAAAAAGCTTTGTTGCTTTAGCTTTTTTAATTTCATTTACTTTCTTTGCTTTGCAACACATTTCATTAAAAGAGTTAGAAGGACTTGAATCAAAAGTTGAGAAGATGACAATTGAAAATAAAATTAAGGAAGATCTTCTTAAAAAATCAAACATTGAAGAAGTATTTGCAATTTTGAAAAACTATTTTAAAAATTTGAATTGCGTTCTTGAAGTTTTTATAAAAGATTAAAAATGAAGTCATACCTAAGAAAAATAGTGCGAATAAAAATATCAACCAAAGCGATCTTGAAGATGTTGTTAAATGCAAATTTGGAGATTTAAAGTGCATTTTCATAATTAAGAGTTTATCAAATAAAACGGATATGCATGAAGTAAAAAATAGTTTGGAGAATTTTCTCCCTCTCATTGAAACCTTAATTACATTAAAAGAAAACAGAGAAAATATTGAAAAGCAACAAAATTATTTGCTAAGAATAAACAATCTTATAGAGTATTCAATAAAAATTAGTAATACTTTAGTGCTTGAAGAGACATACATGTGGATTATCAAGGCATCGAGTGTCCTTTTTGGAGCAGATTCTGTAAGTATTCTTGACACTTCAAATGGTAAGGGGCTTTACAGATTCTTGGGTTCAAAAGGTTTGGACTTAGAAAAATTAACGGAAATTGAAAATAAGATAAATTCCCCATATTTTGGGAAGCATATTGATGCAATTGTGAAAACTGGAAAAATAAACTACATTCCAAATACCAATGAATTTCCAGGATGGGCAGTTACAAGCGAGAATTCAAAATCATGGTTGGGAATTCCTCTTTCAGACTTAGAAAATAACGTTTTTATTGTCATTAATATTGGTAAAGATATTCCAAATTATTACACAATAGATGATGTAAAATTTGCTGAAACTTTCCAAAAGACTGTAAACATAGCAATTGCTAAGAACCTGCTACTTGAAAGATACCGTATGGATTCAATAACAGATCCGCTTACAAAACTTTATAACAGAAGGGAATTTGAAAATAGGCTTTTATATGAGATTACACAGGCTCAACGATACCAAACGAAATTTACACTTCTCCTTATGGATCTTGACAGATTTAAAAGTCTAAACGATACATTTGGACATCTTGTTGGTGATACTTTTTTGAGAGAGTTTGCTGATGTTTTGAGAAATTCAATAAGAGCCTCTGATATCGCTTTTCGTATAGGAGGAGATGAGTTTGCAGCTATTTTAACACATGCAGATAAAATAAAAGCAGTACAAATAGCTAAGCGTATTAAAAGCAATCTTTCAAAGATTGACTTGGGAGTTTCTTTTAAACCAAGCGTTTCTATTGGTATTAAAGAATATAACAATGAAAGCCGTGATGAATTAATAATAGAATGCGATAGACTTCTCTATGTAGAAGAATTAAGAAGCCATGGATCATAATCTAATAGGAATATTAAAGGCAATTGCGGAATTAGAGGAGAGGCTTACAATTGAAGAAGCACTTTGGAAAATAACAAATTTAGCGTTCATTGTCTTTAACGCAGAATCAGCAACTATTATTGATGTCTCTCAAAAACCTTACCACTTTGTTGCTTTTAAAAATATTGATAACATTGCTGCAAGTGTACTTGAGAAACATTTGAGCGAAGGAAGCGTTGGCGGACATCTTGAAGTTATTAAAGATACTCAAAAGCCCCTTATAATTCCTGATACATCAAAATACGGTTTTTGGCTAAAAGTTGGTAAATATCCATTATCTTGGATTGGAATACCAATAATATTAGATAATAGAGTCAGTTATATTGTTAATATCGATAGCTATTCTCCAAACACTTACAATGAAGATTTTTGGGAAATTGCTCTTGTTTTTTCTGAATTAATTTCAAGCGCTGTTAAGAAAAATAAACTCGTTGAAGAATTTTTTAGAACTGCAACTCTTGATAAGCTGACTGAGGTGCAAACAAGGCAACAGCTGTATCATATTCTTAATAAAAATATTGATAGATACAGAAGATATGGAAGCAGGTTTTCATGTCTAATGCTTGACCTTGATAAGTTTAAGTATATAAACGATACCTTTGGACACGAAATAGGTGATAAGGCTCTTGTTGCTTTTTCCAAGGCGTTAAAAGAAAACCTAAGACAATATGACTACATCTTTAGATTTGGTGGAGACGAGTTTCTAATAAAACTTGAAGAAGCAGACGGAAAAGAGGCTTTTCAAATCGCAAAAAGACTAAGAGAGGCTATTCTATCCATAAACATTGACGGAAAAATCAATCTTTCAACATCAATTGGGATAAAAGAATACAAGGGAGAATCATTAGAAGATTTTCTTAAAAGCCTTGACAAAGCGCTATATCAAGCAAAGAAAACAGACACTGGTATAATGATTACTAACTAATCCACTCTAATGATTCCTCTTATAGTTATACTTTTAGTAGATTCATCCCAATCAACTTTAAAATTAAATGCCTCCCTAACAAACCTCAAAGGCACAAAAGTTCTTGAGTTTTCTATGAAAGGTGCGGTATCCATCGAAAGTTCATTTCCAAAAGATTTATATATATTACTTCCAATTTTTAAAATTATATTTCCATTGTCCAACAAAACTTCTTTTTTCTTTGGATCATATGAAACTTTAAAACCTACTGCTTCTCCTAAAAATCTAACAGGTACGAATGTTCGTGAATCTCTTATAATTGGGCTAACATCCATTGAATACCTTTCCCCATTTACAAAATATGACAAATCTTCGACTTTAAAAACAAGTGTATAAAATTTATAAAAATGCTTTATAATAACCTCATTTTCTGCGTTTGGTACAAAGTTGTCGTTAAAGATTGTTTTTTCTTTTCTTGTATTCCCAAGATTATTTTTTACAGTATATAAGACTTCCCTGCCTTCTTCCAACGGATTTTCTAAAATTAAATCTCCCATATTAAAGAGAGGATATCTAAATAATACTACACCAGAAGAATAAAGGTAAGCATTGAAAATTTCAAGTTCAGTATCTTTCAAAGAAATACCACTTGGATTTACGCCAACGAATGTTTCAAGATTTCCTTTCGTCAATGATTTAATCTTATTTGTGACAACTGTTACATAGTCTTCTTTCTCTTCAAGGCTTGAAAGGTAAATCATCGGAATCACAAAATCAAGAATTCCATTAAAGGTATCCCCAAAATAAGAGAAATTAACCTTTTGATATGCATATGTTTTTTTAATTGATGGAGAAGTTTCTATTGAGTCATACCTGTAGCCTCGTGAAACAAGAAATGCACCAAATTTGAGATTTGTCCTTTTTTGTGAGGCATAATTTTTTAACTCTATTGCTACATCTTTAAGAACACGTTCCCTCAAATTTACCCAATTTACAATATCCTTATCTTTTTTCTCATAAAGTATAAACATTGTTTTCCAATCAGCAGGTTTTATAAAGGTTTTGTAGGCAACACTTTTAACATAATCCATATCAATTCCGTTTGACTTTCCCAAAGACACAAACGAATTTGAGAAATCGTAACTTCCATTTGGGTATCGTATATAATCAAAAACGAGTCCATCGATATCAAATTTGAGGAGTTCTGAAATAAATAATTTTATATAATTCAAATAATTTTTTGAAAGAAGACTAATATAATAAGTATTTTTTTCATAGCCAAGGTTCCCCATTAAATCTTCTGGATGTTTTGTTCCATAATTCTTATCCATCATTACAGGAAAATACGCATAGACTTTTAGATTGTATTTTTGAGCGATTTCAATTATTTGTGGAAGTGTATCGGTTAAAACGGGGAAATTTTTTGACGGAAAAATAACTTGTCCTTCAGGTGTTTTTACTAAAATGAAAATTGTATTATAGCCATACTCACTTATTTCCTTTAGTGATTTTTCAATACCTCTCTTGTTTAAATCATCTGCTCTTATACAAAGTCCTTTTAACTTTGTAAGTGTAAGTACATTGGGAGTAAAAGAATTTGCATTTTTAACCAGAAGCTGCAGGACAATTATTAATATCAAAATTACAATAAAAACTTTTTTCATTCTACCTTCCTAAAAGGTGAAATGTAGCCTTCTTTACTTTAGTTGTGAAGATCCTATCAGAGGAGATAATTTTTGTTGCTATTAAAATCGCAATTGCAGAGAATAGTGTAAGATATAAAACTCCTATATATACAATTGATTTAGATCCAAAAAGTATTTTTTGCGAGGCAATAAATGGATACGAGAATGGTATAAGATAAACAAGAATTTTAAGAGGTATGCTCAAAGTGTCAATGTTGGTAAAAAGTGAAAGGAAATACGGGATCATTATGAGTATCATAAGAGGTGTCAAATACATCTGTGCTGATTTTGTGTCCTCTGCAAACACTGCAAGGATGCTTGCAAGAGCAAGCGAGGATAAAATTGTAAGAAACAGCAAAAGCCCTATGTAAAAATACTGCGTTGGTGTATAAACAAGGTTAAGTGCCTTAAGAATTGAAGAGCTTTGCGCAGTAGAAAATTGACCTTGGGAGATCCCGTTAAAGTAACTTCGCATCCCAACAAGATAAAATGCCGAAATAATCAAAGCCATAATAGAGGATGCAAGCATTTTGGAGAGCACTATATATGGACGTTTTACAGGAACTGTCATTAAAGTTTCCAGAGTCTTGTTTTCCTTTTCGCTTGCAATGAGACTCACGATCATTTGAGATGCAAAAATAATAACAAACGCAAGTATTATTGGAATAAATATTACTTGGGACATAAGTAAATTTGAGACCATTTCAGGCGATGCTTCGCTCTGTTTTCCATTTACTACAACATATTCTTTAAGCGCTATTGGGTTTTTTACTATCCTTGGATCAATATTTGTAAAATTCTTTATGTACATGTCAGAAAGAGTTTCAGAAATAGCAGAAACAACATTTTTTACTCTTGCAGGTTGCGAGACCGACATAACAGAAATTCCTTTAATAACGGAGTAAATCTTTATTTCAGGTTGTTTGAACGACTTAATATTTGATTCAAAACCTTGTGGAATTTCAATTATCACATCAATCTTCTTTGAGGTTGCATAGTTAATTGGATCGACAATACCTCCATAATATACTTCTGGTAATGCAACAGATTTTAAATTCTCAATAAATTGATTTGAAATAACGCTTTTATCGTAATCTACTACAAGCACGGGTTCAGGGTTTGTTGCCTTCTTAGTTTCTGTTTGTACAACGTTTCCTATCAAACCATAGAAAATTACGACTATCACCAATGGGACTAATAATTGTGGGGTAAGTATTTCTCGTATATCCTTCTTCAAAAGATTAAGAAGATTTTTCATTTTACAACCTCCATAAACACTTCTTCAAGGTTGGAAGCGTTGTATTTTTCTTTGAGTTGTTTTGAAGAGCCTATATCAAGTATTTTTCCTTTATCAATCAAAGCAACTCTATCAGAAAGATATTCAACTTCAAGCATATTGTGAGATGAGAGCAACACCGTTATACCATTTTTTACGAAGTCTTTTATTATGTTTCTTACCTCTATTGAATTTATCACATCAAGTCCAGATGTTGGTTCATCAAGAATTGCAAGCTTTGGGAGATGCATCAATGCTCTTGCTAAAAGAAGTTTCCTCGTCATACCTTTGCTGTATGTAGATACCTTATCTTTAATTCTATCACCAAGACTTGCAATACTTATACCTCTCTCTAAAATTTCGTCAAATTCTTTCTTATCACTTGCATAGAAACCTGCCATGAATTGAAGATACCCAAAACCTGTAAGCGTTTTGTAGGCACCTGCTTCCTCTGGAAGATAACTTATGATAGTTCTGATTTTTTCGTCATCTTTTCCCAACTCGTAACCAAAAATTTTTACATCTCCTGCATTTTTTCTTATAATCGTTGAAAGAATTCTTAAGGTAGTTGTTTTACCAGCACCATTTGGTCCAATAAGGCCGAATATTTCTCCTTCGTGGACTTCGAAACTGATGCCGTCAACTGCTTTAACATCTCCATAGTACTTTGTGAGATTTTGCACAGCAATAGCTTCCATAAATTACCTCCTTAAAAGCACTTATCTATTATAACATTTTTTTGCAAATTAAAAAACTTGTAATCCAAAAAATTTTTTTTATAATAATGCGATGGTTGAAAAATTTACACCTCACCGCGCCATAAGAAAAGTAAAAATAGACAGAAGCGAGATTATATTTGTAGCTATTTATACAATTATTTTGGAAATTTTATTTTACCTTTTAGTCCCTAAAATAACATATTTTTGGGGAAATTATACAAAAACCATACTAAATTTAAATTATTCGAGTATCATTGGAACGGAATATTTCAATTTATATGTTCTTGATACGATAGGCACATTTCCAAAATTCAGTTTCTCTTTCTTCAGTTTACTTATATCTACTGCCATACTTTTTGTGCTTCTTATTCAAAGACCACATATGATGAAGTATTTCCTTATTTATATTGACTCCGTAATTATTGTGTCTTCATTCTACTTCTTAATTTTCAAACAATTTTTTCCGTACACGCTTACAAAACTACTAGAGATGTTAACTTATATGCAGGCTTCAAATCTCATTCTATTTCCTATAGTTAGTGCTCTGTCTATAATATTCTTCAAAACAAAAATTTACAAAAAGATATTATTTATTACTTTTGTAGTTCTGTATGCCTTTTTGGTCGATACTGTAAGATATATAGTGTTTGTGTTTATAACAAAAAATCTCAGTTATATTTTCTCTCCTCTCTTCTTTTTTATTCTTGGACCATACTTTGACAGTTTATATTTTGTATCGTTTTTCTCCTTTTTTGTTTCATTGTCTTCAAAAGATAGCAATGGGGAGATGTTCGAATGGTAAACATAATAATCTTTATAAGTAAGGTTTATGCTTATGTTTTAATGTTCATACTTCTAATATACACGGTAAGGCATTACATCTTTAGCCTCAATAGAGTATTTGGTAAGCAAAGGATTAGCTATGGAGATATTATTGATTCCGATTTACCATTTGTTTCAGTTCTTATTCCAATGCATAACGAAGAGAAAGTAGCAAAAGATATATTAATTTCCCTAACTCTTTCGTCATATCCTAAGGACAAACTTGAAATTATCCCAATAGATGACAGTTCGGAAGATAATACAGCACGTATTCTTAAAGAGTTTGAGAGTAAATATGATTACATAAGACCACTTTACCGCAACTCCAATAGGAAAGGGAAAGCAGAAGCATTAAATGATGCTTTACGCTTTGCAACTGGTGATATAATTGTCGTTTTTGACGCAGATTATATACCAGGAAAAGGACTCATAAGAGAACTTGTAATAAACTTTATTGATCCTTCAGTTGGTGCAGTTATGGGAAGAGTTATACCACTAAATATATCTAAAAACATACTTACTAGATTAATAGACCTTGAGCGAATTGGTGGGTATCAGACAGACCAACAATCAAGATTTAATCTAAAGCTTATTCCTCAATATGGTGGCACAACTGGTGCATTTAGAAAAGAACCTGTAGTCCTTACTGGTGGTTTTAAAAACGAAATTCTTGCAGAAGACACAGAATTAACATTCAGACTATATCTCATGGGGTATAAAGTGATATACTCAAACAGAGCAGAATGCTATGAAGAGGTCCCAGAAAGTTGGATCGTGAGAGCAAGGCAAATAAGAAGATGGTCTTGTGGGCATAACCAAGTGATGTTTTTGTATGTTCCGAAGATCATCTTTTCGAATAAACTAACCATAAAAGAAAAGGTCGATGGTCTGCTTCTTTTGGGTGTGTATTTTCTCCCATTGCTACTTCTCATAGGTATTGTTAACTCTTTTATACTTTTCTTTTCGGGTGCTTATTTTCAATTCATCTTACAAAGTGTGGCTTCGGTTTCTATATTCCAGAGTTTTGGGAATTTTGCGCCATTTTTTGAAATCGCAGTTGGCACATATTTAGATGGAGTAACTCACAGAGTAAAATTACTACCTATTTTGGGAATCAATTTCTTCTTTGAAATGTGGTTTTCTTCTTTAGGATTTTTAGATGCTTTGAAATATATTATAAGTAAGAGAGAAATACATTGGCAAAAGACGGAGAGGTTTAGGGAATGATTTTTATAACGATTTTTATGATTTTAGTCTTCATCCCATTTTTAATTCCAATTTCAGAAATTGTAAGTAAAAGGGATATCTTACCAATAAATATAAATTTTTCATTTGTAAGAGACCCTCGATATTTTGGAAAATCGTTCCGTCACAAAATTGAATCACTTATTAGTAATGAAATATTAGAAGAACTAATAAAAGAAAACAAAAGACTATACCTTAAAAATGACGCAATTGAATTTTTTGAATCTCTTGAAACTCATGAAAATTTTGAAACAGAAAATATTATCTTCACCTTAAAAGATTTGTGTATTCAAAAAAATTCAAAACTTGGGGAAGTATACTCAAAAGGTCCAGTATATGTCGGTAAGAATTCAACTATAAGAGCTCTTGCGTCTGATTCAGATATTTTTCTTGAAGAAAGTGTTATCATAAAACGATGGATTGACTCTTTAAAAAGTATATTTGTTTCTAAAAACTGTAATTTAGGAGTAAGTGCAAGCGCAGAGGATACAATTTTATTATCTAACAACGTGCAGTTTGAAAGGCTTTATGCCAAAAATATATCGTCTTACAATACAAAAAGTGAAGAAGTTGAAAGAGAATCCTACATAATAGGGACGATAAAAGCAGATGAAGATATTGAAATAAAAGGGAGTATAGAAATTGTTGGCAATTTAATAGGTGAGGGAAAAATAAAACTCCACGACAATGTATCAGTAAAAGGAAATGTATTTTCACAAGATTCAATAGAAATGCAACGTGGTGTAAGGATAGGAGGCAAAAACAAAATTAAATCTGTAGTTGCAAATGGAGAAATCTATTTAGGTGAAGATGTAATAATCCATGGATATGTATCTTCAAAAAAAGGAAAAACAGTATGAGGAAGATTGCTGTAACTTTAATAATCATTGCAATATTGTTTGGCTTTGTTGGATTCAAAATATACCAATCTAAAGGAAAAAATGCCTACTACTCAATCATATTAGCATACAATCCAAAAGAAAGTTCCTATATAATTGATGCTTACAAAAGTGTGCTTGAAGAATTAAAAGTTCCATATTTACTTGAAAGTACTTATGACTTGTCTTCAGAAAATGGAAAAGAATTTGTTAAAATTCATAAAGCTATCATCTTTATGGATGGCGTTAATAAATACCTTCCCGAGGAGATTATTCCTTTTCTTAAAGATTTTATTAGAAATGGTGGCTCGGTTTTTGCATCATTTGATATAGGTGTAAAAACGATTGACGGTGTTTATAAAGATAAAGGAACACTTTCTTCGATTCTTGGAGTAAATAATATAAATTTTGGAAAGTACAAAGAAAAATCTTTTACAGAAGGGAATCTTATTATAAAGTCGCAAGAATCAGCAAAATTTTTGAATATTCCATCTTATAAATTGGAAAATGGTAAGTTTATTTCAGGGTATATGTACGGAAAGCTCACCTATCAGTGTCCAACTGTTGAAAAAGATGGAATAAATGATAGCGAAATTTTAGCCTATATTCAAACTTATGATGGAAAATTGCTTCCATCTATTACCTTAAGAAAATTGGGCGGCTATGTTATGTATGTTTCAATTCCTTTAGGATATTTGAAGGCATATTCTGATGATTTTCCGTTAAGAACATTTATTTCATTTTTCCTTTTCAAAATTGTTAAAGCACCACACATTTTAGGTACTCCTTATGGTATTCCTGGACTTATTGTAAATTTGCATATAGATTCAAATATTGACTATAAATCTATCCCATATCTTGAAGAAAAAGGTTTTTTAAATAAAGAAATTGAATATTCAATACATATTTGTGCTGGTGATTTTAGAGATTATCCTCAAGATAATTTAGGTTTCGATGCATGTGGAAAAGGAAGGGATTTAGTTATAAAGCTTTCAAAGTATGGAGTAATTGGAGATCACGGTGGATTTGCTCACAATTACTTTTCCTCTCTTCTTAACCAAAATTTGCTCACAAAAGATGAAATTAAAAACTTTATCGATAAAAATACTCAATGTCTTGAAAGCATTGTAAAGTACAAAATTAGGGAATACTCTGCGCCTAATGGGGTTCATCCCAGAGTTGTAACGAGCATTCTTGAGGAAGAAGGTTTTAACTCTTATTATTATACAGGTGACAATTCGTCGGTTCCAAATAGAACATTTCTTGCTGGATCAATGGTTTCAAAACAAGTCATCGCTTTTCCAATAACATCTTATAAGGAATATGCTTCTTTATACGAAATGTATAAAGGGAGAGTTCCAGAGACTGAAGTTGAAAACTTTTTAAAAGATTTGGTAAATTATGCTATACAAACTAAGACAATAAGACTCTTTTATTCACATCCTTATGATTTTCCACTGTATGAAAATGCCTTACTAAGTTTTACAAAATATGCAATTTCGCTTTCCAAAAGTAAAGAAATACAAATCAAACCTATGAGTTATTTTGCAGATTTCCTTCTAAATCTTTTTAATGCAAAGTTTGAGATTAATGTGGGGAAAAATTTAATCTATTTGAGTGGAAATTCTTTAAAAGGATTCGTTGTTGCATTGCCGAAAGAATTTATTATTAAAGGTGTTATAAGTGGTGTAAAAATTGAAAATGACGAAGATTATACATATATAAAAGTCTTAGATAGTTATAAAAGCCAAAAATTAGTAATACCTTTTGAATTCAAAAATTAATTTGCAAAAAATACCAAAAAATATAAAATTGTTTGAGGTGATAAAATGGATTTATTTGATAAATGTTATAACCCGAAAGAAAATAGCGCACTTTACGATGCAAAGGTTGCAGAAGAAAAGGGTCTTTATCCATACTTCTTACCCTTTGAAGGAACAGAAGGCACTGAAGTGCTATATAAAGGAAGAAAAATAATTATGCTTGGCTCAAATAACTATCTTGGACTCACGCACCATCCTAAGGTAAAAGAAGCCGCAAAAAAGGCCATTGATGAATATGGGACATCTGCAACTGGATCCAGATTCATGAATGGCACTTTGAAAATTCATAGGGATTTGGAAGATGCACTTTCAGAATTTTTAAATAAGGAAGCAGTGATAGTTTTCTCAACAGGATATCAAACAAATCTAGGTACAATCTCTGCACTTCTTTCCCCGAAAGACTATGCAATAATGGACAAAGAAGATCACGCTTCAATTGTTGATGGATGGAGTATGTCTCATGCAAAATTTGCAAGATTCAACCATAATGATGTTAAAAGTCTTGAGAATGTTTTATCAAAAATTCCAGATGATGCAGGAAAACTAATTGTTGTCGATGGTGTTTATTCAATGGCAGGAGATATTGCACCATTGCCAGAAATTGTTGAATTAAAAAATAAATATGGAGCCCGTTTAATGGTTGATGACGCACACTCGATTGGTGTATTAGGAAGAAATGGGCGTGGTACTGCAAACCACTTTAATCTTGGGAATGAAGTAGATCTTATAATGGGAACTTTTAGTAAATCATTTGCAAGTTTGGGTGGATTTATCGCAGGCGATAGAGAAGTCATTAATTATATTAAACATTATGCGAGACCTTTTATCTTTTCGGCAGCAATGACTCCTGCATCAGCTGCCGCAGCACTTGCAGCGCTTCAAATAATGCAGGAAGAACCAGAGCGTATTGAACATCTTTGGAATATTGCAAATAGGATGAGAAAAGGTCTTAAAGAGTTGGGGTTTGATATAGGCGCAAGCAATACACCGATAATTCCTGTTTATATAAGGGACAAATGGAAAACTGTTATGATGTGGAAGGAATTATTTGAACTTGGTGTTTATACAAATCCGGTTTTTCCTCCCGCAGTGCAACCAAACGACTCACTTCTTAGGACAAGCTATATTGCAACACATACAGAAGAACAAATTGACAAGGCACTTTCAATCTTTGAGAAAGCAGGTAAGAAGTTAGGGATAATATAAAAAGTAGAATAAACATCTAAAACTCTATTAATATAGAAGCATTTCTATTAATTTGATGTGTAAAAGCTTCTTTAAATCATAAGAAGGGGGCACCTTTTTTCACTTACCCCAAAATCAAAATCAATATTGGGGGAAGAATTGCGGGGGCGTTTTGGTCCCCCTCAAAATGGTTGTCATATCGAGCGAAGCGAGATATCTCCTCTGTTTATATTGGAGAGATTTACAAGTCTCCCCTTAAACTTCTCCAAAAGAGGAGATTTCTCAGTCGCTTGCGCTCCTTCGAAATGACAATTATTGAAAGAGAACAAATCCCCCATCAACCATTAGAAAGGTGGGTGCCCCCTTTCTAACTTACCCCCAAATCAAAGTTATTATTTGGGGGAGTATTGAGGGGGCGTTTTGGTGTCCCCTCAAAATATGGAGATTTCTCCTCACTACGTTCGTCGAAATGACTTTTTGTGTCATTCAGAAGCTAATTCTCATTTGTCATTCCGAAGTGGCAAAGCCACGAGGAATCTCCGAATTTCAATGAATTGATATACTTTTCTTTTTAAGCTCCTTAAAAAGAGATATTCTGCTAATTCCGTAGCGACAAATCAGTGGGATTAGAGGGGAAAACTTCCCCTCTCTGTTGTGATTTTATTTTTTATTTTCTTACAACTATATGAACAGCTTCTCCTAATGGGACTTTCACTGCTTCCATTACTGCTTCTGGAAGTGTTGGATGCGTGTGAATTGTATCTGCAACATCCTTCAACGTTAATTTATTCTTTATTGCCAAGGCAAGTTCTGATATCATTACTGAAGCTTCGGGTCCTATGATTTGTGCACCAATAATTTCCTTTGTGTCACTTCTTGCAACAACCTTAACAGTACCATCTGTTGCGTTCATTGAAACTGCTTTTCCATTTGCTGTAAACGGAAATTCTCCTGTTACAACATCAATTCCATGTGCCTTTGCCTCTTCTTCTGTTAAACCTACGGAAGCAATTTCTGGTGTTGTAAATATTGCCCAAGGCACAACTCGATAGTCCATCTTTGTATCATGTCCTGCAATAATTTCTGCAACGACTTCTCCTTCTTTCATTGCCTTATGAGCAAGAAGAAGACCACCTACAACATCTCCAATTGCGTAATGGTGTTCAATATTTGTTCTTAAATATTCATTAACTATTATTCTTCCTTTTTCGGTTTGAATGCCAACTTTTTCAAGGCCGATATTATCGGAATTAAGCTTCCTACCTATTGATACAAGTACCTTTTCTGTTTCAAGCACTTCGCCATTCCCCAGTGTTAGATAAACTTTATTATCTTTTACATCAATACTTTCAATCTTTTGTCCTAATTTAAACTCTATGCCTCTCTTTTGATATATCCTCTGTATCAGTGTTGTAAGTTTTTTATCCTTAAGAGTTGGAACAACCGTTTCCATCATTTCTACAACTGTTACTTGTGTTCCAAATGAGTTAAAGAATGTTGCAAATTCCATTCCTATTGCCCCAGCACCAACAATTATCATTTTTTTAGGATATTCAGTAAGCTCAAGTGCATCATCTGAAGTGAGAACATTTACATGGTCAATTTTAAAAGTAGGAATCATAGCAGGCTCAGAGCCTGTTGCGATAACTATATCTTTACCTTTATAAATTTCTTTGCCCTGTGCTGTTTCAATTTCAACGGTATTTCCGTCAATAAGATAGCCTCTTCCGTATTTAATTTCGACTTTTCTTGCTTTAAGAAGAAAGTCTACTCCTGAAACAAGTTTTTTAACAACCGTTTCTTTCCACACCTTTATTCCTTTTGGATCGAATGAAACGTGATTTACTGTAATGCCGAAGATTTTTGATTCATGTGCTTCCCTATATATATCGGAAGCTTTGAGTATCGCCTTTGTTGGGATGCACCCTCTATTGAGACATGTACCACCCAAGACTCTATTTTCTACTATCAAAACCTTTTTTCCTAAGTCTCCAAGCCTTATTGCTGATACATATCCTGCAGAGCCTGATCCAATTACAATAACATCAAATTCTTCCATTTTTCACCTCCAATAAATTATAATGGAAGGAAAGGAATTTCCTCTCCAAGTTTTTCTAAGAAATGATTTTTGGCTCCTTTTCTACAATTTCCGCAAACTCATCGTAAGTTAAAAGAGGAACTAAACTTTCGCTCTCATCAAATCCACGTGCAATAAAATCGTCCTTTAATGCGTAAAGTTCAACCTCGTCTTTAACCAAGGTTTTTATATCTTTTTCAACGGCAAACAGGATGCCATCTTGAATAAAAACTACTTTATCTTGAGGAAGAGCAATTTCTAACAATAAATGTGCAACTTGATAATCTGGAGATTTTTTATAACCCTTTCATCAAGCGTGTAGTTTGGTTTTAATTCAGCCATTTCTAAATACCTCCTTTTGTAAATATTTTTAACAAAAGGGGGCAAAAGCCCCCTTATTTAAGAATTTCAAAAACTACTTTGCGCCAAATTGCTCTAAAGCATCAAGGACTAGTCTGATGTAAGCAATTGATGGACCGCCGCCCATAAGACCTGCAACTTCTGCTGCCTCAAGGATCTCAGCCCTTGTTGCACCTGCCTCAATTGCATTTTTCACATGGAGAGCAATGCAGTAGGCACAGTGTGCTGCAATACCAAGTGCAATAGAAATAAGTTCTTTCTCTTTGGTTGAAAGTGCCCCTGGTTTCTCTGCTTCCTTGATAAGTCCCATTACAGCGTCAATGTAACCCTTGTCAAACTCTCCGAGTTGTTTAGCGGTTTTCATAAAATCTTCAACCATTTGTTTTGCGTCCATACGCAACCTCCCTTTAAAAATTTTTATTTATAATGTTTTCTTCCGTCGGGAAGAAAACCAGTAAAATTGTCTATCAGAAATATTTGTTCTAAATTCTTCTGTGCTAAAAAGCACCAATTCATTAAATTGTTCGTACTTAATCATTCTATTCACACTTATCATTATATACATATTTTAAAATTTTGCAATACTTTTTGAGTAAAATTTCACTAATATCATTATGAAATTATCAATATAGTGTTTAAGCCATGTAATTTGAATGGTAAATAACAAAGTTGACTCTAAAAATTAAGAAAGAACTTTATTTTACCAAGCATTTGCTTTTTCACAATTTCACAAAAGGTAAGACGTTTGCTTGACTAATATAAAAAAAATTTTAAAATAGTTGAGGTAGGCATAAAATTAGGTGAAAGGTGGTGAAAAATGGAAAAAGCAAACTACCTAAGTAAGGTTATCTTTGAAACGATTGTTTTATTCCTTACATGGATTTTACTTACTGAAAGTTTTGCAACCTCAGAATTAATTTTTGGATTCCTTATTGCGTTTGTCATTTCAATTGGCACGGCAGATCTCTTTACAGAACACGGTCTTGCTCATTTAAATCCAAAAAAGCTATTTTATCTTATTATTTACATTCCTTACTATCTCTATCAAGTTGTTAAGGCGAATGTTCAGGTTGCAATGATTGTCCTTAATCCATCTCTTCCTATAAAACCTGGAATTGTTAAAGTTAAGACAAAATTAAAAACAGATGCAGGTAAACTTGCCCTTGCAAATTCAATTACACTTACACCAGGGACTATTACTATGGATGTTGTGGGGGATGAACTTTTTATCCATTGGATTACTGTGGACGATGAAAGCGTTGAAGGCGCAACTGAAAGTATTGTTTCGCCTTTTGAAAAATTTTTGAAGGAGATTTTCTCATGAAAGTGGTAGATTTGATTTATTTGGGCTTGCTTGCAGTTTCAACGATTCTTATGATTGTGCGACTCGTAAAAGGACCTGACACGGCAAATCGTGCAATGGCATTGGATACTCTTACAACACTTTTTGTTGCACTTTTTGTATTCTTTGCATTGGTCTTTGGAAGGTCATTTTATATGGATGTGGCTGTAGTTTATGCAATTATTTCTTTTGTTGGCGTTCTTGTTGTTGCTCGCTTTATTGAAAGGGGGCTTTGAGATGGGTATTAACGTTATCATCGGCTATACTCTCATGTTTATCGGTGCGTTTTTCTTTCTCCTCTCTGCAATTGGCCTTTTGAGACTTCCTGATCTATACACAAGAATGCAGGCTGCAACAAAAGCAACTACGCTTGGAGCAATTTCCTCAATTATTGGAATAGGACTTATGAAGGAGGATATTCTTATAAAATCAATAATTCTTGCAACATTTATTATTCTTACTGCACCTATTTCGGGTTCAGCACTCATTCGTGCAGGATACAAGGCAAAATCCCCAATGACTGACAAAACTGTGGTTGATAAGTTCAAAGAGAAAGAAGGTGAATGACGATGAATATTTATATTCTAATTTTCTCTTACCTTCTTCTTGTACTTACGATAATTCTCTCCATTCTTGCAATACACGTTAAGGATCTTCTTGCAGCAGTTATATTTATGGGCGGTGGAAGTCTTCTTGTATCTTTGGTATTTTTGCTTCTGCAGGCACCTGATGTAGCAATGTCTGAAGCCGCAATTGGTGCGGCACTTACTATGGCAATTTACATTGTTGCCGTAAAAAAGACGGAGCGGGAGGATAATGATGATTAGAAAAATTGTTTATGGTGTATTTATCCTCA
This sequence comes from Caldisericum insulae, assembly GCF_047785965.1. Taxonomy (NCBI): domain Bacteria; kingdom Pseudomonadati; phylum Caldisericota; class Caldisericia; order Caldisericales; family Caldisericaceae; genus Caldisericum; species Caldisericum insulae. The sequence continues at coordinate 43,286 of NZ_JBLOBF010000004.1, forward strand.
TAATTATTGCAGCAATTGCGATTTTTATGTCAAACTACAAATTTGGTGTAGATAAGATGGATGTTGGAAAATACTATCTTGATAATACAGTTCCTCAAACAGGTGCTGCAAATGTCGTTACATCGGTTACGCTTTTCTACAGAGGCTTTGATACCCTTGGTGAAGTAACAGTCCTTTTCACGGCTGCCTTAGGTGTTGCTGTGCTTTACTTTATGGGTGAAAAGAAAAGAAAACAAAAACTTCAAGAATCAAATTTCGTAACAAAAATTGGAACACGTGTTGTGTTTCCCTTTAGCCTCCTTACAGGCGCTTATATCTTCATGCATGGACATTTAACCCCGGGTGGAGGTTTCCAGGGTGGAGCTCTTATTGCAACAGGATTTCTACTTCTCTACCTTGCATATGAGGAAACTTCAATTGATAGAAAAAAATTCTATCTTGTTGAAGGATTAGGTGGTCTTACGTATGTAATTATAGGACTATTAGGATTTTTTATGAAAGGTTCCTTCCTTGCAAATGTATTACCTAACGGAACTTTATTTGATCTACTTTCTGGTGGTATAATGCTTCCAATTTATATAGGTGTTGGCTTAAAGGTAGGTTCAGAGTTATCCAATATTATTGATGATCTTATGTGTGAAGTGAAGTGCGAAGAAGCTGGAGGTGAAGAATGATTTTCTATATTTCTGCACTTCTCATAATTGGTATTGGCATTTATGCTCTTATTATAAAAAAGAACCTCATAAAGATAATTATAGGGCTTGACCTCATTGAAACAGGTATTAATCTTCTTATTGTTTCAATTGGGTATGTAAACGGAAAAACAGCACCGATATTTTCGAAAGATGTAATGAATGCAAGTCTTATGGTTGATCCTGTGCCTCAGGCTCTTACTCTTACCTCCATTGTTATTGGTGCCTCTGAACTTGCACTTGCTGCGGCATTTGTCGTGCTTCTCTATAGGAAGTACGGCACATTGGATATAAGAAAGATAAGGAGTCTAAGATGGTAAACTTGGCTAATCCAACATTATTGGTAGTTATTCCTCTTTTCTTTGCTTTTCTTTCGATTATCATTTCTCCATTTTTAAAGAAACTCATTAAATTTGTTCCACTCATTGTAAGTGCACTTAATCTTGTTGTCATCTATTTTATTGGAGTAAAAGTTTTGTATGGCTCTATTGTTTTAAGCACAACCGCAGGACTAAACCCCCCATACGTAATAATCCTTGCTGTCGACAAATTGAATTTTATTATTGTCCTTATGGTAAATGTCCTTGGGTTTCTTATTTCTTTTTACAATATCTTCTATATGAAGGAGGAGCCAACAGATAAATTCCACATTCTTTTTACTCTCCTTATCATGGCATCAAGTTGGATAAGTATAACAGGTGACCTTTTTAATGTGTTTGTTGCCTTTGAAGTGCTTTCTCTATCTTCCTTCGGGCTTGTTGGGTATATGCGTAGCAAGGATTCTATTGAAGCAGGTTTTAAATATGTTGTTCAGGGCATTCTTGCAGGTTCCTTACTTCTTATTGGTATTGTTCTTATCTATGCGCAAACAGGAACGCTTAACATGGCACATATTGCTACAAAACTTGATTATGTCGGAAGCCTTGAAAAACTTGTTCCTTATGTATTAATATTCTTTGGACTTGCAGTTGAAGGAGCGCTTTTCCCCTTGAACTCCTGGCTTCCTGATGCACACCCTGCTGCTCCATCAGGTATATCTGCAATGCTTTCGGGTATTGTCACAACAACTGCAATATATGCAATAATAAGGGTTACTGTTACTGTATTTAATTATTCTGCATTTATTCCATATCTTTTCATCATTGCACTTCTTACTCTCTTCTTTGGTGAGATTGCTGCATTCTTCCAGAAGGATCTAAAGAGAATGCTTGCATATTCAACAATTGGGCAAACAGGGTTGTTTGTACTTGCTTTTTCTGTTGGAACTCAAGCTTCAATCTCTGCTTCAGTTGCACAGATGGTAAACCATTCATTTTCAAAAGCGGTATTGTTCTTAGTTGCAGGCATCATGATTGAAGCTCAAGGTTCAAGAAATATTGATGACCTTAAAGGCTTTGGAAGAGTAAATATTTTAACATCGATCCTTTTTGTTTTTGCTGCGCTTTCTCTTATTGGAGTTCCTCCGTTCTTTGGGTTCTTCACAAAATTAGCAATTCTTCAGACTTTACTTGATTTTCCAGGTTTTCTTGGATATTTATCCTTTGCACTTGTGCTTTTTGCAGCAATTATAGAAGGCGTTTATTTCTATAGAGTATTTAAGATTCTTTTTGAGAAGAGTGACAAGAATTTCCAAGCAGAAAATCCATGGCTTGTCATTTCGCCATTTATTCTTGTGCTAATATTAGTTATTCTTAGCTCAAGGCCTATGAATGTCCTTAATTTTACTAATGATATAGCAAATCAATTAATACAAAGAACAATTTATCTAACCTCAGTTTTGGGAGGTTTAAAATGAACTTTTCACTTTTGATGATTTTACTTACGCCAATTTTTGGTGGACTTCTTGCCTATGCTGGTTCTGCATTACATAAAGCGGTGAGAAATATTTTCTTCTTGATATTCCTTATACTTCCATTTTTTGAACTATATCAGTATGCGAATAAAACAATCGATAACTTTTATTATCTCACTGTTCTTGGACAGAGTCTATCATTGGGAATAAATGCTTTATCATTTATGTTATCACTTCTTTTCTCATTAATCTTTCTTCTTGCTGGCATTTTTCTTCTTTTCGAATTTGATAAGTTGGAAGATTCTGATTTAGCTATTCTTGAGTTCTCATTTTTAGAGGGTGCAGTTTTCGGAGTACTTTTTGCAAGAGACATCTTGTCTTTCTTTATTTTCTTTGAAATTATTGCATTAATTATCTTCTTTCTTATCGGTAAAGGTTATGAAGAATCACATAATGCACAACTTAAATATATTACCTGGGCTCTTATTGGTGCCAATTCAATGCTTGCAGCAGTTGTGTTTTTATTCTTTAAAGCGGGAAGTTTTGGTTATGCAGAGATTTCAGGCTATCTTTCAACTGCACCAACCCCAATTGTTTTAATAACGTTCGTCTTATTTGTAATCGGCTTTCTTATCGAAGCTTCGATCATGCCTCTTCATGTATGGGCACCAATTACCTATGCAGAAGCGCCTGATTCTGTTTCTGTTTTGCTTTCCTCAGTTGTGAAGAAGGTGGGTCTTTACTTATTTACAATATTTGTATTCTCGATTTTTGGACTTAATCTCTTTTCAAAAATAATGCCAAGAGTTTTCGAAGCTCCTCTTATTATGTATGTTCTTCAGTGGATTGGTGCATTAACAATCATCATAGGAACATTTGTTGCGATTGTGCAGGAGGATGCGAAGAAAATTCTTGCCTGGTCTTCAATTGCACAGAGTGGTTATATACTTCTCGGTTTGTCGCTTGGAACACCTCTTGGTGTTGCAGGTGGGTTATTACACATTGTAAATCACTCAATTTTTAAAGGAATTCTATTCTTTGTCGTGGGTGGTGTTATATACAGAACTGGCACAAAAAATCTTTCAGAACTTGGTGGACTCATTAAGAAGATGCCAATTTCTTTTATTGCAATGCTTCTTGCAATTATTGCAACTGCGGGTATTCCGCCATTAAATGGATTTGTCTCGAAGTATCTCATTTATGAAGCTTTAATACAAAATAAAGAACCACTACTTCTAACTATTGCACTTCTGGGTGGGACAGGATCATTTATGTATGTTTATAGGTTAATACATTCAATATTCCTTGGACAGCTTCCGAAGAAATATGAGGGTGTTAAGGAAGTGCCAATTCTTATGCAAGTACCAATGCTTGTGCTTTCTCTTCTTGCGCTTCTATTTGGAGTTTTGCCGGGAATTCCTATGTATTTTGTTTCTAAAGCTGAGGCATTCCTTGGTTTTGATCCTATAAAATACACTCTTACAGGCTTTCCAGAACAACCAGGACTTCATGCTTTAAACGTTCCTATTATTTCAGCTGCACTCATGGGTGGTTTTGTAGTTGCAGCACTTATCTTCTACCTTCTTCCAAAAACAAGAAGCGTCCATCAACTTGATAATTACTATGCAGGCGAAATTCTAACTGAAGATGTAAAATACAACTATAGTTTTGGCTTCTACAGTTTCTTTGATGACATTATAAAACCCTTCAATGAGTGGAGCATAGATAGAATTTACGAAAACTTTGTAGGTTTTGTAAAAACTGTGGGGGACTATATAAGGAGAATATATACTGGAAATCTTGAAACCTATGTGAGCCTTGGAATCATAATTCTTACGATTTTCTCCCTCATTTACATAATAGGAGGCGTATTATGGTAGAAAAACTTGTTTTAATTTTAACGCCTATTTTTGCCTTTTTTGTAGGTATCTTTCTTGAAGGCTTCAAAAGAAAAATGGTTGCGCGCATTCATAGGCGATACGGTCCGCCATTGCATCAGCCTTTACTTGATATCATCAAACTTCTTTCAAAAAAAGAGAATATCTCTCACGGTGTGATGTTTGATCTTGGACCAGTTATTTTTGTCGGTGCTTCAATTTTGACTGTGCTATTCCTTCCCCTTCCTCACTTTAAGCAACTTACACCTTACGGGGATCTTATTGCATTTCTTTATATTATGGTAATTGGATCTCTTGGTATGGCGCTTGGTGCAGGTGAGTCCGGAAACCCAAATGCATCCATTGGTATTGCAAGGGCATTGACGCTTATGCTCGGATATGAGCTTCCTCTAGTCATTGCAGGAAATACACTTGTTGTAAGATACGGGACAACCGATCTCTATAAATTTATGACACTCCAATCTGGATTCAATTGGAATTTGTTTTTACTTCCATTGACTGCAATTGCTGGATTTATTGCAACTTATGGTGCAATGGGAGAACACCCATTCGATACGGTTGTTGCGCCACAAGAAGTTGCAACAGGACCTATGGTTGAATATGGCGGGAAACATCTTGGACTTCTTATGATAGGTCATGCAATCCAGGTCTATATTGAGACTGCATTTTTCACAATTCTTTTCCTTGGAGGCGCTTCAAACATTTTTACATTTATTCTTAAGCAACTTGGAGTAATTATAGTAATGACATTGTTTGATACGGTTTTTCCTCGATTTAGAATCGAAAATGCTGTTAGATATTTTTGGAGATGGCCTACTTTAATTGCCCTTTTAGGTCTTTTGATAGTCTATATAGGAGGTAAGTAATGGAACTACAGGAAACATTGGAAGAGGGTTATGTTGAAATACTTGATCATTTGAGAAAGCGTTCTCTTTGGATGCTTCACTATTGCACTGCTTGTGGTGCAGTAGAACTACCTCCCACAATTACTTCTCGTTTTGATGCGGAAAGGTTTGGTATAGCCCCATTTGTAACCTCAAGGCAATCAGATATTCTCCTTGTAACAGGTTACATAAACATAAAAACTCTTAAAAGACTTGTAACTGTTTATGAGCAGATGCTTCCACCAAAATATGTAATTGGTTTTGGTTCTTGTACTATAAATGGAGGCATATACTGGGACTCTTATGCAGTAGTTAAAAGGTTAGATTTGTATTTGCCTGTTGATGTGTATATTGCAGGCTGTATGCCAACCCCTATGGCTGTACTTGAAGGATTTAGGACACTTATGAAACTCATTGATGAAGGAAAGGCTAACGGTTGGAGAAAGTATATTGAAAATTATGATTACTATAAGGCAAATCAAAGGAAGGTGCTCAAATGGTAGAAGAGATTAAGAAAGTTATAAAGGGTGAGATCTTAGAAAAAAGCCCTCAAAGGATTATTATTAAGGTAAAGAACGATTCCTTTTCTTCTACGCTCAATGCTTTAAAAGGCCTCTCCTTCAAGAGACTTACGCTTTTTACAGCAGTTGATTTTGTTAAGGACAATCAATTCGAACTTGTTGCACTTGTCTATTCCAATGAAAACAAGATTCTTGCTATAGTGAAGACGCGAATTCCAAAGGAAAATCCTGAAATTGAAACTATAACAAATATTTATCCAAATGCTTTCAAGTACGAGGTTGAGCTTGGAGAGATGTTTGGGATTAAGGTTATAGGAAATCCAGACTCAATGAAGCCATTTCTCCTTGAAGGGTGGGAGGATTTACCGCCTTTGAGAAAAGATTTCGATTCAATTAAGTACGCAACTGAGCACTATGAGGCAAGGAATGTGGAGGTAAAGTATGATTAAGGAATATGAACTGAATATAGGTCCAAACCATCCAGGGATCCATGGTAATTTCTCAGTCCACCTAAAACTTGAGGGAGACACAATAGTTGAGGCAAAAGGTAATTCTGGATATCTACACAGAGCATTTGAAAAATTAATGGAGCAAAGGACATACCTTCAAAACCTTGCTCTTATACCAAGAATTTGTGTTCCAGAGCCTGACATAAATGAGGCTGTTTATTCAATGGCAATTGAAGAACTCATGGGAGTTGAAATTCCGGAACGCGCAAAATTTATAAGAACTATTGTACTCGAAGCGGCACGTGTGAATGCTTTGCTTTTCCATTTTGGAGGCACAGCTGCTATGCTTGGTAACTACACTGTTAACTACTGGGCAGTTGCAGACAGAGACCTTATGCTTGATATATTTTTAAAGCTTTCTGGAGCAAGAGTTTATCATATGTATATTTGGCCAGGTGGAGTAAGAAGGGATACTTATCCAGGCTTTGAGGACGATGTTTTAGGTTTTGTTAAGTATATGAAAGACCGCCTCATTGAGTACGATAACCTCTTCTTTAAAAATCCAATGTTTATGCACAGGGCAAAGGGACTTGCAAAGATTACAAAGGAAACCGCACTTCAAATGGGTGTCACTGGACCAAATTTAAAAGCAACAGGCGTTAAGGTTGATGTAAGAAAGGATGAGCCATATGCTGCTTATCCATATCTTGATTTTGATATACCCGTTCTTGATGATGGTGATGCTTGGGCAAGAGAAATTCAAAGAAGACTTGAGCTTGAATTATCTTTAAATCTAATCGAGCAAGCTGTAAAGAAGATGCCAAAAGGCGATGTATGGAAAAAGATGCCAAATCCATTCAAATGGGTAATACCAGAAGGTGAGGCATACGCAAGGGTTGAATCTTCAAGAGGCGAATACGGATTCTACTTTGTCTCAGATGGGACAGATAAGCCATACAGAGTTTCTGTAAGAGGTGTTTCTATGCCTCATATGTATCCTCTTGCAGAGGAGTTATTGGTTGGGCAGAAGTTATCCGATGCTCCATTTATTTTGGAAACACTTGATATTTGCCCGCCTGAAATTGATAGATGAGGGGTGTTGCGATGGAAAACAAAGAATATTTTGAAAAAACAAGTTATATTGGTGCTTTAACCTCAACAAAGTATATCTTTAAGAAACCCGTTACTGTGCAGTACCCTAAAGAAAAGCTCAACCTTCCGGAGCGTTATCGAGGTTTTCATGTAAATGATCTTGATAAATGTATTGGCTGTGGAAACTGCATGAGCATCTGTCCATGTCAAGCAATCACAATGGATGATCCTAAGGCATTTCATCTTGTAAATCCAAAAGAAGGTTCAACACATTTAAGACCGAGAATTGATTACGGAAGGTGCTCTTACTGTGGTTTGTGCGTTGAGGTCTGTCCTACGGGATCTTTAAAAATGGAAAGAAACCTTATATTTACTTCCCAAGATGGCGATGCGTTTGTTTGGTTTCCAGCAGAGGAGAGAAGAACCGCAGAAAATGGTTTCACACAATTGAACGAGATTACACCTCTTGAACTTGAAAAAGTTCCAATGCCTGAGCTTGAACCATATGTAAGGAAGAAGACCTTCGAAGAACTCATCCTCGGATTCTCAGAAGAAGCCGCAATAAAAGAAGCAGAGCGTTGCCTTGGCTGTGGTATCTGTATGCAAGGATGCCCTGCACATATGAAAATTCCTGAATACATCGATGCGATTTTTAAGAAAGAATACGAGATTTCTGTTAAATACATGCTTGAGGATAATGCGCTTCCTGGTATTTGCGGAAGAATTTGTACCCACAAGTGTCAGGATGATTGTGTCTACAATTACCGTGGCGATGCAGTTCAAATTATGTGGCTTAAGCGATTTGCAACTGATATGGTGAAAGACTATAAAGTTTCAGATCCATACATGTTCCCAAAAACTGGAAAGAAAGTCGCAGTAATTGGTTCAGGTCCATCGGGACTTTCTGCCGCATACTATTTGACACTTATGGGGCATTCTGTCACAGTGTTTGAAAAGCGTTCTGTTCCTGGTGGCGCTTTGGGACTTGGTATTCCTATGTACAGGCTTCCTGTCTATGAAATTGATAAAGAAGTGGGACACTTAAAAGACCTCGGTGTAGAATTTAAATTCAATACTGAAGTTGGGAAAGATGTTCTTTTTGAAGATCTTATGAGAGATTATGACGCAGTTTATATTGGTGTTGGTCTTTCTTATGGAAGGGCGATAAATCTTAACGGAGAGGATACGCCATTTATAATTCAGGCAATTGACTTCCTCAGACAAGTTAAGGTTGAAGGCAGAAGAGATGTTCCCAAGAAGGTTATTGTTATTGGTGGTGGAAATGTTGCAATGGATGTTGCAAGAACAGTTGTAAGGTTGCATGAGATTAACTACGGTGGCATCGATACAAAGGTACAAACTGTTTCTCTTGAAGACTGGGATATTATGCCTGCATCAAAAGAGGAAATTGAAGGTGCACTTGAAGAAGGTGTCATATTTAACCCAGGATGGGGTCCAAAAGAGGCAGTTTTTGAGAATGGAAAATTAAAGGGCCTCATTGTTAAGAAGGTAAAGTCTGTTTTCGATGAGCAGAGAAGGTTTAATCCAACATTCTATGAAGATCAAACACTATTCCTTGAAGGAGATTACATTATTGAAGCAGTAGGTCAAACAACAAACCTATCCTTCATTCCAGAACATCTTATGCAACAACTTAAGTTTACACCACGTAGGCGTATCTGGGTTGATGAGTTTGGTGAAACTTCAATTTCAGGTGTATTCGCAGGCGGAGATCTTGTTGAAACTTCGCTTGGAAATGCAATTTCAGCTATTGCAAATGGTCACAGGGCGGCAATTGGTATTGATTTCTACTTAAGGAATGTCAAAGGAGGAAAAAATGATTAACCTCAAAGATCAAATTACTTTTGGAGAACCAGTACTCGATAGGTTTTTTAATGGTTATTCACCACACGAATATCTCCTTGTGAGATTTGCAAATAAGGTTGGATTTATAACTGTATCAAATCTTTTTACTGTTGTTACTAAGGCTTCTGTTCCTAATGCAACAGAGCGAATGCTTTCAAAAGCAGAGGATATCTGGATTAAAGATATACAAGATGAAATGTTTGTCTATTCCTTCAATAGTTTCTCAAGAGTACTTAAAATAGTGAGAAGAAGAATTTATGAGTCTATTTATAAAGTGAAAACTGAAAGGTATGAGACAATTGTTTCTAAGAGTCATAAATTTGTAAAGCTTATTGAGGAAGAAGAATATTTGGTTAAAGCATCTGATCTTAAAGAAGGAGATAAGTTATATGTTCATTCTCTTTCTGGTGCAAAGGTAGAGAAGGTTCTTCAAGTACAGCAAATCGAACCAAACTTTTTACATGTTTACGGTGTTTTGACAGAGGACTTTGGAGCCTTCGTAAATGGAATTTTTGGAAAGTCTTACTAATTTTTTAAAAAGGGGGCTTTTGCCCCCTTTTATTTGTGGTACTTCTCATTATTTATTATTGTAAATGCGCGGTAAATTTGTTCTAAAAGTATTACCCTTACAAGTTCGTGAGGAAAAGTAAGTTTTGAAAGGCTTAAAGTAAAATCAGCTTTTCCTTTTATTTCATTTGAGAATCCTTCTGATCCACCAATAAAAAATGCTATATCCTTATTTTGACTTGAAAGTAATTTTTGTATTAATTGTGACAATTCGGTAGATGTGAGCTCTTTACCCTTTTCATCAAGAACGATATTGTAATGTTCTTTTGAAATTAGTTTTTTAAGCTTTTCCTCTGTTACTTCATAAACTTCTATTGGAATGTAATACTTTATCCTTTCAAGATAATCAAGTGTCCCAAGTTTATTGTATTCTTTTTTCAGTTTATCTACTGCATATATCTTAATTTTCATATTTTAAGTATAATTGAATGTGAAAAATAAGAAAGGAGATCCATTTGATTTTAAGAAAGATTGATTTTTCTTATTTGGAAAATGAGCTTGAAAATGTAAAGGTTGACCGTGCTGTTTTTAACCTATTTAAAGAAAAAAGCCAAATTCTATTGTTTAAAATTTATAACCTTGATGCAAGAGGTGCAAATATCCTTAAACAAGAGTTTCTTAGCGCAGGCGGTGATGTTGCAATCTCAAGAGAGGTTGCAAGCTTTAGAACAGAAAAATCAGATGCAATACTAATTGGAACAAAAAGAGTATATAAGAGAATCATTGAAAAACTTTCTTATATGCCCTATTTTGGGTTAAAGGATGTAAGGATGTCGTTAGAAAAGTATTTAGAAAATACTCCACTTCCTATTTTTGAAATAAGAGGAAAAACATTTGATTTTAACAGTGACAAATTTGTAATGGGAATTTTGAATGTGACTCCTGACTCCTTTTCTGATGGTGGAAAATTTCTGAATGTTGAGGACGCCTTGAAACATGCAGAAAAAATGGTTGCTGAAGGTGTGGACATCGTTGATGTAGGTGGTGAATCTACTCGTCCTTACTCTGAAAGCGTTTCTGTTGATGAAGAATTGAGGCGAGTAATTCCGGTAATTGAAGCCATAAGAAAAGAATTTCCAAGCATCCCTATATCCATAGACACTTATAAATCAAAGGTTGCAGAAGAATCTATAAATGTTGGTGCAGATATAATTAATGATATAAGCGGTTTGAGATTTGATCCTTTAATGATCGATGTTGCGAAAAGATACAATGTGCCTGTTATTACAATGCACATAAAAGGCACTCCCAAAGATATGCAAAGAAATCCTCATTATGATGATCTTATGAAGGAACTTCTTGAATATTTTGAGGAAAGGATAAATTTCCTAAGTTCCTTTGGTATTGATAAGATTATCATTGACCCTGGAATCGGTTTTGGAAAGACAAAAGAACACAACCTTGAAATACTCAATAAACTTCACGAATTTACGATCTTTAATAAACCAATCCTTGTAGGACTTTCAAGGAAGTCTTTTATTGGTTTTACGCTTGATAATAGACCCGTAGATGACAGGCTCTATGGAACGCTTGCATCAAATATGTTTTCACTCATCAAAGGTGCTTCAATTTTGAGGGTACATGATGTTTTGCCCCATAAAGACATGATACGTATGTATAGGGCAATAATAAGCGAGGGGAAAGGGGGATAATAGATGAAAAAGTTTTTTTTGTTTTTTTTGGTTGTTTCAATAATTTTTTCATTCAGGGCAGATGCTTTTGCAAAGGACTATTACTTTCCAAAAGTAAATGTAACAGTGCATATAAATAGTGATGGAAGTTTTGATTTTGAAGAGGCTCGCACGTATAAATTTGATGGTTCTTTTCACTGGGCTACATACACTTTGCCAAAACAAGGATTTGAACGCATTGAAAATTTTTCTATAAGTGATGAAAGTGGTCCCTATAAGCTAACAGTAGGTGAAACGAATACACCAGGAACATACATTTTTCAAGATCAAGGGAATTCGTACTTTGCAAAATTTTTCTACGATGCCAAAAATACAGCAAAGACATTTATATTTAGGTACAAGGTTATTGGTGGAATAAAGGTTTATAAAGATGTTGCAGATTTTTATTGGCAATTAATAGGTTCAGGTTGGGATAAAAAAACTTTAAACTTTGATGGCTTTGTGTATTTACCCAAAACAGTAAACGGGGATGAGATAAAGGTTTTTGGGCACGGTCCTTTAAATGGTGTTGTTGAGCGTATTGATGGATCAGGCGCTCATTTTAACGCAACAAATGTTCCACCCAATACATTTATTGAAGCAAGAGTTTTATTTCCTCCTTACATTCTCACCGATGCAAAAGTTATACCTCAAGAAAAATTAAATAGTATAATGCAGGAAGAACTTGCTGAGGCGGTGCGAACTGAAGCATTAAAATCAAAGATAAGAACAGGTATTATTGTATTCTTTGGCATGTGGGTTTTATTCCTTGTTATATATCTTTTTCTATTTTTTACTTTTGGGAAAGAGCCTGTATCTAAAAAGGATATTATTTATATGAGGGAAATACCTGAGGATTTATCTCCAGCAATTGTTGGCTATCTTTTGCGATTCGAAAACGTTCTTCCTGATGATCTAACTGCTACAATTCTTTACCTTGTTAAAAAGGGGTATATTTCCCTTGAGATAAAAGAAGAGGATAGAAATTTCATATTGTTTAATAAAAAAGAGCCTGTTACTTATTTTTACAAGACCAATAAAGATCCTTCAAATTTAGAAGGGCATCTTTTATTTGCCTATGATTTTCTTTTTAATGTAATTTCTGGAGGAAATAATTTTGTTTCAACAGATATGATTAAGCGATTTTCGAAAACAAGAAGTAAAGTTGCATACGATATGTTTCAAAAATTTAAAGGAATGGTCCAAGAAGAGGGAAGAAAAATGGGCTATTTTGAAAATAGAACAAAGATTATGTTTTTATATTTTGTCATGCTTGGATTTTTTTCATTCTTGTCATTTCTTGTTATTACAAAATTTGAGCTTTATTTCTTAATGTTATTTTTGTATATTTTCCTTTTTGTTTTTGCACTTTTATCTCTTACACTTAAAAAACGTACACAACTTGGCGCTGAGAAATATGCTGAGTGGAATGGACTCAAAAAATTTTTATCAGATTTTTCTAATCTCAAAGAATATGCACCTAATTCCATCGTAATCTGGGAAGATTATCTTGTTTATGCAACAACTTTTGGGATTGCAGAAAAAGTTTTAAAATACATAGAAATGAACATTGATAAGCTTCCACAGGATGAATTATCAAAGAGCTACATATTCAGAGCGGGCTTTACTTCAGCGAATTTGTCTGATCTTTCATCTATACATGTCTTTACAACATCGTTAAATTCTGCAATGCAAACTTTAAGTTCAACTGCTCATACCTCAACTGGTTCAGGTGGAGGATTTTCTGGTGGAGGTGGTGGCGGTGGTGGAGGATCAGGTGGAGGAGCAGGTTAAGCACAGAGTTTTTATTGCTCTCGGCTCAAATTTAGGCGACAAGCATAAGAATATTTTGGATGCAGTAAATTATCTTATTGAAGAGGGTGTGGATATAAGAAAAATTTCATCCATAATTGAAACTGCTCCTTACGGATTAACTGAGCAACCATCATTTTTAAACTGTGTTATTGAAGGCTATACGGAATTGTCTCCAAGAAAACTTCTTTTACTTCTTCTTGATATAGAAAAACGTCTTGGAAGAGTCCGCACAATTAAATGGGGACCCAGAACAATTGACCTTGATATAATATTTTACGATGATTTGGTTATTGATGAACCGGATTTGAAAGTTCCTCATCCAGATATGAAAAATAGGATTTTTGTCTTAAAGCCTTTGGTTGAAATTGAACCAGATTTTGTTCATCCTATTTTCAAGAAAAGTGTAAAACAACTCTTGGAAGATTTGGAGGGAAAATCAAAATGAGAATTGCAACATGGAATGTTAATTCAATAAGAAGCCGATTAGAGCATGTTAAAATATTTTTGAAAGATAACAATATTGATATTTTGGGAATGCAGGAGTTAAAAACGGAGGAAAAGCATTTTCCATTTGAGGATTTTAAATCACTTAATTATTATGTAGAAGTTTTTGGTCAAAAGGCCTACAATGGTGTCGCACTAATTTCAAGGTTTCAGTTTGAAAAAGTGGATAGAAATGTTCTTGTTGAATCAGAAGCAAGGACAATTTTAGGTGTTGTAAGAGGCATTCATATTCTCAATGTTTATTTTCCACACGGTGGCGAATATGGTTCGGAGAGATTTTTTTATAAACTTGAATTTTATCAAAAGATCAAAAACTACATTCTAAAAAACGATTTCTTAAATACAGATTTTATCCTTATGGGTGATTTTAATGTTGCAAAGGATCCAATTGATGTATGGGACCCTGTAGCGCTTAATGGCACAATAGGTTTTATGAAAGAAGAGCGTGAAGCAATTACTGATCTTATGAGTGTCGGTCTTATTGATGCGTTTAGGTATCTATATCCCGATGTTCAAGAGTTTACCTGGTGGGATTATACAGGTGGGAGTTTTAGAAGAAATTGGGGCATGCGTATTGATTATATTCTTATTTCAAAGAGTTTACTTCCAAAGTTAAAAAATTGCTATATTGAAAAGACATTTAGAAAGTTAGAAAAGCCTTCAGACCACGTACCTGTAGTTTTAGAACTTTTAGATTAGAAAGGAGAGTTCCTTATGTACGAAAAAGATTTTATAGTTGAACTTGCAAAGAAGACTGGTGAAATAATTAGAAATAATTTTAGAAAACACCTGGATGTGGAATATAAAGGGCCAAGGGATCTTGTTACAAATGTCGATAAGTATATTGATAACTTTGTGCGAGATAGTATTTTGAAAGCTTATCCAAGCTATGGAATTATCACCGAGGAAAACAAAGACTTGAATGAATTATCAAATAAAAAATTTATAATTGATCCTCTCGATGGAACTACAAATTTTGTTAAAGGCTATCCTCAGGTTGCAGTTTCTATTGCTTTTATGGAGGATTCTGAAATTACTTTCGGTGTTGTATATAATCCAATCCTTGAGGAATTATTTATAGGAGAGTTAGGACATGGTGCACTATTAAACTATAAACCAATTAAAGTTTCAAAAACTTCTGAATTTGAGGATGCTTTAATTGCAACAGGGTTTGTATATAAAGAGAGAAATGAAAAAACTTACAAGAGTTTTGAAAATATTCTTGAAGGTGCATTGTCTTTACGTTGCGATGGAAGTGCAGCACTTGACCTTTCCCATGTTGCAATGGGTATCTTTGATGGATACTATCAAAAGGGTATTCATATATGGGATATTGCTGCTGGTTCGCTCATTGTCAAGGAAGCAGGCGGAAGAGTTTCGACTTTTGATGGTAATACAAGTTTTCTTGAGGCAGACGAAATTCTTGCAACAAATGGAATTCTTCACGAAAGATTGATTCAATTTATAAACGGAGCTTAAGTCTTACCGAAAATTCCTACTCCTATCCACTCAGGTCCTGCATAAACTCCTATAACTGCACCACAAAGCATTTTCTCAATTGGGACATTAACGCTCTCCTTTAGCTTTTCTTCAAACTCTTTTACATCGCTATTTATTCCGTGAATTATCGCAAGTCTATCAATGCCTTTGGTATCACTGATTTCTTTAACAAATTTGAGAAGCACATCTTTTGCCTTATTCAAGGATCTTGCAACACTTTCTATTTTCACTTCGCCATTTGTAAAAGATAAAATTGGTTTTATATTTAGTATATCTCCGAGCAATCCCCCGGCTTTGCTGAGTCTTCCACCTTCAACAAGATATTTTAAGTGATATAAAACAAATCTATTGTAAATTCTATTTACTGCATTAACTGTTTCCTTATAAACTTCCTCAAATGGAAGGCCTTTTTCAATTAGTGAAAGTGCAAACTCTGCCAAAAATCTAAGAGAAAATGTTGTGCTCATTGAGTCTACAATTCGAATCTTGTTGGTTTTGAGTAATTCTATTGCAACTCTTGCAGAATTTATTGTCCCAGAAATCTTTTGGGAAAGATGAATTGAAATTATTTCGTGCCCTTCATCAATGAGAGGTTTGTATACTTCCATGAAATCCTGTGGGGAGGGTTGTGAAGTTTTGGGAAGCTCAGTTGATGAGGTAAGTCTTCTATAAAATTCCTCTACAGATATATCTGTTTCTTTAAATTCCTCATTTCCAAACCTTACTTTAAGTGGTACAACTTTTATATCGTACTTTTCTATGATTTCCTGTGGTATATAACCTGTTGAGTCAACGACTGTTTTAATCATATTAACCTCCTATGCTCAATTATATAGAAATTCACACTAAATTCACAAAAAACAATAAAATAATTTTATGAAATTTTAAACGTATAAGGATTTGTAAAGTGTTTTTACTACACTTGTTATTTTCTTAGAAATATGCTAAACTAAAGAGTTTAGGAAGGTGATGAGATGAAAATAAAAACATTAAATGGAGCCTTAATGTTTGCAAAAAATGTAATAAAAAAATATTTTGGTGAAAGTGTTTTAAAGGTGGTCCCGATAGAAAAAAATGCAGCAATTTTAGAGACCAAATATTCGTTATTTTTACTCTATTTTGTTGAGGATGTTGATAAAAGTTTTAGGCAAGCTTTTCCAGAAATTGCAAGACAGATTATGTGGGACGAAGGGATAAAAATAAGTAAGAAAGTGATTCTTGATTTTTTAAATAAACCAAACCCTGAGCATAAGAAACTTTCAGTCCTTATTGTTCTCCCAACAAGAGATATGTATCAAATTTCACCGTCATCTTTAGTGAATTTTTGTGAACTTGCGCGCCTTGAGGTTGAGGATAACGGGGTTTATTATTTCTTCCCGACTATTTTCCTCAAGAAGATTGAAGGTAATATTACACAGAAGGAAACGCGAACAAAAAATAAGCTTTCTTTAATTTCGCAAATAAACTCTTTGGATGATTTTGACTCAGAAGATCTTGAGCAAACAGCATCTTTTAAGGATTTTGATGTTGATTTTCTTGGAGAAATTGTAAGAAGTTTGCGAAGCATTGAAGAAAGACTTGAGTCAATTGAAAAATTGCTTAAGGAGAGGAATGGTTATGGTAGAAAAAATAGTTAAAACTTTAATTATAGTAATATTTCTTACTTTTGTCTTCCTATTTTCTTTTGGACATGTTTATACAATAACTGATACAGCAGACTATAAGATTTACCAGGTTCTTTCTTTCAAGGAACTCACCGTATCAGAAGTTTTATCGAAGGCGCATTTGACAACACGCCCCGAAGATATTGTTGTACCCAATTTAAATGAGTCTTTCGATTCCGGGAAAATAACAATTATGCGATCTCGTCCTATTGAAGTTACTATTGATAAGCAAACAAAAATTTATTATACAACTAAGGTAGTTGTTTCTGATTTCCTTGAAAGCATTGGCATTACGTTGGGAGACAAAGATTACATTAGTATTCCTCTTAACTCTGAGCTAAACTCAAACAAACTTATTATTAAGAGGTATCAAGAAAAAGAAAAAATTGTAAAGGTAAACATACCATACAAAACTATTTATGTAAAGGATCCAATGGTTGCAAGTGGTATGATTTATTTAAAGCAAGATGGAGAAAATGGCGTAAAAGAACTCCATTATAAGGAGATTTATTTTGGTGGCGATAAAATAAGAGAAGATTTTATTTATGAAAAAATTACAAAAATGCCTATTACTAAAACCTATGTTGAGGGCACAGCGAATCCGCCCAAAGAATATGTTAAGTCCTTTGATGCTATTGCAACTGCTTACTCACCAACTATTGGAGAAACAGATTCCAACCCTTGGATGACTGCATCAGGCTTACGAAGCAGCTTTGGTATTGTTGCAGTTGACCCTACAGTTATTCCTATGGGAACTCTCCTTTATGTTGAAGGTTATGGCTATGCTATTGCAGGTGATACGGGAGGCGCTATTAAAGGGAATAGAATAGATGTTTTTTTCTATTATCCCTATGAGGCAAGTAGGTGGGGTGTAAGAAAAGTAAGAGTTTATATTCTTGATGGTAAATGGAAATTTCAAGGGAAGTTAAATTACTGATAGATAAGTACAACTTTAAGGCATCAAAAAGATTAGGGCAGAATTTTCTTGTTTCTTCATCTGCCCTTAATTTTATTGTGGAAGCAATTAATCCCTCAAAAGATGAGTCTTATATAGAGATAGGTCCTGGTTTTGCATTTTTAACAAGAAATATTGCTCAATTTTCTAAACACATCTATGCAATAGAGTTGGATAAGAGATTTGTCCAATTTTACGAAGAAAATCCAATTCCAAATGTCTCTTTTATTTTGGCCGATGCACTTACCGTAGATTTTAACCAGTTTGATGCAAGTGAAATTTACGGAAATATTCCTTACTACATTACATCCGAGCTTATCATGAAAGTTGCAAAATCTAAACTTAGTCGAGCAGTGTTCCTTGTTCAGGATGAATTTGCAAAAAGATTAGTTTCAAATATAAAAACAAAAGATTATGGCTCAATAACTGTATTTGCAAAGTTTTTCTTTGAGGTAAAATTCCATAAGCGTTTCCCTCCGAATTTTTTTATTCCAAGGCCTGATGTGTATTCTTCTCTTATTGAGTTAAAAAGAATAAGAGAATTTAGAGAGACTTATCAAGGATTTTTGCAATTTGTTCACAAGGCGTTTAATCGTCGAAGAAAGAAACTTTTAACAACCTTAAGTGAGTTTTATAACTTTGATTTTTCAAAAATTTTTAAAGACCTTGGTTTAAATGAAAATGTCCGCCCAGAAGATGTTAGCGCAGATGAATTTTTTGCAATTTATTCTCTATTTGAGAAATTAAATACAGAACCTTGAATAAGTAATTTCTAATTTTCCATGATTTGTATTATAATTTCTTGACATGGAAGTATATTAATTACACTTCAAGGAGGTAGAATATGGCTTATAAAGTCGTGGAAGGTCTTTACTATTCAAAAAACGATGAGTGGGTTAAGGTAGAAGGGGATATTGCCGTTGTTGGTATCACCGATTATGCGCAAGATAAGTTGGGTGATGTTGTGTATGTAGGTGAAGTAACATTAGGGAAAAAGGTAAAGAAGGAAGATACTGTTACTACGGTTGAATCTGTAAAGGCTGCTTCTGACATTTATGCACCAATCTCTGGGGAAATTGTTGAAGTTAATAAAGCGGTTATCTCTGATCCATCGCTTCTTAATAAAGATCCGTACGGTGAAGGATGGCTTTTTAAGATCAAAATGGAAAATCCAGAAGAGTTAAAAGAGTTAATGGATGCAAAAGCATACGAAGAGTACAGAAGAGAATAGCCTATGAGGTACATTCCTAACACTAAGGAACAACTTGAGGAAATGCTAAAAGAAATTGGCGTTTCCTCATTTGAGGAACTTATTAGTGATATTCCAAAAGATTTAAGATTCAAGGGTGATTTAAAAATAAAAGGTCCTCTTTCTGAAGACGAACTAATAGCTTACATCAGAGGGATAGAGAGAGAAAATGTTGATTTTGCATCCTTAAAGCCTCTTGTAGGGGCAGGTTCTTATAAGCACTTTGTGCCTTCTGTTATTAAGACAATCCTTGCACGAGAAGAATTTTATACTGCATATACTCCATATCAACCTGAACTTGCGCAGGGTACGCTTCAAACTATGTTTGAAGTTCAAACACACCTATCAAGACTTACTGGTTTTGATGCTGTTGTTCCTTCTATATATGATGGCGCATCTGCAACTGCCGAAGCAGTTTTAATGGCAATGAGACTTACAGGAAAGAATAGGATTGTTGTTTCTAAATTGCTTCATCCACAATATATGGAAACAATAAAGACATATGTTGCACCCCACAAAACTGAAATTGTTGAAATTCCATACAAGGATAATCTAACTGATGTTAATGTTGTTAAAGATCTCTTAAATAAAGAAACCGCTGTTATTGTAGTTCAAAATCCAAACTTTTTTGGTGGTATTGAAGATGTCGAAGCGTTTTCAAAATTAGCACATGAGTTTGGCGCGCTCTCTCTACAGGTTGTTGTGGAAAGTTTAAGTCTTGCTCTCCTTAAATCACCAAAGGATTTAGGTGTTGATATTGTCTCTGGTGAAGCGCAGTCTTTTGGTATTGACCTTAATTTTGGTGGTCCTTATAACGGTTACCTTGCAACCAAAATGGATTTTATTAGACAGCTACCAGGAAGAATTGCAGGGGAGACAGTTGATAGAAATGGGAAACGTGCCTTTGTTATGACATTACGCTCAAGAGAACAAGATATAAAGCGTGAAAAGGCAACGTCGAATCTCTGTACGAGCCATAACTTAAATCTCTATGCAATTGATGCATATCTTTCTCTCTTTGGAAAAGAAGGTCTTTATAATTTGGCAACATATAACATAAAAGCCTCTCATTATTTAAGATCAAGACTTCTACAAACAGGACACTTTAAGGGTATTGATTATCCTTTCTTTAATGAATTTGTAGTTGAAACTGACCTTGAAGAACTTGAAATAAAAGAAAGATTGAAAAAAATTAGCGTAATTCCACCGCTTAAACTAAGCATTTTCTTTACTGGGCTTGTGAATTCATATCTTTTTGCTGTAACTGAAATCTTTAGCAAGGATGACCTTGATAGAATTGTAGAAACCTTAGGAAGGTGATACTATGAAACTCATATATGAAAAAAGCGTTAAAGGACGTGTTGGTTATTCGATAAAGAAAGACGAGTTTGATTATGCTGTAGAGGATTTAATTCCAGAATATGCACTATCAAAGGCTAAAAAGGAACTCCCTGAGGTTTCAGAAGTTGATGTTGTAAGACACTTTACAAAACTTTCGAAGTTGAATTACGGAGTTGACGATGGTTTTTATCCTTTGGGAAGTTGTACAATGAAGTACAATCCGAAGGTAAATGAATATCTTGCAAGTCTCAATAATTTTACGCAGGCTCATCCATTTTCTCCGCTTGAATTTGTTCAAGGTAACTTGAGGCTCATGTATGAACTTGAAGAGGCACTCAAGGAAATAACAGGTATGGATAGATTCACTCTTATGCCATCTGCAGGTGCTCATGGTGAACTTGTTGGTGTTCTTATCATGCGAAAGTATTTTGAAGATCAAGGCAAATCTCGAAGCAAAATGCTTGTCCCTGATTCTGCTCATGGCACAAACCCTGCTTCTTCTGCAATGGCTGGGTTTAAGGTTGTTGAGGTGAAGTCAAATGAAGTTGGAAATATTGATCTTGATGACCTTAAGGCTAAGATGGATGAAGATACTGCAGGTTTAATGCTTACTAACCCAAATACTGTTGGACTTTTTGAAAGACAAATTCAAGAAATTGCAGAGGTTGTTCATTCACAAGGTGGTCTTCTTTACTACGATGGTGCAAATCTCAATGCACTTTTGGGGATTGTTCGTCCTGGAGATGCAGGTTTTGATATAGTGCATCTTAACCTTCATAAAACCTTCTCAACTCCTCATGGTTCTGGAGGTCCTGGCTCTGGTGCTGTAGGTGTTAAAAAGAATCTTGCTGAATTTCTACCATCACCTTTGGTTTGTAATTGTGGAAAATACTTTGGGCTTGAGGAACCTCGTAAATCTATTGGCAGAGTAAAAGCCTTCTTTGGCAATTTTACGGTGCTTGTAAAGGCATATGCGTGGATTCTCTCAATGGGTAATGATGGCTTAAAAATGGTTTCAGAAACTTCTGTTATTAATGCAAATTATGTCCTTGCAAAACTCAAAAAGTATTATAGGCCTGCCTACGACAGATTCTGCATGCATGAGTGTGTCCTTACGGGAAGAGACTATAAAGAATACGGAGTTAAGACACTTGATATTGCAAAGAGGCTTATTGATTATGGCTTCCATCCCCCAACAATTTACTTCCCGCATTTCGAACCCTATGCTCAAGAAACAATCATGGTCGAGCCAACCGAATCTGAAGGAAAAGAGACAATTGACGAATTTATTGATGCAATGATAAAGATTTCTAATGAAGCTAAAACAAATCCAGAACTTCTTAAGGAAGCGCCTCATATAACTTATGTTTCAAGACCTGATGAGGTGAAAGCAAACAGAGAACCAATTTTAGTGTATAAAGAAAAATGAACATATATAAACTACAAAATGAAATTTCAGTGGCTCTCTCCGAGCCTCTGAAATATGTTGATTACGATAAAAACTTTAAGTTGCTTATTGCACCTGAAAATTTTGGTGACTTTTCACTGAACATATCCTTCAAGTTAGCAAAGGCATTAAAAAAGTCGCCGAAAGACATTTCAGATGAGCTTATAAAATACCTTAATCTTCCATATTTTGAAAACCTTTCAAATGATGGTGGCTATATAAACATAAAACTTGGAAATACATTTTACAAAGAATTCCTTAAAGAACTTTTAGATAAAAAAAGCAAATATTTCATAAAAGAACCTTTAGATAAAAAAATTCAGGTTGAATTCGTTTCCGCAAATCCCACAGGTCCACTTCATGTAGGAAACGGTCGTGGTGCTGTAATAGGTGATGTTGTTTCGAATGTTTTAAAGAGTCGTGGTTATGAAGTTGAAAAAGAATATTATGTAAATGATGCGGGAAACAAAATGGATCTGTTTGCACAATCTATCCGATACTGGTATCTTAAAAATTTTGGAAAAGAATTAGAGTTTCCCGAAGAAGGTTATGCAGGCGACTACATCAAGCGAATTGCCGATGTGCTTACAGAAATTTTCAAAGATAGATTTTTGCATTATGATTACAAGAAGCAAATTGAGGTTTTTAAAATTCTTGGCGAGTATATCCTTCTTGGAGATGCCAATTCTAATATTGAAGAACTTAAAACTCTTAGGAAAAATTTAAAATTTGACTTTCCAAGTATTTTAGAATCATTAAGGCTATTTGGTGTTTATTACGATAATGTTTTCTTTGAATCTTCACTTTATGAAGGGAAACTCGTAAAAGTAGAAGAAGATTTAGAAATTCCTGAGCGTCTTTCTCAAGTACTCTCTGTGTTAAAGGAAAGAAATCTTCTTTACAAGAAGGATGGTGCTTGGTGGTTTAAGGCGACTCAGTTTAAAGATGACAAGGATAGAGTTCTTGTAAAGGCAACGGGTGAGCCAACATATACCTTGACAGATATTGCATACCATGTTGATAAATTTAAACGTGGACACTCAAAAGCAATTGATGTTTGGGGTGCAGACCACTTTGGGCATGTTATTACGATGAAAGCACTTCTTGAAGGTGTTGGTATTGGCGGTGATTTTCTCGATGTAATCCTGTATCAAATCGTTCATTTCTTTGAAAATGGTGTTGAAGTAATGATGTCAAAGCATACAGGAAAATTTTACCCATTAAGCGATCTTATTGAAAAAGTTGGGAAAGATGCAGCAAGATTCTTTTTCCTTATGAAAAGTGCGGATACCCATCTTAATTTTGACATTGATCTTGCACTTAAACAATCGTTTGATAACCCTGTATTCTATGTACAGTATACCTATGCAAGGTTACACAATATCGTAGAAGAGGCAAAAAAAAGGGGTGTTGAGTTTTTGGATTTTGACTCTGCATTTAACGAACCTATAGATCCAGTTGAAAGAAGAATCTTTAATAGTATTTTCTATCTAAATTCAATACTTGATGATATTTCTTTAGATTACGCTGTTCATAGAATTCCCACTTTTACATTGGATATTGCAAGGGACATAAATTTCTTTTATCAAAATTACAGAGTTTTAGGTGAGGAAAACCCAAAAGTGAGGACAAAGCGTTTCATTTTAGTTAAGGCTTCTTTGATTGTTTTGGGCTTTCTTTTTGACCTAATGGGAATTGAGAAGAAAGAGCATATGTGAATGAAAGTTGCATCAATTGTTATTACTTACAATAGAAAAGAGCTTTTAAAAGAGTGTATTGAGTCAATTTTAGATGGTAAAATTGTCCCAGAAATAATTGTGGTTGATAACGCATCAACTGATGGGACTCAAGATTTAGTTCAAAGATATCCAGTTAAATATTTAAGACTTGATAAAAACTTAGGTCCCGCAGGTGGTGCCGAAACAGGACAGAGGTATGCTTATAAAAATGGATACGATTTTGTATGGATGCTTGATGATGATGTTATTGTTTCAAAGGATGCACTTTCAATGCTAATTGAATTTTACGATAAGTTACACATAGAATTTCAAAAGCTAATTTTAAGCTCAGTAACTTATGGCGATAGAGAGTTTTCAAAGCCATTTTACAATTTATTGCGCTACAACAACACTACAGGTATTACACAGAAAATAAGCGATAGAGAATTCCTCAAGGATTATTTTGAGTATGATATTGCGCCGATGAATGGGTTATTCCTTCCAAGATTTGTATTTGAATCTGTTGGTTTTTTTGATGGCAGATTGTGGGGTTGGTATGATGATACAGAATTTGTTTTAAGAGCAAGGAACGCTGGTTTTAGAGGCTTTGCTATTTCTAAAAGCAAGATTTACCATCCTATAGAATTTCGAAAACAGGTTAAAATGTTTGGAAAAACTTTTACATTGCTATCCAGCAGACCTTATAGAATGTATCTTGGCACAAGAAATAATATCGTTGTTCAGAAAAAGTTCCTCAAACCTGTTAATTTTTATCTGTTATTTCTCCCCTTGTTTATTTTTAAAAGATTTTTATCAATTATTTTCTTTTATGATGACAAAAAAGAATTTCTTAAACACTTTTTCCGTGGTATAATTGACGGATTGAAAGAGCGATTGGAGGTGCAAAGTGTATAAAAAATTTTTAGTATCAATTGTTTTGGTTATTTTTGTGCTTGCAATTCTTCTGGGATTGTACAAGATATTAAATCCTAAAAATAAAGAAATTTTGGCGCAGGGAAACTATATTGAGGCAACATTCCTTGCGGAAGCAATTAGACCTGAAACAGCAGAGATGATTAAAGTTGGAGACACTCTTTATGACTCCCAAGGGAAAAAATGCTTTAAGGTTACAGATGTAAAAGTTGTTCCAAGCGAGGCAAAATATGTTTACTACGATCAGAATCTTCTTTATGTTGAAAATACTTCAAAGCTAAAAGATGTTTATATTACAGCAAAGTCTTTGGACAAAAAATATGCGTGGGCATATCCTTATGGAAAAGATCTCATTATGGCAGGAGCCCATCTTGCACTTTATGGAGAAAACTGGAAGCTTTGGGTTACCGTGCTAACTGTTAAAGATGTAAAATAGTATGGAAAAGGTAAACTCTCTTTTAAGGAAGACATTTCTCTTCCTTATTGCGTTCTATCCTTGGATAAATTATGTTTTTAAAAAAGTTCCTAAACTTGGAAGTTTTTGGGATGACCTTTTGATTTTAACGTTCTTTTTGTTTTCAGTTTTTGTAGGTTATAAGAGGATTAAAGATCTTGTAATTCTACCAAGTGTATTATTTGCGATTCTTTTTGCAAGTGTATCTATTTTAGGTTTTGTATTTAATAATTACCTTTTCCTTGCATTTCAACACCAGTTTAGACTTTTGCTTGAGCCATTTTTTGTCTTTATTGCAGTATTTCTCATTAATCCAAACAAAGATGAAATACATTTTTACCTTAAATCTCTTGTTTTTTCATCAGTTTTGCTTGGTCTTCATGGCATATATCAATATGTAAAGAAAGTGCCAACTCCTGCACAGTGGGTTGATAAAGATCTTGAAGGAACATCTATTTATACAAGGGCTTTTTCTGTTGTAGGATCACCTAACGTCCTTGCAGGTTACCTTGAATTGGGTCTTCCTGTTGCTTTTTACTATGTGTTTGAACATAAAGATTATATAAAGAAAGCGTTATATTTAGTTGCATCTTTTTCAATTTTAGGCGGGTTGCTTTTGACATTTTCACGCGGTGGTTGGCTTGGTGCCTTTGGCTCACTTTTCACAGCGTTTGCAACATTTTCTCCTATAATTGCAATAAGCCTCGTTTTTTTGGGATTTTTTGCGATTTACATTATTCCTGTTTTGAGGCTTAGAATCATTTCTCTTGTTGACCCAAGTTATATTCAGAAGAGTCTTTATTCAGGTGGGCGTCTTTTTAGATGGAAGTATGGGCTTGTAAATGGATTTGAACGCCCTCTTTTTGGTTCAGGTCTTGGTACCTTCGGAAGTTCTGCAGGACAGAAGTACGGCTATTTTTCATATACCTCAATGGACAGCGTTTATGTGAATGTATTTGCTGAAACTGGTTTTTTAGGTATTATATCTTTTGTTCTCTTTATATCTTATGGTTTTGCAAACTTTGTATATAAGTTTTTCTCAGAGAAAAAACTCATTTATCTTTTTCTTGGAACTTCGATTCTTGCGATTTTAATTCATATATTTGTAGAAAACCTATTTGATGTATGGGGAATTACCCTCAATTTTTGGGTTATTTCTGCGCTTTCTGAGGTTTTGAATGACTAAGGATGTGCTTTTTTTATCTTCAAATAGGTATGGTGATTTTCCTTCAAGGAAAACAAGATTTTCGAAATATCTAAGCGAAAATGGCTTTAGAGTAGTTTATGTGGATTCACCACACACATATCTTGCATATCTAAAGAAAGATTTTAAGGTTGAAAAAATTAGGCTTGAAAAGGTTTCAGAGAATTTTTATGTATTAAGAACTTTTCCGATTCTTCCTTTTTTTAAAAAATACCCACTTTTTAATAAACTCGATGAGGAAATTTATTTTAGGATTATAACATCCTATCTAAACGAAATATCTTTTAAGCCGAACTTGGTTTTTACTTATATCCCCTTTTTTCCACAGGCTTTGAAACGTTTTGGCGCAAAGGTTATTTATGACTGCGTTGATGATCATGCAAGTTTTGGGGGACTAATTAATCCACAATTTGTAAATGAACTTGAAAGAAGAACAGTTAAAATTTCAGATGTGGTAATTACAACAGGGAATTCGCTGTTAAAAGAAAAACTTACAGCATTTGGAAAAGCGCCTATTCAAATTCCAAATGGTGTGGATTATGCACTTTTTTCGAAGTGGCTCGAAATAAAAGATGCATTAAAAATTAAAAAACAAATAGTTTATGTTGGAGCAATTTCGAGTTGGTTTGACCTTGAATTGATTAAATTTCTTTCGGAACATCTTTCTGATTTTGAAATATTGCTCATTGGCTTTACATCAGTTGATATATCTGCTCTTCTTACAGGGAAAAATATAAAGTTCCTGGGGAAATTGACACAGGAGAGCTTTGCTCCAATCTTATGGGAATCATCTGTTGCTATCATTCCATTTAAGCTAAACGATTTAACAAAAAAGATTGACCCACTTAAAGCTTATGAATATCTTGCTTCTGGTCTTCCAGTTGTTTCGACTCCTGTTGGAAATGTTAGTAGCCTTCCAATTTATGTGGCACAAACAAAAGAAGAATTTTTGCGCAAAGTAGAACTTGCAATTTCTGAAGATTCGATTGAAAAACGTGTAAAACGAGCGATCTATGCGAAAGAGTTTTCTTGGGAAAATCGAAATAGACAGATTTTGGATATTGTTGAGGAATTGATTCATTGAGGATTCTAAAAAATGGATAAGAGAAGAATTCTCAGAAGCCAAACAATAAAAGAAGCAGCAATTATCACAGCGATTGTGTCCTTGTTAAGTAAAATTGTGGGCTATGTGCGAGATATGCTTACTGCTAAATACTTTGGCACATCCCCACAAATGGATGCCTTTGAGGTTGCGCTTATTATTCCCAATATGATTTTAGGTATTTTTGCCTCTGGTATGCAAACTATTATTGTAAGAATGTATACCGAGAAAAAAGGACAAGGAAATGATAAGGGTAAAATTTTTGTAAGTCAACTCTTCTTCATTTATAGTGTTATCCTATTTTTTATAACACTTCTTCTTGTGATATTTAGTCCTGTATTTGTGAAGATAGTTGCATCAGGTTTAACTTCAGATAGATTTGCTTATGCGTCGGCATTCGTTAAAATGCTTGCTGTTTTTGGATTCCTTAACATTATGACAGGTTTCTTTACAGGAGTTTTTCAGGCAGAAAAACAATTTTTGTATCCTGCTGTTGCAGGTCTTGTTGCTAATTTTGTTATTCCCATTACTCTATTGTTACTTGCACCTAAAATTGGAATTTACAGTAGAGTTCTTGGTCAAGATCTATTTGGTTTGGTTTACTTTTTCTTACTCTTCTCTTTTTTGTATTTTAGATGGAAGTTTTTCAGGCAATACGATGTAAAAGAGATTGATTGGGCTGGTTTTAAGGAGTTTACAAATCTTATGATACCCGCAATGGTTGTTTCAGGAATGAGCGTGTTATATCAGATTGTTGATAAAACTGTTGCATCCTATCTACCATATGGTGCAATTGCCTCTCTTTCATATGCACAAACTGTTTATCTTATACCTTATTCACTTATCGGTGTTTCACTTACAACTGCAGTTTACCCTACACTTTCATCGCATGTGGTAAGTAAAAATAATGAAGAATATGCACGTCTTTTCAAAAAAGCCTTTTATGTCCTTGTTTTTATTATGATTCCATTTACGGTTTATTTTTCAGTCTGGGCACGCCCTATAGTAAGAGTTTTATTCGAAAGAGGTGCATTCAACGAATCTTCAGCGCTGTTAACAACTTCAAACGTTCTTATGTACTCTTTAGGACTCTTGGGTATTACCCTTGCGGATTTGTTTAGGAGGGCATTCTTTACTTATAAAGATACAAAAACTCCAATGTTTATAAGTTGGGTTAGCGTTGGCTTAAACCTTGTGTTAGACATAGTACTTGCAAAGATAATGGGAGCTCCTGGTATTGCTCTTGCAACAACTATTGTAACCTATATTTCCCTTGTGCAATACATCCTTTATAGCATAAATAGGCATTATTTCGATTCAAAATATTTAAGGAATCTTCTTTTAGAACTCTTTAAAGCGTTTTTTGTTGGTGCACTTATGGCAATCCTTGCGTATCTATCTTTGAGATTTATTCCGATAAAGGCACACGCTTTAACTGTATTTTTGAGAAGTATTGGGTTAGGTATAATCTTATTTATAATTTATGTTGGGATTGGTAAACTTGTAAGAAGTGAGATTTTTGATATTGCGTTTTCTTATGCTTTTGGTTTTTTAAAAACTACACTTAAAAGATTTAGGAGGTAATTATGAAAATAGCAATTGGTTCAGACCATGCAGGTTTTAGATTAAAAGAAATTATAAAAAATTTTTTAAAAACAAAGGGAGTTGACGTCGAAGATTTCGGAACTTATACAGAGGAAAGCGTTGATTACCCTGACTATGCCTTTAAAGTTGGAGAAGCAGTTTCAAAAGGCGATTTTGATTTTGGTATTCTTATCTGTGGAACAGGCGTAGGTATGAGTATATCTGCAAACAAGGTAAAGGGAATAAGAGCTTCACTTTGCAATGACCTTTATACAGCTCATGCATCACGTGAACATAATAATGCAAATATCCTCTGTATGGGTGGACGTGTTGTGGGAGATGAAGTTGCAAAAGAAATTGTTGATGTTTGGCTAAGCTCAAAATTTGAGGGCGGCAGACACGAACGAAGGATAAATAAGATTAGAGATTATGAAAACTCGTAAAATCGCAATTGATGGAGTTGCCTCTTCTGGTAAGTCAACCGTTGGGAGAATCCTTGCAGAACGCCTAAATTACGAATTTATTGATAGTGGTCTTCTTTATAGGCTTGCAACTCTTAACGCCGTTCTGAAGGGCCTTAAAAAAGAGGAATATCCTTTGGCAGTATCAGATTTTAACGTGGATATAAAAGAGGGAAAAATTTTTCTTAATGGAAATGAAGTTTCTCTTTCAAAATTGAGAGATAAAAGTATAGATGTACTTGTTTCTCCTGTATCCGAAGATCCGGCAGTACGTGAAGTAATAACTAAAGAACTTCAAAGAATTGCTGATAAGAGTAATGTTGTCATGGTTGGGCGCGATATTGGAACTGTAGTGCTACCAAATGCATTTTTAAAAATATTTCTTACAGCAACACTGGAAGAGCGTGCCTCGAGACGTTTTAAAGAACTTATTCTTAAAGGTGTAGACACAACATATCAAGAGGTTTATGAAAATTTGAAGATGCGTGATATTATCGATTCCTCAAGAAGTGTTGCCCCATTAACTGTGCCTGAAGATGCCTATGTAATTGATACGACAAATTTAACGATTGATGAAGTGATTACTTTAATAATGGAGTTTATAAAGGGTAAGGAATATGCTTTACGGAATTCTCAAAATTATAGCGATTCTCTATTTTAAAATATTTTATAACTTTAAAGTATTAGGAGTAGAACATTTACCAAAGGATAGTGGATATATTGTCTCTCCAAATCATACACATTGGCTTGACATTCCTCTTATTGGTGCTGCCTTACCAAAAAGGATGTATTCATTTGCAAAGAAAGAGCTTTTTGAAACCAAAATTTTTGTGCAAATTTTAAAATCACTTGGTGGTATTCCTGTAAATCGTGAAAAACCAGAATTATCTTCGATAAGGCTTTCATTAGAAGTACTTAAAAAAGGCTATCCATTGCTTCTTTTCCCAGAGGGGACAAGGTCTAAAACAGGAGAGCTTCTCAAAGGAAAAAGAGGTGCAGTTTATTTCTCAACTATTGCAAAAGTTCCTATAGTGCCTGCTTCCATTGTGGGGCTTGGAAGAAGGTTTATCCATGTAAAGCGGACAAAACTTGCCGTATATTTTGGAGAACCTATAAAACCTTACGAAATATTTAATCCCAATGATGAGGATTATTACGAAAAGGCGACAGATTATCTTATGGAGAAAATTCAGGAATGCATAATAAAGGCAGAAGAACTATCATAGTTGCAAAGTCGGTTGGTTTTTGTTCAGGTGTTGAGCGTGCAGTTAGCATTGTCGAAAACTTAACAAGACAATCAAAAGGCATTTTTACTGTAGACTCAATTCTCCATAATGAAAGAGAAATGGCACGTCTTAAGGCGCTAGGGGTGAAAGTAGCAAAGCCAAATGATTCAGGTGAATTTGTCGTTCTCCCAGCACATGGCGCAACAGATGAAGAAGTAGGAAATTTAAAGAAAAGATTTGAGAAAATTATCGATGTAACATGTCCCTTTGTTATAAGGACTATTAATATTATTAAGAAGCTTAAAAGTGAAGATTATAAAATTGTTGTTGTTGGTGAAAAAGGACATAGAGAAACAAAAGTACTTAAGGAAACCGCAGGAGAAAATCTTTTTGCTGTAATTTCGGATTTACACGAACTTAATCAATTTGAAAATGAACACTTACCAAAAATTGCCCTTGTATCCCAATCAACTGTTTCAAGATTCCTTGTGTTTAATGTCTCTCAATTTTTCCTAAAGCACTCTTTTGAATTTAGGTTCTTTGATACAATTTGCCCCGAAACAGTTAATAGGCAACAAGAAACAGAAGCTTTAGCACAATCAGTTGATTGCGTTATTGTAGTTGGTGGCAAACACTCTGCAAATACAAACAGGCTTTATGAAATTGCAATAAGGATAAATAAAAATACTTTCTTTGTAGAAGACGCAGAGGAATTAAAAAAATACGAGTTATCCAAATGCCTGAAAATTGGCATCGTTTCTGGTACATCAACGCCTGAATACATTATAAAGGAAATTGTAGAATTTCTTGAAGATCTTCCTTAGGATTTATGTTCTTGGAAGCTTCTTAAGCGTTTTTTCAATCTCGTTTATAGCAACAAGCGGGTCTTCAATATTTAATACTGCATTTTCAAAGGGGCATAATCCTGTTTTGTCACGATTTATGATATAGTCCGTTAATGTGCCAAATTCAAAATTAATTTTGTATCTTTCAAGAATCTCTTTACCACTTTTACTTAAAACATGTGCATAAATATAATGGGGTTTTAACAATACTGTAAGCATTGCTCCTGCTTTACCGACTATTCTATCCCCTATGTATAAGTTTTTTAAATTATCAACTTTGTTGAGGTTTTCTTTTACAAAGTTAAATATAGGAGAAATCCCTGACTTTGCATCCGAGTATATAAGTTCATTTTCCTCGAAAATAGCAAGATTAAGTTTTGCCTCAATAATTGCCTTTTTAACAAGGTTTTGAGGAGAGCAATTTTTCATTTATGCACCAGTAGTAAATTCCCTATGCACTTTCTTAAGAAGTTGTATAATTGGAAGACCTTGTGGACATTGCGCTTCACAATTCCCACATTCGATACACTCTGTTGCCTTAACTTTCTCAAATGAATATCTTTTTTCGCTCGTTCCATATTTTGAAAAAGATAGCCTTTATTGTATATGTCAAAGATACCAGGTATGTTAATTCCTACTGTACAAGGTTGACAGTATCCACACCCCGTGCATCCAATTGGACGCAATTCACTTATTAAATTTGCAGCTTTTTTATATGCCTCAAGTTCTGAATCTGTAAGCATTCCGATATAGGCTCTTTTTGCATATTCGATATTTTCTTTTACTTGTTCCATCGTGCTCATTCCACTTAGAACAAGTGAGACTTCTTGCATATTCCACAAAAAGTCAAAACCCCATTCAACAATTGGGCGATTAGGATTAACGCTTTTAAAAACTTCCTCAACTCTTGGTGGTAGGTTTGCAAGTTCGCCACCTCTTAAAGGCTCCATTATAATTACTGCAAGTCCTTTTTCGT
Organism: Caldisericum insulae; assembly: GCF_047785965.1. NCBI lineage: Bacteria > Pseudomonadati > Caldisericota > Caldisericia > Caldisericales > Caldisericaceae > Caldisericum > Caldisericum insulae. Next base: position 75,695 of record NZ_JBLOBF010000004.1, read on the forward strand.
GTGCATATTTCAATCCTTTTAGCCCCGCTTGGTATTCTGTATCAAGGTAGTTTAACTGAATTTGAGCAAAAGTCCAGTTTGGATAATAATCAACAATACTTTTAAAGACTGGAAATTCGTCGTGGAATGAAAATCCGAGATACTTAATATACCCTTCTTTTATTTTCTTCTCTGCCCACGATACTGCTTCTACCTCAACCATTTTTTGGAAAAGTCCTTTATCAAGCGTGTGAAGTAAATAAAAATCAATATAATCCGTTTGAAGTTTCTTTAGTTGTTCGAAGAGATATTTATCGAGATCGCTTTTTTCGTTTATAAGCCAAGTTGGGAGTTTTGTTGCAATGTTTGTCTTTTTTCTGTAGCCGTCTTTTAATGCAAGTCCAACTACAATTTCTGAATTACCACCATGATATGGATAAGCCGTATCCACGTAATTAAGTCCGTTATCGATTGCAAAGCGAATCATTTTTATTGCTTCGTCTGTATTTATTTTCGAGTTATCTCCTCCAATCGTGGGTAGTCTCATTGTACCAAATCCAAGAGGGAATAAGTATTCTTCGGTTTTCCCAAATTTTCTTAGAGACATTTTGCCACCTTCTTTCAAAATTGTTTTCTAATTATACAATAATATTGCAATTATTTAAACAAGGAGGTAAAAATGGCAGAGTACAAAAGATTTGTTATGGAGTTTGGATTTGGTGTTGATTCCCACGGGCAGGATCCAACGAATGCATGCATCAAGGCAGTTAAAGATGCAATCTCTCGAGTGTATATTATCGGTCTTCTTGAATTGAATATAAAGGATTTTAAAATTGATGCACTTCTTGGTGTACCTTATCCAGAAAATGTTGATATGAATCGCCTTATGGAAGCGTTTCCCATCAAAAAGAATCTATCCATAAAGGTTATAAAGGGTGGTCTAATAGATTATGGTGCGATTATGGAGGAGTTTAACGATAAAAATACTGAAATTATTATGGCAGTTGCAAGCATTACGGTGAGTGTTAAGATTTAAATTTTAACTTCTTTTGCAAGATCGTAAATTATTGGGAATTCAATAAAACCACCCGTAAGAGCAACCAAAAACCCGATAAACGAAGCTATTAGGCAAAGGATAAGAATAATGCTACCTAAAATTTTTCCAAAAATTGGAAAGTAGTAAATTGTCGAGCCCATTATTTCCAAAAGGAAAAGTATAAAACCCTGTTTTGCGTGTTCTTTAACAAAAGGACTATCTTTTACAAGCAAAAGAGGAAGGATAAAAAGTATTGAAACATAACTAATGCATGCAACATATCTATTTTTATTTATGTCTTCTATATCAAACTTTTCCACACTTTATTTTACCAAAAACTTTACTTTTACTAAATCTATTTGTTGAAGATTTTTATGATTGTATCAAGTTCTTCAACTTTAAAAATTTTTAGCAAAATAAAATACGAAATAATAAAGACTACCGCGCTTATGGTAAATGATACAAGTATATTTAGTGTTTTTGCATTTCCGATAAATCTTATTGCAATGTTATAAATAAAATACATTAAAATTACGCTTACTAAACTTGGAACAGTAATCTTCAAAACTGAGATGAAAAATTCCCCAAGTTTTATATGTGTTTTAATCTCAAGTGCAATCAAAAATGCAATTGTTTCTATAATAATCCCTATGCTTATTGCAAAAGGTATTCCAGCGTGTCCAAATACTTTAACAAGAGGATAAAAAAGTAGAATGTTAATTACCGCAATAACAACTGAAACAAGAAGTACAAGATACATCTCTTTCAGGGCATAAAGTACTCTCATCGCAAGGGTTGTAATCATAAGGGCAAAAATACCTATTGAGAAATACTTAAATGCAAGCGTTGTAAGAATAACTGCTTCTTCGTTAAAAGCGCCACGCTTAAAAACAATTTGTACAATAGGATTTGCAAACGCAAAAGATACAACTGTTATCGGTATGCCAAGAATAAGTGCAAATTCAGCGCTTCTTCTAAAAATTTGTGATAACCGATCAAAATTACCGGTGATAGCAGCCTCAGATAAAAAAGGATAATAGGCAGTTGCAATTGGTACAGTAAGTAAACTTACCCAGAGTTGTCTTAATTTGTTTGCGTATTGAATGGATGCAATACTTCCCTCAGAAAGGGTTGAAGCGATCCTATTTGAAAGGAGCGTTACAAAATAATTTGTTAGTTGTAAAAGAATTAAAGGTAAGGATAAAACAAAAAGGCGACTTAAAAGGTTTCTGCTTACCGAGAAATACATACCAAATTTCAAGTTTAGATACTTTTTGGAGTAATATGCCATTACAAGAAATTGTAAGAGAAGCCCAATATTCATTCCTATTACGTATGAATAAATTCCAAATGTTTTATGAAAGAATACAAGACCAAAAATTGTGAACAAATTTGCAAGAAGTGGTGTAAATGCTGTTATAAAAAAGTGTTTCTTTGACTGGGCAACACCAAAAAGAAATCCAACAATTGCCCACAAAAAAGCAGATATTGAAACAAAATCTATGAGTTTTCCCATTATATTACGCAGAGTTTCATCCTTGAATCCCGGTGCAAGAATATTTACAAGCGCATTCGAAGAAACCATAAGAACTATTGCTAAAATTAAAAATATAATAAATAGTAAATTGAAAAGTGCACTTAAGTCTTTTTCAGCCTTTACTCTATCATTTGCAATTTCCTCAAGAAAAAGCGGAATGAAAGATACAACAATTGCAGAGGTCATCAAGTTTTGAAAAATTGAATTAATAGGTAACGTTGCAGATAACGCATCAACACTTTTAGAAACACCAAAATAGTTACTGAGGAAAAGGTCTCTTACAAATCCCAAAAGTTTACTTATCACATTTGAAAGAGCAAATAAAATCGAGGCAATCTCTGGTGTTTGTGTTCTCTTCATAATGTAATTATACACAAAAACTAACTTTCTGATTCAGATTTTAAAGAATTTTCATATGGAGGGATTGAGATATTATACTTTTCGATCTTAATAGGGTTTCTTTAGCAGGATATGTAATTCTATAACACATAGCCTTCCGCAAATTTTCTACTATTTCCACTAAAAATGTAAGACGATATACAAGTCTATAACTTAATAAACTTATTTTTTTAAGTAAGGCATTCCTGAATATATCTAAAGGCGTAAAGACTTATAGAAGGTATTGCAAAAAATGCATTTTATGAGAAAATATGTTGATATGAATTTGTTGATTAATACTTTTAGAGACATAAGTGCAATGACAATTATTCTCAATGTTGTGGATATACTCATTGTGAGTCTTATCTTTTATGTTATTCTAAGAGCTATTCAAAACACAAGAACACTTCAACTTGCAGAGGGTATAGCGTTATATTTTGTAGGAGTATTTTTGGTTTCGTATCTTTCGGACAAGATTGGATTAACGACTCTTCATTTTCTTGCAAGTAATTTAATCACTTACTCTTTTATGTTTCTCCCTTATCTTTTGGTTGTTGTATTTCAGCCTGAGTTGAGGAAATGGTTCACAGGTTTAGGTAAAAATATTAAACTTCAAGAATCTCTTGAAGGAGAAGAGGATTATAGAACCGTTGTTGAAGAAATTGTAAAAAGCGTTAATACAATGTCCTTAAATAAGATTGGGGCACTCATTGTTGTAGAAAGGGAAGTTCCTCTTTCTGAATATATGGAGACAGGAGTTGAGATCGGGGCAAAGGTCAAAGCAGAAACTCTTATCACAATATTTTTTCCAAATTCTCCTCTTCATGATGGAGCAACAATTATAAGAGGCGATAAGATTGCAGCAGCTCGGTGTGTGCTTCCTCTTTCTATGGATAAGGAGCTTGAAAAAGAAGATATAGGCACAAGGCATAGGGCAGCTTGTGGGATAACAGAGGAAAGTGATGCTGTTGCCATTGTTGTGTCTGAAGAGACTGGTATAATTTCTCTTGCAGTGCGTGGAAAACTAACTCGTTATCTTAGCCCACTTGAACTAAGAGGGATGCTTTTAGTTATGATAAGGCCGGTTTTAAAAGTAAAGGATAAGGTGAAAAAAGGATGAAATTTTTAAGTAAGATTTTCAATATAAAAGTGATTGCAGTAATTTTTGCAATTGGCTTATGGTATTATGTAAGCGTAACTCAAGGCCCTGTTATATCTAAGACTTTTAAAAACGTTCCAGTTGTTCCTATAAACGTCCCAAGCGAGTCATATATTTCAAATGCTCTTCAAACTGTATCTGTTGTTGCAGAAGGGCCAAGTAAGGTTATTCTTGGGCTGAAGGATTCAGATTTTGTTGCGACTGTTAACTTGTTAAATAAAAAAGAAGGCGAATTCCTTGTAGATGTTGAAGTTACACCGCCTTCCTCTGCTATAAGGATAAAATCTTTTACGCCTGACAAAATAAAGGTAGTTCTTGAAAGTATTTCAAGTAAAAAATTTCCAGTAGTTTCAGAATTTATCAATGCAACGCAAACAACCCAGTTTTTCCCCTCACTTCCTATTGTTTCGCCAAGTTCAGTTGTTGCATTTGGACCTAGCTCTGAACTCTCAAAGATAAAACGAGTATACATTTCAATAGATGTCTCAAAGATTACAGGTAATACAACAGTTGTACTACCAGTTCAGGTTGAAACAATTGATGGATCAAATTTGCAGAATGTCTACTTAAACCCTTCTTCTGTTGTTGCTGAAGTTAAGGTTTCGGAAGAGAATACCATCGTCACAGTTCCAATTGTTCCTACAATTCAAAATTCTCCTCCTCAAGGTTTTGGAATTAAGTCAATATCTATACAGCCTTCCGTTATCACTATTTCAGGTCCAATTAGCTTAGTCACAAATATTAAATCTGTGACAACTGATCCAATTGATGTATCTCTTTTAACTTCAAAAACCGATTTTACAGTAAAACTTAGTAAAATTGATAATGTAACCTTCCCTGTTAATACCTGTAAAGTTACAGTTGATGTAAGTCCAATTGTTTCAAAGACCTTTACGGTACAAGTAAAAGTTGTGGCTCCTCAAGGAAGACAGTATAGCGTTTCACAAGAAAGTATAAATGTTATAATAGCTGGATTTAAAGAGGTAATTGATACTATTACTTCGGACATGATTAGATGCACGGTTGACGCTACTACACTTGATATTGGTACATACACACTCCCCATCATTGTTTCAGGGCTACCTCAAAATGTAATCCTTCAAACAATTACGCCAACAAGTGTTGAGGTTAAAATATACTGATGAACTATAAAATTTGTTATGAGGGAATTCCCCTCAAGATTTACACAAAAGAGAACAAAATATATAAAATTGAATTTTTAAATAAGTGCGAGGAGAATAATTCGAAGTTTCTTAACGAATTTATAAGGTTGCTTAAAGAGGGAAAAGGACTTTTGTCTATTGATTTTGAAAGCATTAATCCTTCAATTCGTCAAGTTCTTGAGGAAGTTTATAAAATCCCATATGGAGCAGTTGCAACATACGGATACATCTCTAAAAAAGTCTTTAATACCAATAACTATGCACGTTTTGTTGGCTCTGCTTTATCAAAAAATCCTATACCTGTTCTTATCCCATGCCATAGGGTAGTTGATCGAAATTTAAGGCTTCACGGTTTTTCAGGTGGGCTAACACTTAAGGAAAAGCTTCTTAAAATTGAAGGAATTGAAATAAAAAATGGAAGAGTTGACAAACGTTTTCTTGTTAATCTCTAAACCATATGGAATTACCTCGAGGAAATTTTTAAACGAAATTTCAAGGGTTCTGGGAGAAAAGCGAGTTGGTCACCTTGGGACTCTTGACCCAATGGCAACAGGATTGTTGTTTGTTGCTCTCGGAAAATACACAAGGCTTTTGCCGTATGTAAATCTTGAAACAAAAGAATACGTAATTGAGATAACTTTTGGAATTGAGACCGACACATGGGACATAACTGGGAGAGTCGTTAGAGCTTATGATGTTTTGGTAAAAGAAGAAGATGTTTTAAGGGCATTACCTAAATTTGTTGGTAAGATAAAACAGCGCATTCCATTTTTTTCAGCTAAAAAACTCAGAGGCGTTGAACTCTATAAACTTGCAAGAAAAGAAACTTTTATTGAAACCTTCAAAGACGTTGAGATTCTCGGAATTGAATATATGGGCTTTAAAAATAATAAACTCGTTTTAAGGGTAACTTCAAGTTCAGGTACATATATGCGTTCGCTTGCTTATGAACTTGGGCTTATGCTTGGAGTTCCTTCAACGCTTTCTGCAATTACACGTACTAAGATTGGAAATCTCTCAATTTCTATGGCAACTACTATAAATAGATTAAGGCAAGGCGATTTTTCAAAAGGGCTTGTCCCACCACAAGCAGTAATTAACATGCCTATTATTGTTGTTGATGGAGATGCATTTAAATTAGGAAAATCCGAGCCGTTAAACCAGGCGATTGTTCTTGACAAAACCTATAATGTAATTGGTATAGGTGAAATAAAAGGTATCTTAAAACCGAAGGTTGTAATCGATGAAGATAATAGAGTTTCGTAGAAGTATCTCTAAGAAAACTGCTGTTGCAATTGGTATGTTTGATGGTGTTCATCTTGGACACAAGGTCCTTATTTCACAATTATTAAGTAAAAGCGAAGAAAAAAACCTCTGTCCTGTTATCTATACTTTTTCTAATCACCCGATTAAAGAGGCAAGAAGGAAACTTCTTACAACACTAAACGAAAAGTTATATATCTTTGAAAAGCTAAATGTAGAAAATGTATATATTGCAGACCTCGAAGCAAACCTTATGGAGATGTCTCCTGAAGAGTTTGTAAGAGAAGAACTCGTCAAAACTCTTAACTGCAAATTTATTGTTATTGGTGAAGATTTTAGATTTGGTTATAAGAAGTCAGGTGATGCGAATACTCTTAAAGAGCTTGGACAAATTTATAATTTTGATGTAATAATCGCAAATAAAGTCTTAAAAGATGGTGTTGCTATTTCAAGTTCCCTAATTCATGATCTCATTTTAAATGGGAGCATTGAAGAGGGGAATAACCTTTTGGGGCATCCATATTTTATTCAAGGTACTGTTGAAAAAGGTAAAGGCCTTGGACGACATCTCGGATTCCCAACCGCAAATCTTAATTATGAAAATGGCAATAAACTACTTCCCAAAAATGGCGTATATATTACGATTGGAAATTACAACGGCACTCTTTTAAAAGGAGTTACAAATGTTGGTTTTAATCCTACCTTTGAGGAAAAGAAAAATATAAAAATTGAATCGCATTTTTTGGATGTCGAATATAATTTCTATGGGAAATTCCTGAGGCTCTATTTTATAAAACGATTGAGAGACGAGATAAAGTACGAAAAGGTTCAAGACTTAAGAAATCAAGTAATGATAGATATAGAAAGCACAAGAGAGTTCTTTAAAGATAATCCTATTGAAAGTATACACATCATCTAAACTTTTCATAATTCTATCACAATTTTGTTTTAAAATTTTGGCGGAGGTGATAAAGATGAAAATGAGAAACCTATTAGTTGTTAGCGCACTTGTTTTGGCACTTTTTTTGGGAAGTGTTGCTTTTGTTAACGCTGGCACAGGAAATGGCGGTACCTCAAACTTCACAGGAAGACTAAAAGCGGCATTTGAAAGAGGCTTTAAACTTGGTGTAAAATACAACCTTAACCAGGACATTGCAAATTATTTGGGAATGACTTTAGATCAACTTAAAACCGAATTACATTCAGGTAAGTCCCTTGTAACAATTGCAACAGAGCACGGAAAAACTGAATCAGACCTTGTTAACTTCATTGTCTCAAAAGAAAAAGCATTCCTTGATGATGCATTGAAGAGCGGAAAGATTACCCAAGACCAATACAACAAAATGATTTCAAACCTTGAAGCAAAGGTAAAAGAAAGAGTTGAAAAAATTGCTCCAACAAAAAAGGAATTAAAAGATGCCTTTGAGAAAGGCTTTAGGAAAGGTGTGAGATTTGGCTTTAACCAGGACATTGCAAATTATTTGGGAATGACTTTGGATCAACTTAAAACCGAATTACATTCAGGTAAGTCCCTTGTAACAATTGCAACAGAGCACGGAAAAACTGAATCAGACCTTGTTAACTTCATTGTCTCAAAAGAAAAAGCATTCCTTGATGATGCATTGAAGAGCGGAAAGATTACCCAAGACCAATACAACAAAATGATTTCAAACCTTGAAGCAAAGGTAAAAGAAAGAGTTGAAAAAGTGCCGCAAGTTAAAACACCTAATCCGTAGTTAAAAAGTGCTACCTATACTTTCTTCATGCTTCACCTCCTTGCCAAACTGCAAGGAGGCTTTTTAATTTCTATGTTTAATTTAAGTGCTTGTAAAATTTTTAAAAAAGAGTTATAATATCCTTCGTGTGAAAAAGTAATAACTTAAAAGAGGTGATAAGTATGTATATAGTGGTGGTGGGGTGTGGGCGATTGGGTTCTCAATTGGCATCAATTGCATCAAAAGATGGTCACGATGTTGCAGTAATAAGTAGAAATCCAGCTGAATTCAAAAGGCTTGGCCCTGATTTTAACGGTATGACAGTAGAAGGTGTCGAGTTTGATATTGACACCTTAAGAGAGGCTGGCATCGAAAAGGCCGATGCCTTTGCTGCGGTAACAGGCGATGATAACACAAATATTATGGCAGCACAAGTTGCAAAAAATGTTTTTAATGTTCCAATTATCACAGCAAGAGTTTTTGATCCCGAGAAGTACAAAACTTTTCTTGCCCTTGGAATTGATGCCATATGCCCAACAACATTAGGTGCTTCTTCTATTTACAGTAAATTTTTATTAAAAGATAAGAGGACACACTTTTTATTCTATAATGACAAGCTTGAATTAATTGAAATTGTTTATCGTGGAGAGCAAAAAACAAGTGTGAAAAAATTGGAATCGCTTGGCGATTTTAAAGTTGTTTCAGTGACAGAAAAAAACATTACGCATATTGCAAAAGAAGATACAATCATAAATCCAGGGAGTTCTTTGTTAATAGCGGTTTTGGTTGAGAATTATAACAGTATTAAAAAGATTTTCAACTTATAGAGGTGGGGTATGTATATCGTAATAGGTGGTGGGGGGAAGATAGGTTCATTCCTTGCCCAAAGTCTATCTTCAAAGAAGCATAGAGTAGTTGTTATTGAGAAAGACGAAGAGAAAGCTAAATATTTATCCGAGACTTTACAAAATGTAGTTGTTATTGTTGGTGATACTTCTGATGTTATTACATTGAGCCAAATTGATCTTGATAATGCTGATAGATTCATTGCTGCAACTGGTAGAGACGAGGATAATCTTGTTGCTTGTGGACTTGTGAAAACTCTGTTTAAAGTTCCAATAACAATTGCAAGAATTAACGATCCGAGAAACGAAAAAGTCGCAAGGGCCTTTAATGTTGATATTACAATTAATGTGACAGAATTTCTTGTAAAAATGGCCGAGGAAGGCATTATATATTCTGATTTAATTCCTCTTATTGCTATCGGAAAAGGTAATTTTGTGATTGTAGAGGTTAAAATAGATGAGCATTCAAAAGTGGTTAATAAACAGATAAAAGATCTCAATCTTCCAGAAGGAGCTTTAATTGTTACTATTGTTAGAGACAGTAATCTCATTCTTCCTTCGGGAAAAGAATCAATTCTGAATGGTGATCATCTTGTTTTACTTGTTAAGCCAGAAGTTGAGAGCGAATTAAGGGAGATTTTAAACCATGAAAGAAAAAATTAATAATCTCATAGGGATTATTTTGGAGACTTTATTTGCTTTAATTCTTCTGTTGATTGGTTTTTTGATTTCTGTTTTTGTTGGAAAGTGAGGGATTCCAATGGAAAGAGTAATAAATCTTGATGATTTAAAAGTTGTCCTTTATTACACTGGAAGAATAACTATTATAGTTGGTCTTATTATGATTATTCCTCTAATTGTCGGGATACTTTTTGCTGAGTGGCCGGCAGTTATAGATTTCTTATTTTCTATTGCTTTATCATTAGTGGTTGGTTATCTTTTTATGATCATAGGAAGGACACATTATATACCGAGAATTTTTCATGCAATGACTATTGCAGCTTTTTCCTGGATTATTGCTATGATACTTGCTGCTGTTCCTTACTATTTAAGTGGCCATATGAACTCTTTTCTTGATGCCTGTTTTGATACGATGAGTGGTTTTACAACGACTGGTTTAATTCTTATACAGGATCTTGAGCATGTTTCTGTTGCACTTAACACTTGGAGACATCTCGTTACATACACAGGTGGTCAGGGTATTGCTGTGCTTGCCCTGACTTTCTTAATTACACCTAGTTCTTACGCATATAAGATTATGATTGGAGAAGGGAAAGAACAAGTTTTGCCCAATGTGAAACATACTGCCTCACAAATTTGGAAAATTAGCAATATCTATCTTCTTTTGGGAACAATTATGCTTGCTATAGTTGCTTATAAAAATGGCATACGTCCACAAATGGCAATTATGCATGGTATGTGGATTTTTATGTCAGCATGGAGTACAGGAGGATTTGCACCATACAGCCAAAATATACTTTACTATCATAGTGTAGCATTCTATGTTATCTCTTTAGTATTTGCAATCATTGGATCGATGAACTTTGCAACTCATTATGCAATATGGAGTGGAAATTTTAAAGAAATTTTTAAAAATATCGAATTAAAATCATTTTCAATCACGCTAACCTTGACTTCTTTTGTTGCTATCGCTGCACTTGGGTTTGGCAAAATATATAAAGGTGCTTCTTCTCTCTTTAATATGGTATTTTTCCAAATGGTTTCTGCTCATACAACAACAGGACTTAGCACGATTTACTCGGCTTCGTTCTTGAGAGAGTGGAATGAGCTTGCTTTACTTGCAGCTATAACTGCAATGGCAATAGGTGGAAGTGCAAGTTCAACTGCAGGTGGATTCAAGGGAATTAGAGTTGGAATAATCTTTAAGGCAATTATAAGAGAGATTAGAAACTTTGTTGCACCTGAGAATGCTGTAATTACATCAAAGATTCACCATATAAGAGATATAGTGCTTGAAGATAGTTTAGTAAAAAGTGCCGCCTTAATAATCGTTTTATATGCTGTCACTTATTTTTTTGGTGCATTAGTTGGCGTTGCTTATGGCTATCCTTTTATTCAATCTCTTTTTGAATCTGTTTCAGCTGCAAGCAACACTGGTTTAAGCATCGGAGTGACATCTGTTACAATGCCAACATTATTAAAAGTAGTTTATATTTTTGAAATGTGGATTGGACGCCTTGAATTTATATCTGTATTAGTATTTATCTCTTTCATATTTAAATTGGTTTCATTGAGAGGTTTAATATGGAAATAAAAAGAATTTATATTATTTTCATTTTTGTCGGGATACTTATCTTTAGCCTCATTGCATTTAATTCGTTAAAAGCTGAGACAAATACATATAGTGTAGCTGATCTTATATTTAATGCCCAAAAATATGATGGCAAAACAGTTTTGATACAAGGCGAAGTGGTAGGCGATGTAATGGAGAGAAGTGATGGAGTTTGGTTAAACGTTGACGATAAAGGTGCAGTGATTGGGGTATTTTTGCCATATGAAATTTTTAAGCAGGTAAAAATAACCTATACTGGGGATTATAAACATGTTGGTGATACTATTTTAGTGGAGGGGATTTTCCATAGAACTTGGGCACAACACAATGGTGAAAAGAGCATTGAAGGAACAAATATTAGAGTGGTAACTGTAGGAAGAGAAGGGCCTTTAATAATAAGTAAGTCTCGTTTAATTTTAACAATAGGAATGTTTATCCTCCTATTTGTCTTGATTGTTGTTTACCACTTCAATACTCTCAAATCAAAAATTGATTTATTTCTTAAAAGAAGCCATGAAAGTTAAAAAAGCATAAGCTTCTGTGTTTCTATTCTTACCCGAAGAAGAAACATAGCCATTGTTACCTGGATTCCAGTCAAAATATAAAGTTCTACTATAGGTGGATCAGCTAACACTGCAAGCGTAATAGTTATTACTATTAACTTTAACTGTAGTTGGTCCTGATATCGAGGCTATTGCTCCTTTAACCTAATTGGAAAACAAAGTTATAAGAAAGGAAACTTCCTATTCAACATAACTCTCCTCCTTAATTTTCCAAATTAAATGCAAATATCCTCCTAGCTGAATATTTCCTGATTGATTGCTAAACTTTACAAATAGTGCGTTATCTCCAAGTTTTGTAATAACTTATGTTGTATAATTTAAATTAGGCATTCAACCTTCATTTAAAATGCCGCTTTGGGAGGGTAGTGTGGTAGGAACTTCTTTTGGATCTTGGTAGAAAGAGATGAGTTTTGCCATAAAAGGAAGGAGACGCGGTTCATCTTTATTCCCTACAAATGAGAAAGTGGCTTCCAAATATCATTAGGAACAGTAAGCACCCATATCAGACTCTACAGAAATGATATAGTTTTTTTTGTTATGTAAATCAGTATATGAGAACCTATCATAATACAGAGAACGTGTTTTACCATTTATGTTAAGAGTAATTATGGTGCCGTAAGAAAGAATTTCAACCACAGATGTCTTTTCGTTAGTAATTCTAGGATAATAAATTTCAACTCTATGTGTCATCATAATGATTTGTCCGCTTATTGCATCGATACCTACAATCTCTGCTCCAAAGTCCTTTGCAACATCATAATCCATGGTAACAGGTATATAAAGAACTTTATGATCGCAGTCAAGGAAAGCACCTTGCAAATTACCTTTTTCAATATCAAGTGGATAATCATCTATAAAGATATTTTGATAGCTTACCATAATTCCCGTAAGAGCATCTATTTTAAGAATTTTCAAAAACATTATTAGTTTGTAATTTTTGGTTGAGGCTTTATAATTAATTAGACTGAAGGAAAATGGGGCATTGAATAATGAGATGAGGATTCAATAACAAGCTCTAATATTATAGAGAAAATGGAGGAGATATGATTATACAAAAATTTTCCGTTAACAATCATCCAATTCAAACTTTACTTTCATGGGTTTCAAGCAATGAAATTGCAGTACCAGAAATCCAACGTCCGTTTGTGTGGGATGCAATCCATGTGCGAGACTTAATAGATTCGCTTTATCGAGGATATCCAATTGGCTATCTTATCACATGGCAAAACCCAAATGTTAAATTAAGAGATGGCACAATGTCAAAAGGAAAGAAGATCCTTATTGATGGGCAGCAGAGGGTAACAGCCCTTATGGCTGCGTTGTTAGGGAAAGAAATACTTAATAAGGATTATAAAAAGCACAGGATTATTATTGCCTTTAATCCAGTTGAGCAAAAATTTGAGGTTTCTAACCCGTTTATTCAAAGAGATAAGAGGTGGATTCCAGATATATCAGTGGTATTTTCGCCTGAATTTAGAACTCTTGAAAAATTAAAAGAATATTGCAATATAAATCCAGATGTAAAAGAAGACGACATTTTAAATGCTCTTGATTCACTGAAAAGTATCATCAACATTCCTATCGGTTTAATTGAACTAAATTCAGAACTTGACATAAACGAGGTAACAGAGATTTTCATTAGGATTAATTCCTCGGGTGTTATACTAAGCCAAGCAGATTTTGCAATGTCAAAGATTGCTGTGGATGAGAAGTACGGAGGAAATACTCTACGAAAAGCGATAGATTATTTTTGTTATCTTGCTACAACTCCTGAATTTTACAGTCAGATAAAAGAAAACGATAAAGAATTTACAAATACGGAATACTTTAATAAGATGGCGTGGCTCAAAGATGATAGAGATGATTTGTTTGATCCATCATATACGGATGTGCTGAGGATATCTTTCACCTACAAGTTTAAACGTGGTAGATTAGAAGATCTTGTATCTCTTCTTTCTGGAAGAGACTTTGAAACCCGACAATACAAAGAGGAAATTGTTGAAGGATCCTTCTCAATGCTTAAAGAAGGAATAATGGACTTCATGAATGAAAATAACTTCAAAAAATTCTCAATGATCATTCGTTCTGCTGGATTTATTGATAGTTCAATGATTCGCTCTCAAACTGCACTTGATTTTGCGTATACCCTGTATCTTTTTTTAAAAGCGAAAGGAATAAACCAATCAGTCATTGAATCTTATGTAAGAAAATGGTTTGTGCTTTCGATACTAACAAGTCGATATTCTTCTTCCCCAGAGACTACCTTTGATTATGATATTAAAAGAATTGATTCTGATCCGTTTAATTATATGGATAATGTATTGCTTGCAGAACTTTCAGACAGCTTTTTTGAAATTTCACTGCCACAGCAGTTGGATACTTCGGTAGGAAGTAGTCCGTTTTTTAATGTATTCCTTGCAACACAGGTTAAGTTCAACGACAAAGGATTCCTTTCAAAGGACATTACCGTGAAAGATCTCATTGCAATAAAAGGTGACGTTCATCATATCTATCCAAGAAATTATCTTAAAAAACTCGGTTATAACAGAGGAATGTATAATCAGATTGCAAATTATGTTATGGCACAAAGCGAAATAAACATTGCAATCGGTGATAAGGAGCCCAAGAAGTATTTCGCAGAACTTAGAGAACAATGTAATAGCAAGGAGCTAAAGTACGGTGGTATAACAGATTTTGAAATGCTCAAGGAAAACCTTAAAATGAATTGCATTCCACTTGAATTACTTGATGCTGAGATGAGTTATGAGGATTTCCTGAAGGGAAGAAGAAAACTTATGTCGAATAAGATTAAAGAATATTTTAAAACTCTATAAAAAGTGAGGCTGGAATACAATAAAGTTTTTTAGAAAGAAGTTTGTTTAAAAGGTTTAAAAAGTTTGTTTTTGGTTATTTTCTTCTTAGGTTAAACATAATTTTTGAATGTTTATTAAATATGATATTTAGGTAATTTTTAAGGGGTCCACATGGACCCCTTAAAGTTATGTATTTTGTGTTTTTTTACATCGTTAAAGCAAGGATTGCCTTTACTGTGTGGAGCCTGTTTTCTGCTTCATCGTAGATAACAGAGTGAGGCCCGTCAATAACCGCATCTGTAACCTCAAAGCCTCTGTCTGCAGGCAAACAGTGCATGTAGATTGCATTCTTCTTTGCAAGATTCATTCTTCTTTCATCTGCAATCCAATCTTTGTATTTCTCTGCGATTTTCTTCATCTCTTCGATATTATTCTGAGCATAAACATATGCACCCCAAGATTTTGGATAAACAATATCAGCATCTTTGAATGCTTCGTCCATGTCGTGGACAACTTCAAATTTTACACCTGCTTCCTCCGCATTTCTTCTTGCTATCTCCATTGCCTCAGGTAAAAGTTCAAATTCGGGTGGCATTGCAAGTGTTACATCAAGACCAAATCTTGGCATAGCCATGATAAGTCCCTGAGGAACTGCAAGTGGTTTTGCATGGCTTTTTGCATATGCCCAGGAAATTACAAATTTTCTACCCCTAAGATCGTTATGGAATTTTTCTTTTATTGTCATAATATCGGCAAGGATTTGAAGTGGGTGATCCCAGTCAGATTCAAGATTGATAACTGGAACAGTTGCCCATTTAGCAACTTCTTCCATATACTTTTGTCCTACCCCAAGATAAATATCATCCCTTATTGCAATACCATGTCCATAACGTGAAAGAATAATTCCTATTTCTTTTGCAGTGTCACCGTGTGAAATCTGAGAGGATTCTTCTGTGATGTAGTGGGCATGCCCTCCAAGTTGTGTCATTGCTGCCTCGGTTGAATTCCTTGTCCTTGTGGATTTATCTTTAAAAATCATAAAAAGTGTTTTGTAAAGTAAGTATGGAGTAGGTTCACCTAATGTAAACCTCTGTTTTAATTCAAAGGCAAGGTCTAATGCTTGTTCTAATTCTTCGAGTGTCCAATCATTTGTTGTAAGAAAATCTCTTCCTTTTAATTTGCTATTCATATTATCCTCCTTCCGTTTTTTATCCCAATTTTTCTTTTAACTTAAATGGCATTAGAGCATAAAATGCTGTTGCCTTTGGTAGATCTGAAAGTCTTACATATTCATCAACTGCATGTGCAAGCCATTCATCACCAGGACCGAAGCCTATTGTAGGTATATTGAGTTTTCCCATTGATGTAACACCATTTGTTGAGAAAATCCAACGGGAAATCTTTACCTCTTCGCCTGGGCGAACTTCTTTTGCTGTTTCAAAACCAGCCTGAACTAATGGATGAGATTCTTCAAGTACCCATGTAGGGAAATATTTTTCTTGCGAAATTAAACGGCCTTTCCATGATTTTGTCTCATACTTAAGGACTCTTACTTCAGAATTCTTAGGATCGGCAAGTGCAGATTCAATTTCTCTAAGAGCTGTTTCTTTTGTTTCGCCTACTGTAAGTCTTCTATCAATAAATATGCGAGATTCGTATGGCACAGAATTAATTGAAGGTGCCTTTGACTCAATATGAGAGACAACTGCTGTACCTTTTCCAAGGAACGGATCTTCCTTAAATGTTTTTGTAAGTTCTTCAATGTTTAGAACTGTTTTTGCCATCTTATAGATTGCATTATCACCTTTATCGGGATGTGCTGCATGGGAGGATTTTCCTTTTACGATAACTTCAAGTTCTACTCTTCCCCTGTGCCCCCGATATACATCAAGACTTGTTGGCTCTCCCAAGACAACGAAATCGGGCTTCAAAACTTCTGTAAATGTGTGATACATTGAAAGTCCATCGCAGTCCTCTTCCTGAACCGAACCCATTACATATAGACTTACATTTTCTGGAATTCCAACCTCTTTTAGGATTTTCGCACCATAAATCATGCATCCTATTGCAACCTTCTCATCAGATGAGCCTCTTCCGTAGAGTTTTCCGTCTTTTATAATACCACCAAACGGATCAACAGACCAGTTCTCTTTGTCTTCTGCCCAAACTGTGTCGATATGTGCATCGTAGAGCAGTTTTATGGGACCTGAGCCAACTCGTCCAATGATGTTTCCTGTTTCATCAATAATAACTTCATCAAAACCTAATTCTTTCATCTTTTTTTCAAGGAGTTTTACAAGCTCACCTTCTTCTCCAGAATAGGACTTTGTTCTAACGATGTCCTGAGCGAAGGCAATAATTTCAGGCTCATACTTTTTTACAAGCTCTTCAATTTTTTCTTTCATCTTTTACCTCACTCCCTTATGATTGTTGTTCCTGCTTTTCCTTCCAGTGTTTCAAGGTATTTTGAAGTAAGTGATATGTAAGCTTTCTTTCCTCCACCTTCCAAGAATTTAATGCATGCAAGAATCTTCGGCCCCATACTTCCTGGTGGGAAGTGTCCTTCTGCATAAAGCTTCTTTGCTTCTTCAAGGGTAAGATACCTCAAATCTACCTGGTTTGGTTTTTGATAGTTGAGTTTTGCCCCGTCTTCACCTGTGAAAATTGTTAAAGTTACATCCAAGTCTTCACCGTGATCCTTTGCCCACTTTATAAGCATTGTTCCAAGAAGTGCAGATGCAAGGTCTTTATCTATGACTGCCTCAACTCCACGGTAAATTTTTGCATTCTTTCCATCTTTAAAAACCATTCCATAGTTTGCTTTATAATTTCCCTCCTCATCAGGTTCTACTTCAACAACGGGAATTCCACCACCGCCAACAGTTATTGGTATAAAACCTGCCTCAATTGCATTGACTATTGCTTCGAATTCAACTATATCAAGTGGCTCAGGAGATGGAACAACTTTTCTCCAAATCTCATTTCCCTTGTCATCCTTTTTATAAAGTTTCATAACCCAACCATCTTTTTTCATTCTCTCTTCTGCTTCCTCTTTTGTGTATGAAGGGCCAATGTATTTGGTTGGGTTTTGGAATCCTGGATCGTTTTTGTCAACTACAACCTGCGTAACAATCCCAACGATTGTCTTATTGATACCTCGAGCTCTTAATTCATTTCCTAAAATTTGAGCAATCATGTACCCCATTGCGCCTTGTGTATCTGCACCTGCAACATCCAGAGGAATGGGCGGAAGAATTGGCCTTGAATATTCGCTTCTTAAAAACACATTTCCAACTTGTGGGCCATTTCCATGTGTAATTACGTAGGTGTCATTTGGGAACGCTTCAACAATTTTTGCGATGTGCTTTGAGGTTTCGTGAGTTCTTGCCCATTGCATTGCAATATCAGGAATAATGGGCTTGCCTTTTTCGTCAGTTAATCCCACCGGGGAAACTTCGTTTCCACCAAACGCAAAGATTCTTACTTCTTTTCCCATAGATTTCTCCTTTCAATAGTTTTTTAACAGTATAATATTGTAAAGAAATTTTTAAAATAGTCAAATAGTATGTTTGATAAAGATAAAATATTTGCTAAAATAGAAAAATTGCATTGCGAGGTGGATTATGAATAGTAGAGATATAAGGGAAGGTTTTCTGAAATATTTTGAGAGTAAGGGACACCTAAGGCTTAAAAGTTTTCCACTTGTTCCACAAGATCCAACACTTCTTTTTACTGCAGCAGGTATGGTGCCTTTAAAGTCATATTTTCTTGGTGAAGAAATTCCTCCTTCAAGACGCATTACTACGGTTCAAAAGTGTGTAAGGACAAACGACATTGAGAATGTTGGGAATACTCCAAGACATCATACATTTTTTGAAATGCTTGGAAACTTCTCTATTGGCGATTACTTTAAGGAAGAGGCAATTGCTTTTGCGATGGAATTTATTCTTGACTTTTTAAAGTTGCCAAAAGATAGATTGTGGGTAACAATATATAAAGATGACCTTGAAACAAAAGAGATCTGGAAAAAGCATGGAATCCCTGAAGATAGAATAATACCTCTTGGTGAAGAGGACAATTTTTGGATGATGGGACCAGTTGGTCCTTGTGGACCTTGTTCTGAAATCTACTACGATAGAGGCGCAATTAATGAGAAAGAAGAGGTTGAACTTCCTGGATCATCTGAACGAAGGTTTCTTGAATTCTGGAACCTTGTGTTTACACAGTACGATAGACAAATCGATGGGACTTTAAAACCTCTTCCAAGAAAAAACATCGATACTGGTATGGGACTTGAACGTATCACAAGTATTATAGAAGGAGTTGATTCTGATTTTGAAACTGATCTATTTATGCCGATAATTGAGCATATAGAAAAGCTATCTGGGGTTGCATATAAAACTTCAGAAAAATCAATTCGTGCAATGCGTGCAATCTCAGATCACGCAAGAGCTGCAACCTTTCTTATAGGAGATCATGTAATACCAAGTAACGAAAAACGTGGTTATGTTTTAAGAAGGCTTATTCGTAGAGCAATGCTTTTTGGAAGATCAATTAATCTTACGGAACCCTTTCTATACAAACTTGCTCAAACTGTCTCTGATCTGATGGGTGATATTTATCCAGAGGTGAGGGAAAATCTTACTTATATTCAGTCAGTTTTGAAAGACGAAGAAACTAAATTCAATTCTACACTTAAAGATGGTCTTTACTATCTTGACAATGTAATTGAGGATTTCAAGAAAAAGGGTATTAAAGAAATTCCAGGAGATGTAGTATTTTATCTTTATGATACATTGGGTGTACCTGTCGAAATAACAGAGCTTGCTCTCAAAGAAGTTGGCTTTACCTACAATAAGGAGCGCTTTGAGGAGCTTCTTGAAAATCAAAAAGAAAAAGCAAGAGCATCTTTTAAGGGAAGCGAGGTATTTCTTGAAAGAGTATCATTCGGTGCAGTAAAGAATATTGTTGGAAATGTCGAGTTTGTTGGCTATGATACACTTGAAACAGTTGCAACTCTAAAATCCATAATTGTTGATGGAAATCTTGTTGAAAGCACTAAAGATACTCATGCAGTTCTTGTTTTTGACAAAACACCATTCTACGCAGAAAAGGGTGGTCAAGTTGGAGATACAGGTACAATAAAAGGTGAAAATTTTGAATTTGAAGTGTATGATACCCAAGCGCCAGTTGAGGGACTCATTGTCCACATAGGAAAGCTAAAGGGATTTGCTAAAATTGGGGACATTGCAACGCTTACTGTTAATTCTTTAAGAAGACAGGCCATAAAAAGAGCGCATACTTCAACACATATACTGCAGGCAGTTTTAAGAAGACACTATGGTGAGAACGTAATGCAACAGGGTTCTGAAGTTAAGGACGACGAATTTAGATTTGACTTTAACTTTCAAGGAACATTTGAACCTGAAGAGTTATTTAATATTGAAAGAGAAATTAATGAAATTGTACTAAGGAACCATAAAGTTAATGTCCACATTATGCCATTTAGCAAAGCAAAAGAGTTTGGTGCACTTGCATTTTTTGAGGAGAAATATGGTGAGGTTGTGCGTGTTATTGAAGTTGAAGGGATAAGTAAGGAGCTTTGTGGCGGAACACATGTCTCCAATACAACCGAAATTGGTCTTGTTGTTCTTATGCAACCCAAAACCGTTGCTTCAGGTATTAAGAGGATTGAAGGTTTGACTGGACTTAAAGCATACGATTATTTAATAAATAAAAGGAAACTTATAAATATTCTCGAAAGTACTCTCAAAACTCAGGAAGATAAACTTGTTAGAAGAAGTGAAGAAATCCAAATAAGGGTTAAGGAGCTTGAAAAAGAACTTACAAACCTCAAATCTAAAATTCTTGAGGGAACAATCAAAAATCTCAAACCAACCATCAAAATTAAGGAGATACCTCTATATGTTTATGATTTTAACGAGGGTAATCTTAATGATCTTAGAAAGGCATATGATTTATCTAAGAAATTCCTAAAAGTTGGAACAGTTATCTTTGTTTCAAAGTTTAATGGTACCTCCTTTATACTTGTGGGAAGTCTTGATGATAAGCTTTCAAGCCTTGAGGTCCTCGAAAAGGTTAAGGATGTAATTCCTCTAAAAGGTGGCGGAAATGAACGTATTGCACAGGGTAGTTTTGATGGTAAAATAGAGGTAGAAAAAATTATAAATGTATTGGGTGGTTGATTTTGGAGCAGTTAAGACCAATTTTGGCGCTTGATGTTGGAAATGTAAATATTGGTATTGCAATCTCTGACAAGGAGCGAATTTTCGCAATGCCTTTGGCTGTTATAAAGCGTGATGGGAATGAAATTGAGGTGATTAAAAACATAATAACTGAAAGAGAGGTCGAAGAGATTGTTGTTGGTCTTCCTAAAACTCTAAGTGGTACAATTGGACCACAAGCGAATATTGTACTTGATTTTTTAGATGAACTGAAGAAGGTGCTCCCTGAAGTAAAATTTGTAACCTGGGACGAGCGATATACAAGTGTTATCACTCATAAGATGCTTCGCTTTCAGGGAATTAGATCAAAAAAAGAACGTAAAATAAAGGACAAGTTCGAAGCACTTTTAATTCTTGAAAGTTATCTCGAATTTTTAAGGAGGCAGAAACGAGAAGAAGAAAATGGTTAGTCCTTGTATCTGTATTGTCAGTAGTGGTTATTGTTGTGCTTGTTGGACTTTCATTTTTTGAGCCTTTTTTAGTTTTTAAAAATGCAAAAATTCTTGAGCTTGACAAAGGATGTACCACAAGAGACATTGCTTTTATTTTAAAGGATAAGGGTGTTATTTGGGAACCGTACTCTTTTATTTTTTGGTCAAAGGTGTTAAACTATGACTCAAAATTAAAAATTGGTATTTACGATTTAAAACCTGTTTCAAATATGAGTGAACTCCTTTTGGCGCTTTCAAAAGGGGGACGTCCTAAGGAGCTAACTATTACAATTCCCGAGGGATTTACCTCAATGGATATAGCGGAACGCCTCTACAATAACGGTATAGTTAGGGATAAAGATCTATTTTTAAAGTATATCAAACCATACGAGGGGTATCTATTTCCGGATACGTATAATTTTTATGAAGATATGCAGTATGAAACGATTCTAAAAAAGTTTTTAGATAGATTTAATGAAGTTGTGCCTCAAAATTACGACGAATTAGCAAAGAAAAAAGGTCTAACAAAGAAACAAGCGATAATTCTTGCTTCACTTGTTGAAAAGGAGGCAAAATTCGACGAAGACAGGCCCATTGTTGCATCGGTGTTTCTAAATAGGCTTGCAATTGGAATGCCTCTTCAAGCGGATTCAACGATTCTATATGCATTAGGTATCCATAAGGAATGGCTTACAAAGGAAGACTACCAGATTGACTCGCCATATAATACTTATAAATATGTGGGACTTCCTCCTACTCCTATTTGTAATCCTGGACTGAAATCGATAATTGCAGTAGTTGAAGCGCCAAAGACTGATTACTATTATTTTATGACAACGCCTGAGGGAAAGGCAATTTTTTCAAAGACACTTGCAGAGCATGAAGCTAATCTAAGAAAGTATTATGGAGGAGTATAAATGGAGGATTTAAAAGAAGTTAAATCAAGAGAAGTAGTTAGAAGAATAAAGATGAAAAAAGAATGGATTTGGTTTGTGCAGGCAATTTTTGAAGATACCCATATGGCAGCAATTACCCTTGGAGATTCTGAAAGTCTTACATTTTTTTATGATAAGAAAAACGAAGACTTCATAAATGAATACCTCTCAAGAATTTTTGAGTTTTTAGAAAAAGAAGGTTTGTAGCTTAAAAACCATTTTTTCGCAAAGACAACTTTATAGAAGTCAAAGATTACTTAACGTAGCATTAAACCATGTTTTAGGTTTAAAAATCATTTTCCGTAAGTTAAATTGTTTTTCCGTTTCTAAAGGAATTAGCCTTTAGACTTCATCTTTTCAATGGGTTTACGATTGAAATAAGTTTAAGTGTATTGAAGACCTCTTCAAAACGCTTTTAAAAAATCAAAAAAATATTAGAATATAATTTAGAAAGATGGGGATTTTTTGAAATTAAAAAAATGGCATGGAAGGAAGGAGGTTTTAATGAAAGCTGTATTAAAGAAGGAAAGGAATGTTGGCTTTGTGATTGAGAATGTCCCAATTCCTACAATTGGGGACGATGAAATCCTTGTAAAGGTTGAGGTTGCATCAATTTGTGGAACTGATGTCCATATATACGATTGGAATGAATGGGCCCAAAATAGGATCAATCCACCTTTGATCGTTGGCCACGAGTTTGCAGGTGTGGTTGTTGAAAAAGGATCGGAAGTTAAACGTATCAATGTTGGTGATTTTGTCTCCGCAGAAACCCATATATATTGTAATCATTGTGATGTGTGTCTTATGAATCATAGAGAAGTTTGTAGAAACTTAAAAATTTTAGGTGTTGATACAAATGGTGCCTTTGCAGAATATATTAAAATTCCTGAGCGTGTTGCTTGGGTGAATCCAAAGGAAATTCCACATAAATTTGCTTCTATTCAAGAACCACTTGGAAATGCAGTTGACACAGTCCTTTCAGAGGATATCTCTGGAAAAACTGTTCTTGTAACAGGTGCTGGGCCAATTGGACTCCTTGCTATTGGCGTTGCAAGAGTATTTGGCGCAACAAAAATTATTGCATCTGACTTATCAAACTACCACCTTGAAATAGCTAAAAGGATGGGTGCAGATGTTGTGGTTAATCCTAAAGAAACAAACCTCAGAGAAGTTGTGCTTAATGAAACTCACGGGCTTGGGGTCGATGTTTCCCTTGAAATGTCTGGTGCAAAGTCTGCTCTTTCTGATGCATTAAAACTTACTAAATTTCTTGGAAGGGTTTCACTTTTAGGACTTTTTGATAACGGTGTTGAAATTAATCTTACAGACGATGTAATTTTCAAAAAATTGCGAATCTACGGGATTACAGGGAGAAGAATTTTTGAAACTTGGCAAATTGTTTCGGATTTACTTAGAAGTAGGAGACTTGATGTCTCACCTGTAATAACTCATGAATTTAAGCTTGAAGAAGTTGAAAAAGGTATAGAACTCATGAAGAGTCATCAATCAGGAAAAATTTTATTGTATCCATAATTTAAGGAGGCAAAAAATATGAATAAATTTGAATTTTTAGAAAAAGAACTTAACGAACTGAAGGAAAAGGGGACTTACAATACAATACGTGTACTTGAAAGTGCACAGGGACCATGGGTTGTAATTAATGGAAGAAAAATGCTTAATCTCTGTGCAAATAACTATCTTGGGCTTATAACAAACGAAGAGGTAAAAAACGCTGCAATTGAGGGTGTAAAAGAATTTGGCGTTGGTGCAGGTGCTGTAAGAACGATTGCAGGCACATTAAAGCTCCATGAGGAACTTGAGAGAAAGCTTGCTGAATTTAAGCATGCGGAGGCAGTGATTCTTCTTCAATCAGGTATTCTTGCAAATATTGCAACAATTCCTCTTGTTGTTGGTGAAGGCGACCTTATATTCTCTGATGAATTAAACCACGCTTCAATTATTGATGGATGTAGGTTAAGTAAGGCAACGATTGTCCGATACAAGCACCTTGATATGGCAGATTTAAAGGCAAAACTTGAGGATTACAAGGACTACAACGTAAAAAAACTCATCGTAACAGATGGTGTATTTAGTATGGATGGAGATATTGCACCACTTCCAGATATTGTTGAGCTTGCCGAAAAATATAGTGCAATTACAATGGTTGATGATGCTCATGGTGAAGGCGTGCTTGGTGATCATGGAAGAGGCATACTTGATTATTTCCATCTTGAAGGGAAGATTGATATTGATGTTGGCACTCTTTCTAAGGCATTTGGTGTTATTGGGGGATATGTTGCAGGAAATAAAACTCTTATAGAATATATGAAGCAAAGAGCACGTCCATTCTTGTTTTCAACACCTCTATCACCTGCAGATACATCTGCCCTAATAAAAGTTGTGGAAATCCTTTCAAGAGATGATTCATTGGTTAAAAAACTTTGGGAGAATGGAAATTATATTAAAGAGCAATTCAAATCATACGGTTTCAATATCGGACATTCACAAACTCCAATTACACCTGTTATAATTGGGGAAGAAAAAACTGCAATGGAATTTAGCAAAATGCTCTTTGATGAAGGAGTTTTTGCACAGGGTATTGTTTACCCAACTGTTCCAAAAGGAACAGGAAGAATTAGAGTTATGGTATCAGCTTCACATACAAAAGATGACCTTGATTTTGGAGTAAAAAAGTTTGTTGAAATTGGAAGAAAACTGGGGGTAATTAAATGATATCAGCAATTGTTTTGGGTGCAGGTATTGGAAAAAGAATGCACTCACAATTACCGAAAGTTCTTCATAAGATCTGTGGAAGAGAAATGATTTTTTATGCAATTGATTCTGTAAAGGATGTTGCCGATAACGGTGTAGTCGTTGTGATAAATGAGGCAATACCAAAAGAGATTTTTGAAGGTTATGAAATAAAAGTTCAAAAAAAACCTCTTGGAACAGGTGATGCTGTAAAGGTTGCAATAGATGGTCTTGATACTGACCTTGTGCTTATAACAACAGGCGATAATCCACTCTTTGAAAGAGAAGATATCCTTGGCTTTTATAACTTCTTTAAGGAAACAAACTCTGATGTTGCATTTATCTCCGCAGAATCTGATGACCCAACAAATCTTGGAAGAGTTGTAAGAATTGGAAACGAATTTTTGAAGATTGTAGAAGAGACAGATGCAACAAATGAAGAGAAGGTTATAAAAGAGATTAATACAGGTGTTTATCTATTTAAATTTGAGCAACTTAAAAAGCTTTTAGAAAAGATCAGCAATAAAAATGCCCAAGGTGAGTATTATCTTACAGATGCTTTAAAGATTGCGAAGGAAGAAGGTCTTAAGGTTTCCGTTTATAAACTTCCAAAGAAGCTTCCAATTTATGGTATAAATAATAGATATGAGCTTTCAATTGCAGAAAAAATAATTCAGGAAAAGATTTTAAAGAAGCATATGCTTAACGGTGTTACGATACATAATCCTGAAACCCAGAAGATCGATTACTTTGTTGAGATAGAGAATGATACAGAAATTCTTCCAGGATGCCTTTTGGAGGGAAAGACAAAAATTGAATCTAATTGTGTTATAGGGCCATTTGCACAAATTGTTGATTCTCATATATCCAAAGGAAGCACTGTTAAACAATCGGTTGTTCTTAGTTCTTATGTTGGTGAAAATTGCTCTATTGGTCCATTTGCCTATGTGCGACCTGAAAATCTCCTCGTTAAGAATGTTAAGATTGGTACATTTGTTGAGGTAAAGAAGTCAAAATTTGATGAGGGAGCAAAAGTCCCTCATCTTTCTTATATTGGAGACGCAACTATTGGAAAAAACGTAAATATTGGGGCAGGCACCATTACCTGTAATTTTTCAGGGCTTGAAGGCAATAAGAAAAATCCAACATACATTGAAGACGATGTATTTATTGGCTCACATTCAACTCTTGTTGCACCACTTGTTATTCGAAGAGGAGCTTATACTGCAGCAGGTTCAGTTATAACTCAAGAAGTACCAGAAGATTCTCTTGCAATAGCAAGAGCACAACAGGTAAATAAAATTGGATGGGTTAAGAGGAGGAAGGGGCAAAATGGTTAAAGAGATCATTACAATGGACGAAGTGAAGATTTTTACAGGAAACTCAAATGTACCTCTTGCAGAGTCAATTGCATCTTATCTCAACATGAAGCTAAGCCCAGCAATCGTTTCAAGATTCCCTGATGGGGAAATACAGGTGAGGTGTCTTGAGTCAGTGAGGGGAAAAGATGTGTTTATAATTCAATCAACACAAACACCTGCAGAAAATTTACTTGAATTGCTGATAATGATTGATGCTGTAAAACGTGCCTCTGCAAGAAGCATCTCTGCTGTAATTCCTTTCTTTGGTTATGCAAGACAGGATAGAAAGACGAAATCGAGGGAGCCAATTTCTGCAAAACTCGTTGCAAATCTCATAACAACTGCAGGTGCCACAAGGGTTATCTCGGTAGACTTACATGCAGCACAAATTCAGGGTTTTTTTGATATTCCAACTGACAACCTTACGGCAGTTTTAATTCTTGGAAAATACTTTAGAGAAAAGAATCTTGAAAATCCAGTTGTTGTGGCACCAGATGTAGGTGCTGTACAAAGGGCAACTGCATTTGCACAAGAAATCCCACATGCAACGCAAGCGATATTTGTAAAAAAGAGATTAAGCCCCGAGGAGGTTGAAACTTCAAGGCTCATTGGAGAAGTTGAAGGGAAAAATGTAATTCTTGTTGATGATGCAATTCATACTGGAAACACTCTTATAAGTGCAGCAAAGGAGGTCTTAAGGCGCGGTGCAAAAGAAGTTTATGCAACGGCAACCCATGGCATATTTACTCAAGACTCTCTTAAAAATCTCGAAGAATCTCCAATAAAAGAAATTGTTGTAACTGATACTCTTCCCGTTTTAAGCAGACCAAATTTACCTGGGAAAGTAAAGGTTTTAAGTGTTGCACCACTTATAGCTGAAGCGATAAGAAGAATATTAATGCATGAATCTGTATCTGAACTTTTTGAAAAAAAGTAATTTTTGATATAATATAAGGCTAAATTGTTTATTGAGGAGGAATAGATATGAAAAGAGTTTCCTTAAATGCAGAAAGAAGAGAAGTTACAACAAAGGGTGATACAAACAAAATAAGAAGAGAAGGTAAGATACCTGCTGTTGTTTATGGTAAAATTACCGAAACCTTCTATGTAGCGGTAAACTATAAGGACTTTACAAAAATTGAGCATGAAGTTGGTAGATCTGCAATTTTTGATTTAAATGTTGAAGGAAAAACTTATCCTTCAATTATAAAAGAGATTCAAATTGACCCAATTAAGAGAAATATAATTCATATTGATTTTGAAGCAGTCGATCTCTCAAAACCTGTCTATATGACAATTCCTTTAACTTTTGTTGGTGAAGCAATTGGTGTAAAGAAGGGTGGTATCCTTGATCCATCTTTACACGAAATTGAGGTTGAAGGACTTCTTACTGATCTTCCAGATAAGGTTGAAGTTGATGTATCCAATCTTGATATTAAGGATGTCATTTATGTAAAAGATTTGAATCTTGGAGATAAGGTTAAGATTTACTCTGATCCAGATGCTGTAGTGGTATCGGTTGTAACACCTACAACTGAAGAGGTTGTAGCACCTGCTTCAACTGAGGCACAGAGCGTAGCACAACCTACAGAAGCAAAGGCAGAAACAAAAACTGAGTCATCTAAGGAAGGAGCAAAGGAGAAATAAGATTATTGAAATATATTCGACAGGCTACCCAGAGCAATGGGGTAGCCATATTTTTTAAAGCCATATTTTTAAAGGTGTAAAATGAGAGTTCTTTTTTTAGGAGATATTTTTGCAGAACCTGGAAGAACAGCTGTGAAAGAAGGACTTCCAAAAATTTTAGATGAGTATCATCCGCATATTGTGATTGCAAACGGTGAAAATGCTGCACATGGTGCGGGAATCACTTATGAAATTGCACTTGAGTTGCATTCTTATGGGATTGATGTTATAACTGGCGGAAATCATTCCTTCGATAAGAAAGTTCTTTGGGATAAGTTTTATTTACTCCCTTACTTGTTGCGTCCTGCAAATTATCCTCAGGGAGCGCTCGGAAGAGGTTATGTGATTGTTGAAAAAAAGGATTTTAAAGTTGGAGTTTTAAACCTTCAGGGTCGAGTTGAGATGCAACCAATTGACTCGCCGTTTTCAGTTGGCGACAAAATCATAGAGGAATTAAAATCAATAACACCTTATATTATCGTTGATTTCCATGCGGAAGCAACCGCAGAAAAAGAAGCTCTTGGTTTTTATTTTGATGGAAGGGTTTCAGCAGTTATTGGCACTCATACGCATGTCCAAACAGGCGATGAAAGGATACTCCCCAAAGGTACTGCATATATAACTGACGTTGGAATGTGTGGCGTTGAAGATTCGGTAATTGGTCTCGATAAAGAAGTTGCCTTGAAAAGGTTTATTACAGGTATGCCATGGAACTTTGAACCAGCAAAAGGAAATGCAACTTTACATTTTGTTGTGATTGATATTGATTCGTCAGGAAAAGCAGTCCAAATTTTAAGAGGAAAGTGGAAAAAGATTTAGGTAGTCTTGTTGATTTAATACCTCAAACTATTAAAAACTTATTTAACCCTCATAAGACGTATCTTGTTGGTGGTGCTGTAAGAGATTTCTTACTTCAAAAAGATTTTTTTGATTTTGATTTTATTGTACCAAAAGAAGATTTCAATCTACTTTCAACAAAACTTTCAAATCTCAAATATATAGTTCTTAATAGGGAAATGTTTCCTTTATATAGGGTATTTTTTGATCGTTTTACTTTTGATTTTACCTACTATGTTGATCTTGAGACTGATATCCAAAAAAGGGATTTTACAATCAATGCAATCTACTTAAATTTGGGAAATTTAGAGATTATTTCACATCCAAAATCATTTTACGATCTTAAGGATGGTATTTTGCGGGTATGCTCAATTAACTCAATAAGAGATGACCCTGTTCGTTTTATGAGGGCGTTCAGGTTTTTGTCGCAGTTTCATCTTGAAATTGAAGAGAACACGAAAAATATTCTTAAAGATTCGAAAGATCTGTATTTTAACGTAAAAAAAGAGCGTGCAAGATTTGAACTTTTGAAATTTTTGAAAGGTGATATTGATGATATTAAAAACGCTTTGATACAAGTGTTTGCTGATTTTGATTTTTCGTTTTTATGCCGTATCCATTTTTCAGAATTGCTTCCAGATCTTCGAAGGAATTTGAATAAAGATTCAACATATCTTGATATCCTCAAGGCTTATTTTCTGGGTCAAGAGTATCCACAGTTCAGATTTGGATTAACAGAAAAAGAATTAGAGTATATAGAATATATTGATGAAAAAATAATTCCGAATTTTGAAAGTTTGTTTGAGGCGTTTTACCGTAAAAAAGATAAGGTTGAGTTTCTGTTGCTAAACATTGTTGCAAATTTTGAGGAAGAGATTTTACCAAAATACATTGAAATTTTAAGATTATGGAAAAAAACCAAAGTGAGGTTTAGTGAAGTTGAAAGATTTGCAAGCGAAAATAATCTTTCAATAGATAGAGCTTATAAAGAAGTTTTGAGAGGAGAATTGTTTAAAATCTATGAGGACATTTGCCATAGTTAACTTTGGATGTCAGATGAATGAATACGAAAGTGAAAAATTTAGAGAAGTATTTTACGATTTTGGATTGGTCGAGGTTTCAAGTATTGAGGAAGCGGATGTCGTACTTTTTAATAGCTGCGCTGTGCGAGAAAAATCCGAGCAAAAACTCATAAGTTCAGTAGGATATGCAAGGTCTCTTTACGAAAAATACGGAAGGCCTTATGTAATCGTAGCAGGATGTGTTGCATCTATCAAGGAGAGAAAAATTAAAGAAGTTGCACGTGATAGCCTTTTTATGCTTTCGAAAGGTTATGAACTTATTTATGAGCGTGTTAATGAATTAAGAAGCGAGCTTTCAAAATATTTAAATGCTAATAATTCGCTTAATAAGGTTGAGGTTCACAGAGTTTTTGCGTATGTTCCTGTCATTTTTGGTTGTAACAGTTTTTGCGCTTATTGTATTGTACCTGCAACAAAAGGACGTGAAAAATCGAGACCAATTAATGAAGTATTGGACGAAGTAAAAAGTCTTGTTGATCAAGGGGTAAAAGAAATAGTTCTCTTAGGTCAAAATATAAATCATTATGGTTACGATTTAGGAAAGCAGGAAGGTTTTATTGAACTTCTTGAAGAAGTTGGTCGTATTCCTAATCTTAAAAGATTACGTTATCTTACACCACATCCAGCATATTTTACAAAGGAACTTGTAAAAAGAATGCGTCGAATTAACACTCTTATGCCTCATTTCCATTTGCCTGTTCAGTCGGGATCAAATAAGATACTGTCTCTTATGAAAAGAGGATATACAAAAGAGCATTACCTTGAGATAATTGAAACGATTAAGAAAGAATTTCCAGAAGCATCAATTACAACTGATATTATTGTAGGCTTCCCAAACGAATCAGAAGAAGATTTCCTTGAAACTATTAATCTTGTTAAAACCGTTCAATTTGATAAAAGTTTTATCGCAGCTTATTCAAAACGCCCTAATACACCTGCAGCAACGATGGAAGGGCAGATTGACCCAAAAACAAAAAAAGAAAGACTTAACTACCTTCTTAAAATACAAAATGAAATAAGTCTTGAGAAGAACAAGGCATATATTGGTGGTACTTATGAAGTGCTTGTTGAAAATGTAAAAGGAAACAAAGCTTTTGGAAGAATCCCGCAAGATAAACTTGTGATTTTTGAAAGTAGTTTTGAGGTTCATCCTGGCGATTTAGCCAATGTCCTTATTACCGACGCTGACTTTATACATTTAAGAGGAAAGGCATAACAAGGAAAAGATTTACAATTTCGATAATCCTGTAAGTGACTACACTTCGCCAATTTGTCATTCATTGCAAATCGATGTGAAGAATTGCAACTAAACATAATGATTAATATTTACTATTTTCTAATGTGTTTGTAGAGAGTCTTTCTTCTCTCTCATTTTTTTCCTGCATTTAATAGCAGATACCCCAAATGGAAGAGGGTTCTCATTACTCGAAGGGGTAAAAGCCCCTTCGAACTACCACAGAAAGAGTAGATTTCTATTAATCGAAGGGGTAAAAGCCCCCCTTCGAACTTCCCCAAAAGGCGGAGATTTCTCCATTACTCGAAGGGGTATTTACCCCTTCGAACTTTCCCAAAAGGTGGAGATTTCTCCTCACTACGTTCGTCGAAATGACTCGTTGCGTCATTCTGAAGCCGCTTATTTGTCATTCCGAAGTGGCGTAGCCACGAGGAATCTCCTCAGTTTTGGGGGAGTATTGAGAGGGCGGTTTGTTGCCCCTCAAAATAATTGTCATATCGAGCGAAGCGAGATATCTCCTCTGTTTGCATTGGAGTGGGTAAAAGTCCCCCTTCGAACTACCCCAAAAGGCGGAGATTTCTCATTTAATCGAAGGGGTAAAAGTCCCCCTTCGACCATTAGAAAAGGGGGTGCCCCCTTTCTAACTTATCCCCAAGGAAAAATTATTATTTGGGGGAGTATTGAGGGGGTTGTTGCCCCCTCAAAATATGGAGATTTCTCCTCACTACGTTCGTCGAAATGACTCGTTGCGTCATTCTGAAGCCGCTTATTTGTCATTCCGAAGTGGCGTAGCCACGAGGAATCTCCTCAGTTTTGGGGAGTTTTGAGGGTGCGGTTTGTTGCCCCTCAAAATATGGAGATTTCTCCTCACTACGTTCGTCGAAATGACAATCATTGGAAGTGGGGATACCTCTATCAACCCTTCCCTTTAAGACAAAAATAATATATTTGACTTGTGTTTCTTATTTTGAATGATCGTAGCGACAGAGGACTTTTAATATTTAGTTCATTGGATGTAATTTTTAAATGAAAAATAGGTCTTTTAGGCTGAAAATTATAGTTATAACTTGAATAGTTTTGATTCTAAATTTTCTCGAATATCTTCGGGAAGAGTTTCGATAAATTTATCGGTAACCTTGTAATAGATTTTTCCTTCAAAAAATTCCTTTTCTATATAGCCTAACTTTAGAAGCTCGTTTATAACTCTTGCGCTGTTTACGCCTCGAATTTTATCAATTTCATCTTTTGTTCTCTTCTTTTTAAGAATTAACCCTATAACCTCTATTAAGTTTTTTGATAGAGTTATCTTTTTCTTCTTGATGAATTTCTCAAAAAATCTTCTATATTTTGCATTCGGTATCATTCGAACTTTATTTTTTTCAAATGCAAGATTTATACCAGTTTCCTTGAGGTTATTTTCAAGTTCTGAAAGAAGTTCAAGAATACTTCTTTTATCTAGTCCAATAATTGATGCAATCTTGTCAATACTAACCGGTTTTACAGACACAAATAAAATCGATTCAATTGCGTAAAGGTATTCTTCCCTCTTCATTGAGCCTCAAAATGATCGGTGAAAAATGATCTTCTTGTAATATCTTCAAAAAGTTGTTTTTTGCAAGTATAAGCACCGCAAGAAATGTTGCAATGACCTCTATTTTAGAATTGCACTCTTCAATAAGTTTTCTAAAATCAATCTCTATAAACTGGGTGAGCTTTTCTTTTAGTTTTTCAATAATGTAAGCTACGGAAACTTGCTCAACAGAAATAGTTTTATTTTCATAATATTTTTCTCTTTGAAGCACTTCTTTCACAATTTTTTCAAGACGAGAAATTGGGATTTCATTTGATGATACCTTTTCAACAAATGTTCTTCTGATTACAGTTTTTTCAACGGATTTTTCGAGTACTTCAATAATATCGTCAATGTTTTCTTCATGAAGAGTTTTCTTTCCCTGTTCCTTTAGTCCCAAAAGATACAATAGAAGTTCTGATTTTAACTCAAGAAGAGTTGCCAAGAGCAAAATTTTTTCACTTAATTCAAAATTGTCAATCCTTTGAAGCTCATTTGAGACCAACTCCAAAATTGAAATACTTAAAAGGGAATTCTTGTTTCGTTTTGCTTCGTAAACAATCTCCTCAAGGCTCATTTTAGATTCATCTTTGTTAGTGCTTCATCAAGTGTTGCATTTGCCACATAAGATGCATTCTTGGAACCTTCTTCGAAGACATCCTCGACTTTGTCGATCTCTTTTTTAAGTTCCTCTCGTTTTTGTCGAATTGGTCTTAAATATTCGTTCAATTTATTTGCAAGATTCTTTTTGCATGCAACACAACCAAGTGCTCCAGATCTACAATCTCTCTCAATATCGTTTACTTCAGCTTTATTAAAAATCTTGTGGTATGTGAATACATTGCACACCTCAGGGTGTCCTTTGTCATGTAATCTTATCTTTTCAGGATCAGTAATTGCTCTCATTATTTTCTTTGTTGTGTCCTCCTCTGTATCTGCAATCTTTATATCATTTTCAAGACTCTTTGACATCTTTTTACCATCAATGCCTGGCACATACGGAAACTCTGTAAGAAGTGCCTGTGGTTCGACAAAGAGCTCACCATAAAGATAATTAAATCTTCTTACGATTTCTCTTGTCATTTCAAGGTGCGGCAGTTGATCTTTACCCACGGGAACATACTTAGCTTTATATAGAATAATATCTGATGCCATAAGAACAGGATAACCAAGCAGTCCATAGGATGCGTTTTCCTTAAGGTCAAGGTCTTTAATCATCTCTTTTACTGTTGGATTTCTCTCAAGCCACGAAATTGGAACGATCATTGAAAGAAGTAAGTGTAAGTAAGTATGTGCTGGGACTTTCGATTGAATAAAAAGTGTAGCCTTTTTTGGATCAATACCTGCGGCAAGCCAATCAAGCATTACTGCAATCCTATTTTTCTTGAAATCTTCTGTGTGCTCGTAGTTTGTTGTGAGTACATGCAAATCTGCAATGAAGAAATAACTTTTATAAGTTTCTTGAAGCTTTTTAAGGTTGTCAATAACACCTACAAGGTGCCCTATGTGGAGCTCTCCTGTTGAACGCATTCCTGTAACTACAACATCCATTATTCTCCTCCTACTTTAAAAATGGATTTTTCCAATAAGATTTATTATGGGTGAAACTGCCTTAGAAAAGAAATAATTAAATCTAAAAAATGGAATTGAAATAATAATAACAAGGAAAATTATCCCATAGTAATTTAACGCATCATCGTAGAGAAATCTAAGGGGATTTTTTGTAAGGGCGAATATTATTTTTGAACCATCAAGCGGTGGAATAGGAATAAGGTTAAATATTGCAAGGTATATACTTAATACAATAATATACCTTGCAAGTTCAACGAAATATCCAAAGCCTGTAAGTACTATTGGGTTAACGCTCATCCAGTTAAAAAGCGGTGCAAGTAAAAATGCTGTAATAAGATTTGCAAGAGGCCCTGCAAGAGAGACAAAAATCATTCCTTTTCTGAGGTTTCTTAATGCAGTAAAATCAACAGGAACAGGTTTTCCCCAGCCAAATCTAAAAATAACAAGTGAAAGTAGCCCTATTGGATCAATATGCCTTAGTGGATTTAAAGATAGTCTTCCCTCTTCTTTTGCTGTGGTATCTCCCATTTTGTAAGCAACATAGGCATGTCCAAACTCATGTATCGTAAGAACAATCAATACGGCAGGTATCACATACAACAATTCACTTATATATTGATTTATGTAATTCATCTCTATCATCTCCTTAAAGCATTTTACTCTATACTCAACAATTATACACATGAAACGCTATTTTTAAAATTTTTGATGTTTTATTTAAAAATCTTGCTAAAATAGTAAAGTATGGAAGAAAAAATAGTTGTTATTCTTGGGCCAACAGCAACCCATAAAAGTGATATTGCCTTAGAACTTGTTAAGGATTTTCCTCTTGAGATTGTATCTGCTGACTCAATGCAGTTTTATAAGGGTATGGACATAGGCACTGCAAAGGTATCGAAAGAAATAAGAGAAAAAATTCCACACCACTTTATAGACATAATTGATGTATCTCAAAATTATAGTGTTGGGCAATACAAAAGGGAATTTTTGAAATTAGTCCAAGAAATTTACAAGAATAAAAAGATTCCTCTTATTGTTGGGGGCTCTGGGCTCTACATAAGAGCAATTACTGAGAATTTTCCAGTCGAGGAATCTCCATCTCCCGATATCGATTTGCGAAGAGAACTTGAAGGGAAATCTTTAGATGAGATAAAAAAACTTGCAGAAAGTATAGACTTTGATGCAGCTTCAAGAGTTTTTGATAAAAAACGCCTCATAAGAATAATTGAATACTACAAAAAGACGGGCAAGAAAATTTCGGAAGTAAAAAATCCTTCAGTTAAGTTTAGGTTCTTAAAAATTGGTCTTATAAAGCCCAGGGAAATTCTCTATAGAGACATAGAAAAACGTGTGGATAAAATGATTGAACTTGGTTTTGTAGAAGAAGTTAAGAGTTTAAAAGAGAAGTATGCTCAATGGTCAAAAACAGCAAGGCAAGCAATAGGATATAAGGAAATTCTTGATTATCTTGAGGGACAAATCACATTTGATGAAGCGATTGAACTTATTAAGAAAAACACGCGACATCTTGCAAAAAGGCAGATCACATGGTTCAAAAAAGAGAAGGATGTTTTGTGGTTTGACTCAACAGATATTCAACTAATCATAAATGAAATTAAAAGATTGGTAGGTGATTTTGTAAATGATGATTGAGGACCGCTTTATAGAATTAGGAAAAACTTCAGAACTATCACTTAAAGAGCACTTTGAAAAGGTAGATTTAATTCGAGAAAAAAATTTTTTAAAGGTTCTTGATGCTTTTCAAAATGTAAAACTCCACGATTCTGATTTAAACTACACTTCTGGTTATGGCTATAATGATATTGGTCGTGAAAAGACTGAGGCAGTTTTTGCAAGAATTTTTGGTGGCGAAGATGCACTTGTTCGTCCTCAAATTATTTCTGGGACTCATGCAATTTCTATAACTCTTTTTGGACTTTTAAGACCAGGCGATTTGCTTGTCTATGCAAGCGGTAAACCCTACGAAACAGGCGAAGGCATTATAGGGATTCGTGAAGTTGAAGGCTCGCTTAAAGAGTCTAGTGTTAAATACGGTGAATTTAATTTTAGAAATGGTTTTGATGAGAATCTCGTAAAGAATGCAAAAGTTTTAGTCTTTCAGAGATCTAAAGGGTATACTTTTACTGATTCGATAACAATAGATGAACTTGAAAATGCAATAAAGATTGTAAAATCAATTAATCCTCAAACAATTATTATGGTTGATAATTGTTATGGTGAATTTGTGGAAGACAGGGAACCTGGTGATGTTGGCGCTGATGTTGTTGTTGGGTCTTTAATCAAAAATGTAGGTGGTGGAATTGCAATAACAGGGGGATATATTGTTGGGAAAAAGGATCTTATCCAAAAAATCTCAACAAGACTTACTGCACCAGGTGTTGGGAAAGAAATCGGTCCAATGCTTGGGCTTACTCGAAATATTCTTCAGGGGATTTACTTTGCTCCACTTGTGGTTTCAAATGCTTTAAAAGGTGTAATATTTGCTTCAAAAATCTTTGAAGATTATGGATTTGAAGTGAAGCCTAGATACTTTGAAAAGAGAACCGATATAGTGCAGGCAATAAAGTTTGGAAGTGAGGAACTGCTTATAAAATTTGCGCAGTCTATTCAACGTTTTTCACCAATTGATTCTGACGCAGAAATTGAGTCTGCGCCACTTCCAGGCTATGGAAATAAAGTTATTATGGCTGCTGGTACCTTTGTGCAGGGTTCTTCAATAGAATTATCATGTGATGCACCGATTGTTCCACCTTACATTGGTTATCTTCAAGGTGGTATATACTACGAACACACAAAATTTGCGAGTTTATATGCACTACAAGAAGTCTTAAAAATTTCTAAAAAATAAAAATGGCTTGATTACTAATTTTATTGACAAAATTTTGGCTTAAAAAAATCTTAAAGAAATTGCATAAAAACTATTGCATTTTTTACAATTTTTGATATAAATACACCGATAAGGTTATAAACCTTACCACCTCCCTGCAAAAAACACTCTTGCTTAAAGAGTGGGAACGCAGGAAATTTAAAAGGAGAAGGACAACTCCTTTAAGAAACCCTACGGCTGGACTGGTCGGATGTTATGCCTGCGCAGGCAGGAAGCCCCTCGTTAAGCAGGGTGGCTGTCACTAATTCTTTGGAAGGGGGTGGCTGAAATGCGCACAGAAGGTAAACACATTATTATGGATGCATCTGGTTGCAATCCAGAGCTCCTAAATGATTTGAATTACCTAAGGTCGCTTCTTGTAGAAGCGGCACAGAAAGCTAATGCAACAGTTTTGAACGTTGCATTTCACCATTTTACTCCTCAGGGAGTTAGTGGGGTGGTGGTAATTTCCGAATCTCACCTCTCAATCCACACGTGGCCTGAATATGGCTATGCTGCGTTGGATTTTTACACATGCGGAGACATCGATCCTAAGGTTGCCTGTGAGTATGTTGCAGAACATCTCAAAGCAAAATACGT
Source organism: Caldisericum insulae (assembly GCF_047785965.1). NCBI lineage: Bacteria > Pseudomonadati > Caldisericota > Caldisericia > Caldisericales > Caldisericaceae > Caldisericum > Caldisericum insulae. The sequence goes on from NZ_JBLOBF010000004.1 coordinate 113,630, forward strand.
TCAGACAACAGAAGTTTCCCGTGGAGAGGAACGCGAAGGGAAGTACCTGCACAAAATTCGTTCAGTAAGAACAAAGGTTTATGGAAAAGAATTATCTTTACTTCCATGACAGGTTTGGGGGTGCAGAAGAACATCTTCATGGCGTCAGAAAGATTATTTATGAGGTGAGGACTCCCTACCAGCTTATCCAAGTGGTAGAGAGTCCTACCTTTGGGAAGATGCTTATTATTGACGGAGATGTTCAATCCTCTCTTATAGATGAATATATCTACCACGAATCGCTTGTGCATCCTGCATTGTTAACTGCTCAATTACCAAAGGTTGTTGTTATCCTTGGCGGTGGAGAAGGTTCAACTTTAAGGGAAATTTTGAAACATAAAAGTGTAACAAAAGCAATAATGGTTGATATTGATAAGGACGCAACTGACATTGCAAAAGAATACATGAAAGAGTGGCATCAGGGCGCATTTGACGATCCAAGATCAACCCTTATTAATACCGATGCAAGAGCATTTGTAGAAAGCAATCTTTCAAATAATTCAGTTGATGTATTTATAAGTGATCTAACCGAACCTTATGAAGGTGGTCCTTCATACAAGCTCTATTCAGTTGAATTTTATAAAACTATCTTTGATAGACTTAAAGAAAATGGTGTTTTTGTATTGCAGGCATCCCTTTTGAGGGTTACAAATTATAAAATGCATGCAATTATTAGAAATACTCTTAAGCAGATTTTCCCGATCGTTAGAAGCTATTTTGCCTATGTACCTGCGTTTGATACTACATGGGGCTTTATAATTGCATCGAAGAAAAACGATCCCAAGGCATTCACAAGGGAAGAGATTGACTACATGATTAAAGAGCAGATTGAAGGAGATTTGCGTTTTTATGATGGTGAAACCCATATTGCGCTCTTTAATCTGCCAAAAGATATCCGAAAACTAATAGATAGCGAAAAAGAAATTATTACAGATTCAAACTACATTCCTCTCGAAAGAAAAGAAAACCTATGATTCTTATAAAAAATGTTTCTGCAATTTTAGATTCAAAGACTTACAAGGAATCTGTTGATATTGTAATTAAGGACTCAAAGATTTCATTTATTGGTGACAATGCCAAAGAGAACAACTACTCAAAAGTAATTGATGGGAGTAATTTAATTGCAATGCCTGGGTTTGTAAATACTCATTCCCATCTTGCAATGACCTTTATGCGAGGTTATGCAGAGGATGTCACTTTACAAGATTGGCTCTACAAATATATTTTCCCTCTTGAAGATCACCTAACATACGATATGGTTTATTTTGGCACACTTCTTGCAGCAATTGAATCAATAAAAACAGGTACAACTACTGTTGCAGATTTCTACTACCATCCACAGGCGACATTAAGGGCACTTTCTGAGATTGGTATGCGTGGAAATATTGGTATTGCATATGCCTCAAAGCCTTTCATGGATAAGGTTATAATCGAAGAAGTTGAGAGAAAATTTAGAGAACTTTCAGGAAAAGATGAAAAAATCCTAATTAGCCTTGCACCACATGCTCCATATACGGTAAGTCAGGAGCTTCTAAAATATACAAAAGAACTTCAGAAGAAAGTTGGTTCTGTGGTGCAAGTCCATTTACATGAAACAGAAAAAGAAGTTATTGATTACATGAAATCATACACAAGAACTCCTATTGAATATCTTGCTTCAATTGGCTTTCTAAATGAATTTGTGGTTGCTGCTCATTGTGTTTGGGTAAGTGAAAATGACATAAAGACTCTCAAGAAAAATGGTGTTTGGGTATCTTTAAACCCTGAAAGTAATATGAAACTTGGATCAGGACTTGCGCCTATTGATAGATTTATCGATGCTGGCCTTAAGCTTGCTGTTGGCACAGATGGCGTTGCATCAAATAACAACTTATCAGTGCTTGAAGCAGTGAGAATTGTAAGCCTCCTTGCAAAAGGTATCTCCAGAAACCCAAGAAAACTAAGCGTAACTGATGCGTTTGATATACTTACAGTGAATGGCGCAAAGGCACTCGGTTTTAATGATGTTGGTGTATTAAAAGAAGGTTTCAAGGCTGATTTAATTCTTGTAAGAAAGGATTTGCCCGAGATGGTGCCGATGCATTCACCACACTCAAACGTGATTTATTCGATGTATCCAGATAGTGTCAATACAGTTATTATTAACGGCGAAATCATAATGGAAAATAGAAAAATTCTTACTGTTGATGAGGAAGTTGTAAAGAAAGAGTTTAAGAATCTTTTAAGCAAACTCATTCAAAAATAATTACGAATATTTTGGTCTTATTCTCTTTAAAATCAAGATTGCAACACCATTTTCAATCTCAACGTAAATTGAATTTGAAAGTGCATAATTGCTTAGAGTCAAGGTTTCACCCAATTCAACACTTTTTCCTTTAAGAGGATAATATAAACCTTTTGAATCTTTAAATAATATTTTTCCTAATAATGGGAATATCGAAACTATGTCGTTAATATCGGTTTTAATTTCTATACTTTTATCAAATATGTAAATCTCCTCTTTATTCTCAAGGAACTTTCCCGATTTTCCTTCTTTAAATATTCTGTAGAGAATCGAAAGATTAAATAGAAGATGGTCGGTTCTGCCGCCAAGCATATTTGTGAGTATGATTTCATCATATCCAAGAGAAAGCGCGTGCGTTACTGCGATTTCTGTGTCTGAATAGTCTTTTTCCTTTGGATATTCAAGGTGATTGATTCTTTTGAGTAGCTCCTTATTTTTTAATGAATCGAAGTCCCCAATTGCAAGATCAACCTTTACGCCAGATTCGAGAAGTGTTTCAGCGCCAGCATCAATGCCTATGACAAAATCTACACTCTTTGCAAGGTCTCTTAAAAACTGCGGTGGATTTTTCATGCCATTTCCAACAAGCAAACACCTTTTCACACTAATATTATACAGTTAAAATAAATTTCGTTAGCGCAAACTTATCTATATTTTTGCTACAAAAAGAAACGCAGATAAAGACCTCTTTCGAATGTTTAAATTCATGGATAATATTTCAAATACAATTTTTATCGATCTAAAATGAGCGATTTTTTATCCCTCTAAAAAATGTTAGTACTTTTTTGAAAAAATTGCAAGTTTTTGATTATATATGAAAAATTTGGAGAATCGCTCAGGTTAGGTTCGAAACAAGAAAGGGGACATAGGGGATGAACTGTTTCAATTCCTTATAGGCG
>NZ_JBLOBF010000005.1:0-113404 GCF_047785965.1 Caldisericum insulae
GAAAATGCTCAAATTTTCACAAGACTAAGAGAGTCATTTAATACAATATTTCCCATTAGCCTACACCCAAAAATACGGAAAACAATACAAAATTTGATAAGTTAGAAAAGTTTTTAAAAAGTACAAAAATTCCCTGAAAAAAGTGGAACTTTTTTGTGAGTTTGACAGTCTAATATATGAGAAGAAAAAAATTTATAAGAATCTGGAAAAATTTTTTAAAACCTCTTGACGGAAGAGTTTGATAAAATATAACAAGAATGAAAAAGTTATTAACTTTGAAAAAAGGAGAGAACTCAAGGAAAAATAGTTTTTAAGTATCTACTTGCTTAACAAGAGGAGCAAAATACCGCAACAGAGGGAATAAAAGGCTAGCCTCTAACTTCCCTAAAAGGAAGAGAATCCTTATTACTCGAAGGGGTAAAAGTCCCCCTTCAAACTTTCCCAAAAAGAGGAGATTTCTCCTCACTACGTTCGTCGAAATGACTGGTTATGTTTATTCTGAAGGTTATTTCTGTTTGTCATTCCGAAGCCAATTTTTCCTTGTCATTCCGAAAGCAATTTCTGTCATTCTGAAGCCAATTTTTATTTGTCGTTCCGAAGCGGAAGGCGAGGAATCTCCTCAGTTTTTGGGGGGTATTGAGGGGGGTTGTTGCCCCCTCAAAATGGTTGTCATTCCGAAGGCTTTAGCCTGAGGAATCTCCAATATTAGAAAGGGGGATACCCCCTTTCTAACTTACCCCCAAGGCAAAATTATTATTTGGGGGAGTGTTGAGGGGGGTTGTTGCCCCCTCAAAATATGGAGATTTCTCACTTCGTTCGAAATGACAATCGATGGAAGGGGGCACTTCGAACTTCCCCAGAAAGAGGAGATTTCTCAGTCGCTTTCGCTCCTTCGAAATGACAATCATTGGAAGCGGGACTTTGAAATGACAATTATTGGAAGCGGGACTTCGAAATGACAATTATTGGAAGCGGGACTTCGAAATGACAATTATTGGAAGCGGGCACATCCCCCTTCCAGATTTCCCCTAAAAACAATATTAATTGGGGAGTATTGAGTTGCATTAAAGTAGCTCACTTTTTCTAACCTGGCTTGAAAAAAAGATAGTATTTCTTAGAGACAGAGTTGAGATGTCTTTAAATGTAAAAATTTTTTGGTTATTTAATGATAGTTTTTTCCAAATACCGAAATCGTTACTTTTAGGGTATAATTAATTAAGATGAAAATAAAGATATTTGATGGGCACAATGTAATTGGAGGAAATAAGATATTCGTTGAAAGTAAAAGTGGACAGTCATTTATCCTCGATTTTGGCAAGAATTTTAAGCAGTTTTCACAGTACTTTGAAGAGTTTTTGACACCAAGAGCAGGTGCAGGATTACACGACTTTTGGAAGTTAAACCTCATTCCTCATCTTAAGGGACTTTATAGAGAAGGTTTACTTTACTATGTGAAAGATGAGGTTGATAAAGCATTAACTATTAATCCTGTTGCAGTATTTGTTTCCCACGGGCATATGGATCACTTTGGTTATATATCATTCCTAAGAGAAGATATCCCAATCATTGCAACTCCTATAACCCATCATATTATTAAAGCTTATCAAGATACGGGAAATCAAAGCTTTTTTGAAGAATTTTATATTGTTTCAAATGTAGCTTTTGTTAATGGTGTAAAAGAACAAAAGTTGAAAAAGGATCCAGACAATAAAATTGAAAGGAATTTTAGATATCCTAAAGTGTCTTCTAAAAGTGAAAATAAAGTTTCTTTTGAAAGCGAAGAATTAGGTGATTTTAAATACAGAGTTTTTGAAGTTGATCATTCTGTTTTAGGCGCATCTTCTATATATTTTGAGGTTGATGGAATAAAGGTTGCATATACTGGAGATATAAGATTTCATGGTAAAGGAGCCCACAAAACTGAGGAATTTTTCGAATTTTTGTCTCAAAATGGTGTTGATGTCCTTTTAATAGAGGGCACACGAATTAATGAAAATTCTTTACAAAAATTGGACGAACCCCAACTGAGGGAAGAGGATATTAAACAAAATGCAATTAAGGTTGTAAATAGCAATAAAGGAAAACTTGTTATTGCAGATTTTGGAGCAAGAAACATTGAGCGTCTTGAAATATTCTTTGAAATTGCAAAGGAAACTGGAAGGCGCCTTGCGATCACGATGAAGGATGCGTATTTACTTCATCTTTTAAAAAGCGATGGTGTTAACATAATTGATGAGGCGAATATTGTTATTATTGAAAGTAAAAGAGAACAAAATAGAGTGTGGATTAACGAAATTAAGAAAAATGATGCATATAAGGATAGGTTTGTGACAATTCCTGAAATTGGAAAAAGTCCTCAGGATTACATAGTTTGTTATAGTTTCTGGGACATGCCAAATCTTCTTGATATAGAAATTAATGGTGGCGCCTACATATATTCTACAAGTGAAGCATATACTGAAGAGCAAATGTTTGACACTCATAGGCTTTTAAATTGGATATCCACGTTTAATTTAACTCCATATGGTCTTGAAGTTGGAGATGATGCAATACCTACTTTTACAAGGGAGTACCATGTCTCAGGACACGCAAGTCCAAGGGATCTATTAAAGCATATTGAAATTGCAAAACCAAGATATATTATACCAATACATACTGAGAATCTTTTATCTTACAGTGATCTTTTAAGGTCAAAACTCGGGTATAATTTCCAAATTATAACAGAAACTGATCAATCAGGTATTTTAACTTTTGATCTTTAGGGTTTCAAGTTTACTTTATTGATGAAAGCTTGTAAATTTTCTCTTCCATCAATTCTTACTCGAGGAAGCAAAAGGGGATCGTTTTTTGGATTTGCCAATCCTGGGATTTCTGTGGCTGCCATTGTGTATCCGTATGCCTTAAGAATTTCTTTTGAATCTCTATCAAAGCCTCCGAAGGGATAACAAAAAGAAGTTGGAGTATAGTTAAGTAGTCTTTTTACATCGTTTGTGCATGCTTTTATCTCATAAATTTTTGTAAGGAGTGGACTTCTTTTTAAATTAACATGGTCTCTTGTATGTGTGCCGACTTCACAAAGACCACTATTAAGCATCTCTTTTACTTCATCTTTGCTCATGTAGAAGTTAGTGTGCATTCCTGTGTATTTAGTTATCAAAAAGATGACAAAGTGAAAATTATATTTCTTAAGTATAGGGTATGCGTATTTGTATACGCCTTTATCTCCATCATCAAATGTAAGAACAATTGGTTTTTTGGGATAAGGTAGGTTTCCTTTCCAAATTTCGTTAAGCTCTTTTAGAGTTATTGGCGTGAATCCATTTTTGTGCAAATAGTCCATCATACTTTCAAATAGTTTTGGATCGATTGTAAGTGATTTTGTTAATTCGCTTGCATTTTGAGGGACAGGGGAGACATTGTGAAACATAAGGATTGGAACATAAGAAACACCTTGTTCTAAATATTTCTTTGTTCTTGTAATCTTATGTGTGTTTTCTGCAGGCTCCCATACATCTTTTGAATGTATATAGGTTTCATACTTAACGGCACTTTCTGAAATTGCTTCTTTATTTTCTTCGGACACATAGTAAACAGAAAATATGAAAACAAGTACAAATACTAAAAATGTTATTAAAACAATCTCGATTTCTTTTTTCATTTTACAATTTAAACCACCTATATACGAATAATTTAATTATATCAGTAAATACAAGAGTTACAAGTAGCGCATAGAGAAGCGTTATCATAATGAGTCCAAAGTGTGCCTTAGCTACAAATATACCGAACGTGGAAATAAGAGTTGCTACGATCAAATCTCCTAAAATTGACATTATAACTGCCTTACTTGGGAGGGATGAAAAGAAAAACCTTTCTTCTCTGAAATTGAGTATGTTAAATAGTCCCGATACAAGTAAAAGATAAAACATAATTGTTTGGAGTTCTGAGAATGTAACCTTAAAGTATTTTTGGGCAAGATACATCGCGATGAAGAGTTCCGAAATTTTTAATACACCAAATATTAAAGACATTGAAAGAAGTTTTTTGACGTTCCATTTTTCTGGGCGATTTGAAGGTACAACATTATCTGTTGCAATCGACATTGTAACAAAATCGTAAAGGAAGAGCATCAAAATCATGGCAACGGGTGTAATTATTGGCTTTCCTATGATGAGGGTTGCAATAGATACAAAAAATACGATCTGGAACGTTTTTACAACCTTATTTAATATCCAAATGACAATTCTTTTATAAATTTCTCTTCCAACTTTTATAAGATTTACAATATTAGATAAACCCTCTTCTGTAAGAATTACTTTTGCAGATTGCTTTGCAATATCAAGAGAATCTTTTACCGCAATTCCAAGGTCTGCTTTCTTTAGAGCAGGTGCATCGTTTGCACCATCACCTGTCATACCAACTGTATGACCCTTCTTTTGATATAAATCAACAATTTTGAATTTATCTTCAGGTACAACTTCTGCAAATGCATCAAAGGAGTCGACATCCATTTCCTTATCTTTTTCTATTTCTTTAATTGAGATGACGCGTTCTCCAATAGAAACTTCCTTTGCAACTGATTGTGCAATTAGTTTATTATCTCCGGTAATCATTTTTGGCATTACGCCCATCTCTTTTATTTCTTCTATGAATTTTTTAGAATCCTTTCTTGGATAATCAAAAAATGTAAGAAGTCCAACAAAAGTAGTTTGATTTTCTTTCTTTATCGCAACTCCAAGACTTCTTTTCCCAAGGTTTGCAAATTTTTCTACAACTTCGTATATGCTTTTATCTTTGTTATCGGACATTTCGATTATAACTTGGGGTGCGCCTTTATAAATGTGGATTTTGTTGTTTTCTTTATCAAGCACTTCTGCTTCTGAATATTTTTTGTCAGGATCAAAGGGATAGAATTTGACAAGTTTATATAATCCTTTTACATTATCTTTTCCAAATTCTATGACTGCAGAGTCAATTGGGTCTTTTGTGTTTGGATCAGAACAAAGATATGCAAGCTCTACAACATCTTCTTGAGAAAAATCTTTACCTATAGGTACAACATCAACAATTCTTATCTTATTTTCGGTTATGGTGCCGGTTTTATCGAGGCATAGTATATCCATCATAGCGCTATTTTCAATACCATCGAGTTTTCGAACAAGTACTCCAACAGAAGCAAGTTTTAAAGATCCAAGCGCAAGTGCAAGGACAGTCATTGCTGGCAGTGCAACTGGAATTGATGCAATGAGAAGTGTAAGAACAAAAGGAAGTGCGTCAAAAATAGGGGTTTTATTGATAATAAATTTAATGACAACCAAAGCAACGAAAATAAAATCAAATATAAGAAGCCCTTTTGTAACGCTCATTGTTATCTCTTCAATTATTAGTTTTGGCTTCGCCTTTTCAATGAGTTCTGCAGTTTTTCCGAAATATGTATTTCTTCCCGTTTTTTCTACAATTGCAATTGCGCTTCCCCTTGTAACAAGACTTCCTGAATAAATTTCGTCATTTGCACCGCATTCCTTAGGAATTGATTCTCCTGTTAAAATTGACTGGTCTACAAGCAAATTTCCCTCAATAATTTTACAATCTGCAGGCACAATATCTCCCATAACGATTTTTATGACATCACCTGGGACAAGCTCTCTTGCAGGTATCTCTTTAAAAACTCCATCACGAAGCACGTGTGCGTTAACGGAAATTTTCTTTGAGAGTGCTTCTACTGCCTTTGATGCCCTGAACTCCTCTGAAAAGCCCAAAACTGCATTTAGTAGAAGCAAAAAAAACATGACAAGAGCATCTACGTATCTTTTCATTAAAAGGGATATTATCATTGCACCTTCTATAACAAAGGCAGTTAAACCAGTAAATCTCTTTAAAAAATCAAGGATAGGAGGAGTTTCCTTTTGCTTTATCTCATTGAATCCGAATCTCTTTTGCAGTTCAAGCGCCTCTTCTGTTGTAAGACCCTTGTAATTCATAAGTTACCTCTCGTATTGTTATTGTAAATTTTGAGCCAACATTAACTTTGCTTTCAACGCTTATTTTTGCACCGATGAGATTTGTAAGTTCTTTTGCAATCGAAAGCCCTAAACCAATTCCTCCAGTTTCTCTTGAGCGAGACTTTTCACCCCTATAGAATCTATCAAATATGTATGGTATATCTTCTTCTTTTATGCCAATTCCCGAATCTTCTACAGTAATGTTCACATCATTTCCCTCTTTTCTTGCATAAATTTTTACAAACCCATTTTCTTTATTGTATGCAATGCCGTTTTCTATCAAAATTGAAAGAATTTCTTCAAGTATATCTTTATCTGTCTTTATTCTAAGGTTATCCTCAGTTTCAAAACTTAAATTTACGTGCTTACTTTGTGCAAGTCCTTCAAATTGTGATTTAAGATTCATAAAGAGATCTTTAAGAAAAACGGATTCTACTTTTACAGGATATGTACCTGTGTCAAGTCGTGATATAAATAGCATGTCTTGTATGAGCTTTGACATTCTATTTGCTGAGTCTAAAATTGTTTCAAGTTTCTCTTTGTAATAATCAGGATTTCGCTCCTTCATCAAGGCAACTTCAATGTTTGCTTTAATTGTAGAAATTGGCGTTTTTAATTCGTGAGATGCATCCTGTGTAAATTGTTTAAGGATTCTCACTGATTCTTCAATTGGTCTAATTGCCGAGCTTGCAAATCTATAAGAGAGGATTATTGTTAAAAGTAGTATGAAAGGGACAACAAAAAGAAAAGAAAAAAGAACTTCATGCAAGGAAGCCTCAAGGTTGTCATAATTTCTTGCAACAACTAAATAGTAGTTTGTGCTGTTAAGTTTGGTTATATAGGCACGGATTGTCTTTTGTTCATCGCCTTCTTTTCCCTCAAGGGTATAAAATCCTTCCCTTATATTTTGGGGTAAGGTAAATTGGTCTTGCAAATTTTCGTATAGAATTTTGCCATTTAAATCCAATATTATTAAACTTTCATTTCCTAAATCGTAATTTTTTAGAATTCCTGAAATCGACTTTAGGTCTTCTATTGCAGATTCTTCCTTTCCTACAAGTGCTGTTCCAATCGCAATAGCGCGGTTTTGTAGTGTGGAATCAAAATCCTTGTAGGCAGAGTTGGAAAAGGTAAAATAAAATGCAACAATTAGTAGCATAACTATTATGAGTGTTGTTATTGTGTATTGGAGCGTGAGTTTTATCTTTGCGCGTTTTATGTCCTTGTCATCACTCAATTTCATAACCTACACCTGGTATAGTTTTTATAAGCTTTTTTTCAAAGCCTGAATCAACTTTCCTTCTTATATTTTTAATATGTGTTCTCAATGTGTCAGACCAAGGAGTTGAATTTTCATCCCAGAGGTGATTTTCAAGTTCTTTCTTTTCAACGATTCTCCCTCTATTCAAGCAAAGATAAACAAGAATTTGGTACTCTTTTCTTGTAAGGTCAATTTTTTTACCGCCTCTTGTAACTATCATTTTTTCCGTATCTATTTCGAGATCTTCAATTTTTATGTTGCCCGTTTTTATTTCTTTTGTCCTTCTTAAAAGTGCATGCACTCTTGCTAAAAGTTCTCTAAAATCAAAGGGTTTTGTGAGATAATCGTCTGCCCCAATTCCAAATGTTTTAACCTTTGTTTCAATTTCACCTCTTGCTGTGAGCATTAAAACTGGCATTTTGTATTTGTTTTCTCTTATCTTTTTGAGAAGATTAATGCCATCAAGTTTTGGAAGCATTATATCAAGAATTACAAGATCATAAGCTTCCTCTATCTCTATCTTTGATAAAGCACTTTCGCCATCATATGCAACATCGACCACAAAATTATTTTCTATTAGCCCCTCTTTAATTGCATTTGCAAGAGGTTTTTCATCTTCGACAAGAAGTATTCTCATAACATCCTCTAAAATAGTTTAAGTGCACCTGTTGTAATAAGCGTTACAATAATTCCTGCTTCAATTACACCAAGTGAAATTGAAATAAACGCCTTCAATTTATCCATTCCGAGGATCTCTGCTGCAAGTGCTCCAGAATATGCACCTGTGCCGGGAAGTGGTATTGCAACAAAGATCATAAGTCCCCAAAATCCATATTTATCCACATATGGCTTTGCCCTTTTTTGAAGGTTCAAGAGGTACTTTTTTAAGAGCCTATCAAGTGGTGGAATCTTTGAGAAAACAAAAATAATAAGATCCCACATTAAAAATACAATAGGTGTAACGAGAATATTCGCGATGATTACAATAATTGCACTGCTTAAGACTGGCAATTTGTATTTAAGGACTGCAAGAGGGATTGCCCCTCTAAGTTCGACTGCAGGAAATAAGGTCACTAAGAATATATAAATCCAAGTTTTAAAATCTCCCATGTAGCCTCTCCTTAAATTGTATCAACCCTAATTTATGTGCAAACTTTTCAATATAGGGAAAAATCAGAAAGAAATTAAAAATTGTAACAGTTGTCCCCAAAAGCATTCCTCCTAAAATGTCAAATGGAAAATGGACTCCGATGTAAATTCTTGAGATGCCAACCAAAAGTGCTACAAATAACGCAAAAATACCAGATATATGCCTTTTTTCAAAGAGAAGCGATGTAGCAAACGCAAACATGGCAGTTGTGTGATTACTTGGGAACGACGAAGTTGCGTCATCTTTTACAAGGTCAATTCCTAAACCAATTACAAAAGGACGTGGATGATAATAAACATTTTTTGTGATATATCCCATTGTGATTGCAATTAGAACTGATGTTCCAACAAAAAGAAACCCCTTTATGTCTTTCTTAATGAGAAGATATGTTAAGTAAATTGGTATTAAGATAATCAAATATTTTGCAACAAATATCATAAAAGCGTTTAAGTCAAAGTGCGTTTTTGCAAGCCCATTTATGGCATTAAAAAGCATAATATTTAAGTTATTCATAAGTTGCCTCCATATAGTTTAAATTATACCACAAAAATAGGGGGCATATGCCCCCCTAAGTGTGAGGATACTACTTGTATTAGTGTTCTCCTGCAACTTCCTCTTGTACTGTATCTGTGTCAGGTGCTTTGGATACCTCTTCTTGGGTTGCTTTCTCTTCTGCTCCATCGGATGCTTCAGTTGCAAGCACTGTTCCGTTTCCTGCATCAACCTTTACATCGAATACTTTGCCCTGTGCATCTTTTACTTCAACTGCATAGACAAGATAGCCATTTTCATTATCAAGAGTTGTCTTAACTACTGTACCTGGAACTTTTGCAAGAGCTGATGCCTCTGCTTCACTCTGCGAAATCTTTGCAAGTCCTTGAAGTGCTGAGGATTCGCTTGCTTCGTCTTTTGCGTTAGTGTCAGTTATCTTAATGCTTCCAACATAGTTTGGTTCCTGTGCGCCTGACTGAGTATCAGTTTCAATTGCTTCATCTTTTGTCTCAGTTCCTTCGGTAACTGCTTGGTTTGACTGAGTAACTGATGTACCTGAGGAAACCGCTTGAGTTGAAGGTGTGTTTCCTGCCATAACAAAGTGTCTTCCCACAAAAGCCATAGAGCTTAAAAGCCCTAACACAAACAACGCTACTAAAATCTTCTTTTTCATAGTGCACCTCCCCGTGCCTAAGTTTTTGGAAGTTTTTTCAAACTTCCTGAGACAATTATAAAAAGGGGTCCGTGAAGAATCTGTGAAGAAAAAAATTGTTTTTAAAAATCTCACAGAATGCATAATTTTTGAAGTTCTGTTAGGATTTTATTTTTTGCTTTCGTGTAATTTCTCATGTAAAAGTGTAAACTTCGTATTGTAAGAAGTCTTTAAAAAGTCTATGTGGAGAGTTCCTAATATGTTTATGTTTCTTTTAAAGTTTTTAAGAAAATATTGTTTAAATTTTTTTTAGAATAAAATTCCATTTTTACTATTCCATCGATAATAATATTTTTAGAAATGCCATTAAATATTCGAAGTGCAAATTTTTGGAATTCTAAAAGCAGGCTCAGCTGTTATGAAAATTTTTCCACAATACATTATAAAATAAATTTTTTATGCTAAAATTATACTGTGGAACATTTAGAAAATTGGCTGTTGTTACTTAGAACATATACGGAGGTACATTTTCGTCATCTTGAGGTCCCTCTGTATGTTTTTAATTATGAAGTTTCTTATCCTCCACTTGTGAGGTATTATATCTTTTTTTATATAATTAATGCTATTAATTTGCTTTCGACGATAACATTTGTGGGACTAATTTTGCTTGTAATTATTGGACTTCTTAAAAAGCGCCCCGTTCCAATTGAAAAATACACCCCAGAAAAGATTGTATCAATAGTTACTGCACATAACGAAGAAGAATCAATTGGTGTTGTTCTTGATTCTTTATTTGATGCTAACTTTGATGAGGTTTATCTTGTTGCGGATGCATGCACTGATAGAACCGTTGAAATCGCAAGAGAAAAGGGTGTAAATGTAATTGAGTTAGATAAACACTCTAAATCAAAGGCATTAAATGAAGCAATACCAATTATAGTTGATAAAGTTGGAGAAAAATCCTTTTATATGTTTTTCGATGCGGGAAATTATGTACCAAAGGATTTTCTTTTTAGGGCGATACCTTTTATAAAAAGCTATCCAATTATTCAATTCAGAACACGTAATGCTAATTTTAAAACCTGGGTTTCAAGAATGTTTGTCATTATGTCTGCCTTCTTCTTTAAAATCCAAGAAGCACTTAATAATATTGGCCTTTCAGCAATTTTAAGTGGTTTTGGATGGGGTGCATATGGGTTTGTGTTGAAGGAATATCCGTACAGTTGCAAAAGTATAACTGATGATTTCGAATACAGTCTAAAGGTAAGATATAACATTGCTTATGTAAGTTCTGTAAGTATTTACGACGAAAAACCAGAGGACTTTATAACCTCTTTTAAACAAAGATTGCGTTGGATTCGCGGCTACTTTTATGAGATGTTTTTCGACATCAGAAGTTTCAAGTATAAACCTTATTTTTTATTTCTTCCTCTCTCTTTTCTTCTTTGGGTTATAAGTATCGTTGTACTTTTAGCAAACTTCCATATTATTACAGTTGTTTCATCATTTGTAATTAATTCGATTTTGTTTTTCTTTACGCTCGATAACAATGATCTCAATATGGTTAAGTTTTATGATGTGTTGGTCTTCTTTTTCTTTAACCTTACAAATCTCTTAGTAATTTTTATTGCTTTGTTCACCTGCCGAAACACAAAGTGGTTCAGGACTCCTCACAAAGGAATTATTGCAACAAAAGTATAGTTTGATTATGAATTTTGTGGTATAATATTTTGACCTCGGGGGAGCCCTTGTGGCTGAGAGGGGTGCTTTGAGGCATCCGACCCCTGGAACCTGATCCGGGTAATGCCGGCGTAGGGAGATGGTGCAAGGCAAGAGCCTACACCCTCCCAAAATGCGGGAGGTTTTTTAAATTTGAAGAACAGTTTAAAGGTTGTTGAGATTGTACTTACGGTAGGGCTTTTCACATTTACCCTATCAAAATCTACAATTGTTTCTGTTGTTTCATTTTTTGCACTTGTAATTCTTTTGGTGAGATTGGTTAGGAATTCACAAATTCTAAAAGGTGTCTCTTTTATCCTATTTTTGTATCTTTGGCAGATTATTTCATCTCATAAACTTGTTCCCTCGTATATACTTCCCACACCTTCTAAAATTTTAGGAATCATAATTACTCAATCTAATGTCATTTTACCAAATCTTTTTGCAACTCTTGAAGTGACATTTATTGGATTTTTCCTTTCAATTCTTTTTGGCATTATTCTTGCACTCCTTATGCACATTACAAGACCCATAGAAGACCTTATTTATCCTATTGCGGTTATAACTCAATCAACTCCTACGATTGCAATTGCTCCCCTTATAATCCTTTGGCTTGGTTTTGGAATGCTTCCAAAGATTGTTGTTGTGATTTGGGCAACATTTTTCCCGATAACTGTTAACACACTTCTTGGGCTCCGCACCGTCGATACCGATATGATCGATGTATTAAAGGCAATTTCTGCTAAAAAACGCGACATTTTTAAATACATTATCTTCCCGCATACGCTTTCATACATTATAACTGGCATTGAAATTTCGTCTCCTTATGCCATCTTAGGGACGCTTACTGCAGAATGGATGGGAACAACAGTTGGCATGGGGCTATACATAAGAAGATCTTTTTCCTCTTTTAGACTGGATCAGGTTTTTGCAGGGACAATTATTATAATTCTTTTCAGTCTCCTTATGTGGGGCTCTGCAACAATCCTGAGGCAAAGATTTACACGCTACTTAGGAGGTGAAAAATGAGGAAAGTAATTTTGGCTTTGTTGAGTTTTTTACTTATCTTTTCTTCTTTTGGCTGTTCCCCGAAGGAGACGAAGCTTGCGAATCTTACAAAAGTTACGCTTATGCTCGATTGGACTCCGAATACAAATCACACAGGAATATATGTTGCGCTTGATAAGGGTTATTTTAAGGAAAGAAATCTTGATGTTACAGTTGTTCAACCATCTGAAGTATGGCCAGAGCAAGCTGTTTCAGGTGGAAAGGCAGACTTTGGAATTTCTTTTCAGGAATCACTTACCCAGTATGTTGTAAATGAAGGCGCACCACTTGTTGCTATATCTGCCATCCTTCAACATGATACGTCAGGCCTCATATGGCTTAAAGACTCGGGTATCACCTCTCCAAAAGATTTTGCAAACAAAACGTATGGCGGGTGGGGAAGCGCTTGGGAGAACGCAATAGTTGATTATGTTGCTAAGGAAAATGGAGTAGATCCTTCCACAATTAAGAAAGTTGAACTTGGTGTATTTGACCAAATTACAGGACTTCAAAAGAAGGTTTACGACTTTACATGGGTTTACTACGGATGGGAAGGAATCGATGCGGAATTGCGAGGTTTAAAGTTTGACTTCTACAGTTTAAGAGACCACATTAAAAATTTTGACCACTATACTCCTATATTTATCACAAGCAAAAGCATGATTGAAAATCACCCTGAAATAGTAAAGGCATTTGTTGAGGCAATATCTCAAGGCTATACTTATGCAGCAAAAAATCCAGATGAGGCTGCTAAAATTCTTTTGAAATACGCACCCGAGCTTGATAAGAACCTTGTTATGAAATCACAAGAATGGATTTCGCCGTATTACCTTGATGAATCTGGTTGTTTTGGTGTGATGAAAGAATCTATTTTTAGGAATTTTACCGATCTTATGTATAATCTTGGAATTATAAAAAGCAAGGTTAATGATGTTAATACGCTTTTTACAAATGAGTTTCTTCCATGCAAGAAGTAATAGTTAATGGTGTTAAGGTTTATTATGAAGGTTTCCTTGCGGTAAACAATGTGAGTTTTACATTGCATAAAGGAAGTTATCTTTCAATTATTGGTCCTTCAGGGTGTGGAAAAACCTCTCTTCTTAAGGCAATCGCTGGACTTTTACCTTACGAAGGTTATATCTTACGCCCTGAGGGGCCTTTAGGCTATATGCCACAAAAGGGTGTGCTCCTTCCGTGGTATACGCTTTTAAAAAATCTTGAAATTCCTCTTCTTATAAGAGGTATAAACGAAATTGAAGCAAGAAAAAGAGTTCTTGATTTACTCCCCAAATTTGGGCTTAAAGGTTTTGAAAACCATTTTCCTAATGCTCTTTCAGGTGGCATGTATCAAAGGGCAGCACTTCTTAGAACGCTTTTAACAGATTCTGAATTATTACTCTTGGATGAACCTTTTGGTGCAGTAGATGCCTTAAACAGACGAAAACTTTGGCTTTATCTTGAAAATATGAGACAAAAGTTTAACTTTTCAACAATAATGGTAACTCATGATGTTGAAGAGGCAGTATTTCTCTCTGATATCATTGTTATTATCCACAAATATCCAGGTGAGTTAAAAGAGATTGTTCAGATTGATTTACCACATCCTCGAACACTTCAAACAATCTCAACTGACGAGTTTTCTTCGAAAGTTGAGTATGTTCTTGAAAAAATAATCGAAGAAAATAATTAAATATTTACATTCACTTTTTTTTCTAAAAAATTTATAATATTCGTGAGAAAAAATATTTTGGAGGAGGCAAATGAAAAAGTTACTTCTATTTGTAATTTTATTTTCCCTATTTATCCCTAATGTTGTCTTTGGGAAAACTCTTTATTGGAAAACTCTCCTTACAAAGGATAAACTTGTTTCGAATCAAGACTATTTTACTCCTATAAAAGGAATTGTAGTTGATCCTAATAATCCTAATATTATCTATCTTGCATCATGGGGAAATGGAGTACTAAAGAGTGAAGATGGTGGTGCGCATTTTTACCCAATTAACGATGGTCTTAGCGAACTCTATACCTCTACTGTTAAAGTTGATCCTAATAATTCAAATATCCTATATGTAGGCACTGCAACAGGTGTATTCGTCTCATACAATAGCGGAGCAACTTTTAGCCTCCTTCAAGATTTGAGATTGGATATTACAAGCATTGAATTTGGAACGGGAGTTCTTTATGCAGGTGTTTTTAACAACGGAGTAAACGCAGGACTTTATAAATTTGTAGATAATAAGTGGGTCGAGGTGGGACTTTCAGATTTAGATATTATTTCAATTGCAAGATTAGATGCTTCTACTCTTCTTTTGGGGACTTCTGACGGGCTTTATTCTTTCGATGAAAAGACCTCAACTTTTAAATTTCTTGGATTTCAAGGGTCTGCGATTAATAGCGTTGCCGTATCAAGCAAAAAGATTGTTTTAGGGACAAGTAATGGAGTTTATGAGAGCGATAGTGCTCCACTTTATTTTGTCCCAATAAAACATGTAAAACTTTCGGAAGGAAATTTTCTTTCGGTAGCCATTTACAAAGATAATCCTTATAAGTTTATTACAGGACAAGATAACGGGTTTCTTTACAGATTTGATTTAAATACAGGTGCTTTCGAAATGTTAATAGTTAATGTAAAGTGCATCTATTCTTTGTTTATTACTAAAGATGATAAAATATTTGTTGGTACAGAAAATGCATGTTTGTGGTCAGACAATAATGGACAGTCCTTCAAGGGGTTTAGTGTTAAGGTGTCAGGAGGAGAACTTCAGGTTGATCCGTTGAATAAAAACATCATTTATGTGGGCTCTGATAAAGGTTTATTTAAAAGCGTTGATGGAGGCGTAAGATTTATTAATCTCGGATTACGAAACAATGTGGTTTTTTCTATTGCAATAAATCCCAATGATGATAAAGAGTTATTTGTAGGTACATCCCTTGGTTTGTTCCGTTCAAATGACTTTGGCGAAAACTTTACAGAAATAAAACAATTTTCAGGATACTCCGTTACATTTGTTGCTATTTCACCTTCAAATCAAAGGACTTTTGCAGGATCTGAATTGGGATTGTTTGTGTCATCTGATCACGGGGAAACATGGGAAAAGAGTTTGTCGATCAAAGACGGAGATTTTATACCATATATAGCAATAGATCCTACAAATTCGAATACTATTTATGCTGTAACTTTCATTGATGGTCTTTATAAAACAACTGATGGAGGAAAAACCTGGCAGTACCTTGGGTATAGTGACCTTAGTATTACTTCAATTTCTATTTGTAAGCGTAATCCAAATTTAGTCTATATATCAACTATTGGAAGTGTCTATGTAAGCGTTGATGGAGGAAAAAGTTTTATTAAGACCTTTAATATCTCAGCAGGGTTAGATGGAAGTTATGTGTTTAAGCAGGTTGTTGTTGATGAGGAGAATCCAAATATTGCATTTGCTGTTGGTGATCTTGTTATATATGGGCAAGACAGGGTCACTAAATTACTAAAAAAAATTTATGATGAACCATTTTTGTATATGACAAAAGATATGGGCAAAAACTGGGAAAGACTTGACCTCCCTAATACAATAGAGTATAATAATGCAATCTATTTTGATAAAGAAACTAACAGTGCCCTCCTTTTAACGGGCATTGGTATCCTTCATTATGATTTCAATAGTATGCGATATTACTACTTTACTCAAGGGTTTCCAGACGAGTATATAAGGGTTGTAAGATTCTTTAATGATTCCATTTTTGTGGGAACAGATTTAGGAAATATTGGTAAAAGTTCAGATGGTGGTGAAACCTTTAAATTCCATGCAAAATTTGATAATCCCATCCTTTCGCTATTCCAAAGTCCAACAAACCCAGACACTATTTATGCAGGGACTTCAATGGGCTTGCTTGTGTCAACCGATTTTGGCTCTTTATGGAGAAAAGCTATTGACCTTTCAGATGCGATATACAAAATAACAGGTTATTCTTCTAACGGACACGATATCATATTTTTGGGAACAGATACAGGTATCTTCGAAATAGATGGTTTCTTTGATTCCATTAGAAAAATTTACGATGGTATTTGCACGGCTCTTTATTATGATAATGGCAAACTTTATGCAGGAACTGATAATGGACTTATTGTAACGAATGATTTTAAAAACTTCGAAATTGTTAAAGACATACAAGAAAGAATTAATGTAATCACAACTTTTGATAACTCAGTTTTAGCAGGAACAATGAACGGGCTTTATGTTATTAGTGGAGATGGTGTTAAGGTGGTTCTTGAAAATACTGCTATATTTGATATATTGTCTCAGAATAATCTCATTTATCTTGCAACCGATAGCGGTGTGTTTATTTTAAATAAAGACTTATCTTATACTCCGATAAATAATGGGCTTACAAATTATTATGCAACATCTATTACCTCAAATAAAAATGGTGATATATTCTTAGGGACAGATGGTGGCGGTTTATTTAAGCTTGAAACTATTGCGATTTTGAAAGTATTGGAAACATCGGGTGGAAAAATTGAACCTTCAGGGGAATTTACAATGTTTAGTTCTTACGAAAAGGAATTTTTAATAACCCCCAATTTAGGATTCCGTCTCAAAGATGTGTTACTGAACGGGAATTCATATTTGAATAATGTAAAAGATCTTGGAAATGGTACATATGCACTTAAAATTTCAGGTATTCATGATGATTCAACTCTTCAAGCACTCTTTGCACCTATTACCTTCACCATTACTGCTTCTTATGGTGTTGGCGGCACCATCTCTCCTTCAGGCACAATCACAGTTAACTATGGTGACTCAAAAACATTCAATATTACTCCTAATCCAGGCTATAAAATTAAGGATGTATTGGCTGACGGTAAATCAGTTGGTGCAGTTTCCTCTTATACCTTCTCTAACATAACATCAAATCATACCATTGAGGTAACATTTGAAAAACAATCTACTCAAACAATCATCACTCTTCAAATAGGTAACACTTCCTTTACTGTAAACGGAGAACAAAGATACTTAGATTCTCCTCCTGTTATTAAAAACGGAAGAACTCTATTACCAATAAGAGCAATCATTGAAGCACTTGGTGGAACAGTAAAATGGATAGCTGATACCAAGACTGTCGTTATAGAGCTTGGAAACAATGGCATAATGCTTCAAATTGGCAATGCTAATGCACTCGTTAATGGAAACAACAAACTTATCGATCCTCAGAACTTAAAAGTTGTCCCTGAGATAATCAACAGCAGAACTATGCTTCCTCTCCGATTCGTTGCAGAGAACCTTGGCGCAGATGTCCAGTGGGATGGAACAACTCGGACAATTACGATAACATACCAGGGAGGATAATAAAAGTTTATAGTTTTGATTTTGTTAATCTTTCTAATTAGGGGAGCAAGTGCTCCCCGATTTTAGATTTTACATTAGTTACTTTTGTTTTAAATTTTACATGTTGCTATAATATCATTACGATGAGAAGAAAAATTGCTTTGTTTATCTTAATCATAATCCTTTTACAATTAATATTGGTGAGTAATGCGAGAGGAGAAATTATGATTGACAAAAATGATAGAATTTTAATTGTCGCACCTCATCCAGATGATGAAGTGCTATCAAGTGCTAAGGTAATTTTAGATAGCGTAAAAAAAGGTGCAGAGGTCTATGTGATCTTTATTACCTCAGGTGAGCATAATACTGATACAATGCTTAAGTTTGCCCCAATTCCAATATTTTCATCGTATCTTCTTGCTTACAAAAGATATAAAGAAGCACTTGCTGCAGCGAAAATCTTGGGTTTATCAAAGGATCATCTTATATTTTTAGGATATCCTGACTTTGGAATGATGAAGATTCTCACAAATCCTAATAAGGTTTATTTTGCAGGAGTTACTTTTAGAAAAAGGGTTTTTGAAAATTGGGCCTACGATAAAGGGAAGAATTTTGATTTTAACGATGTATACTCTGTTTTAAAAGCAGAATATAAAAAAATAAATCCTACAAAGGTTTTTTATCCATCACAATATGACTTAAATCCAGACCATAGAGCTGTTTCAGTTTTAACACAGGCAGTTTTGGGGGATATAAACAATAAGAATGTAGAGGCATTTTCATATTTTGTGCATGCAAAAGGTTGGCCATTCCCAATGGGATACTTCCCAACAAAGGCATTAACTATGCCACACTTTTTCATTGAGACTCCCAAGGGTAAGATCGAAGATTTTGCTCTTGAAAGAGGGGATATCGGTAAAAAACTTTCTGCAATTAAAGCTCATAAAAGTCAGTATCTTACGAAACCAAAGTTTATGGTAAGTTTTGTAAGAGCAAATGAATTGTTCTTTATTCAAACACCTATTAAATTGGGAGATACCCTTCCTTTGTGGAGTAAAGAAATTATGGAAAAACTCTCTATAACTCCATTTGTTGAGAGTGCCTCTATGATTGATAGTGGAGGTGATTATACTATAAATTTTAAATTATTTAGAGGTGCACCGAGACTTTCTAAGATTAATTTATTTTTATATCCGCTTAAATCAGGTAGTGCTTTTGAGACACTTCCCAAATATAGGCTTGAAATTGAAAGAGGGTTTACCTCAAATCTTGAAGTGAAATTATTTGATAATGGAAAAGAAATTTTTGAGACAAAAGGTACTGTTTCAGGAATTGTTAACGAACTTGACTTTGCTATAAGCATAAAGAAGTCTTATTTTGATGAATCTGATAAAACGTTTTTGATGATTTCGTTTGAGCAATTTGGCGTAAGGATTACTGAAACACCTTGGTGGACTATAGATTTAAATCCATAATTTTAAAATGAAGTGGGAGGTGAATTATGATTAAAGAATTTATGGAATTTTTAAAACAGTACAATGTGATTGGGCTTGCAGTTGCCGTGATTATTGGTGGAAAGCTCAATGAGCTTGTTTCAAGCCTTGTAAACGATCTTTTAACACCCCTAATTTTTAATCCGGTTTTAACTGCCTTGAAACTGAATAGTATCGCTGAATTATCTTGGCATGGAATTTTTTACGGGAAAGTTGTTTCAAATCTAATTAGTTTTCTTATTGTTGCCCTTATTGTATTTTTTATGATTAAATGGGCAAATAGCCTTGGAAAAGTAAAGGAAGTCATTAAGAAAAAGTAATTATTAACTTGAAATTTTTTAAATATTATGCTAAGAAATACCCTAGCACATAAACTGTGTAGATTTATGCAGTTTGGGTAACCGGTGCAATATGTTTAATATGAAGAATAAAAAACCAAAAAAGTCAAAAATAAAAGAAGAAAAGCATATTTTAAACAAAAGAGTGTTGCTTATTTTCAGTATTTTTGTTGCAATTGCAATTTTTATACTCCTCGGATTTTATCTTAAAAATCAACTTTCAATTCAAAAATATACAAAGGTAATTCCAAAGGAGGTTGTAAGATCTAAAATATTTGGATTTAAAGGAACATTGACTGCCCCGAGGGTTCTTACGGATCCAGCACAATTTTCTGACAGTTTTGCAGCCGAGGATATTTTGGATGATAATGGGAATACTGTAGGGACTGAAGTTACCATACTTATAGACAATCCATCTTACAATAAAGACAAAAAACGAATTCCACAAGATGTAGCGATGCTTTTAATCGTTGATAAGGAGCTTAAGATAAAAACCTTAACACCCTTTAATCCCACGTATTTTGATCTTGGAATTGACTTTGAAAAATACTTTAACGATTACAATGGAAAAGACGCAGAAACGATAATAAAACAAACTGATGGTATTTATACAGGTGTTAGTTCAGTTGCAACGATTATTAAAAACAAAGTAAGGGAGGCAATGAGTCTTCTTTACATAGAAAAATATGGAAAGGATAAATTTAATGCATTGGGTGTCTCAGGATACATATTTTCTGAAAGAGGGACAAGACTAACTCAGGTTACATTTAAGGATGTTAACGGTACGGAATATAACATTAACGATTTAAGGAATAATAAGATAGTTATTATTGGGGGTAACCCCGGATGTGGTTCTTGCGTCGAAAGTATAACGCAACTTGCAAATCTTTTCAAAACATATAATACAGAAAATATTAAGTTTATAGTATTTGCATTCACGCAGGAAAAAGATCAACTCTTGCGACTTACGGCACCTCTTGGAAATAATGTTATAGGGGTTTTAGATCCTGATAGGACTATTGCAACTCAATTGAAAGTAAATATTTCACCATATATCGAACTTGTTGATAAAGACCTAACAGTTTATTACAGAGGCCCAGGCGAACCCATTAGAGAAACAATCGAAAATATTAAGGCGTTCTTACAAAAATAGGAAGATATGATGAAAAAAATTTTTGTTTTTCTTACAACGTTTGTAACGCTTTTTTCGGTCTTTACATTTATTAAGGGAGCGGTAAATTCTATTGGAAATTTGACAGTTTCTGTAAATCCTTATGATCGAGGTGCTTACGGCGAGTATAAAATTACATTTGTGAGTCATTCAGACCTTAAGCAAGGATACGACAGAATTTACTTACAATTTCCGCAGGAATCAACGATTCCCTGTACATCATGTGCTTATGCGCACTGTTCAGACTGCTTCCTTATAAATGGGACTAGAGTTGGAGGTGCATGCCCAGTTTATGACTTGCCAAAGACAGTTTATTTTACAGTTCCGTCCCCTGGAATAAAGGCAAACGAAACTGTGGAAATTCTGATCAAGCAATCTGCAAGTTTCCAAAACCCAACAATACCTGGTGATTACACCTTAAAAGTTTGGACTGATCAAGAGCCAGAAAAAGCACAGGCACCATTCACGATAACTTCAACAACTATCCAAAACTTGGCTGCTTCAGCCGATCCAGAATTTACAAACGCAAATATTATGCTTTCGCTTGATTTTACAACAGGTAGACTCGGCGATGTTATGAATGGTAAGAATGTTTATGTGAGATTTCAGGATGAATTTATTTTACCTCAAAAGCCTGATACTAACTATGTTACGATAAATGGAGAAAACCCAGGGTCAGTTTCTCTTAAGGGGAATACTTTAGTTTTACAACTTGCTTCATCAATCGGGAAGAATGCAAATGTAAAAGTAAAATTTTATCCATCTTTTGGAATTGTCTCTCCAAATAAACAAGGAAGTTACTTGATAGAGGTTTTTACGGATTCTGAGCCAACGCCTGTTTCAGTAAAAATTGATTTCAAAGATAAGGATTTTGTGCGGACACTTTTAGAAACGACACCAAGTGAACCTAATAGTAAAAATGGATACTTCGTATCGAACGTAATTGTTAAGTTGATTGCCGAAACTAATACTTCAGAGACACCGACGACATATTACAAATTGGATGAAGGAGATTATAAGGTTTTTATAGACCCAATTGTTATTAACGATGGTATCCATACACTGAAGTACTACAGTAAAACGAAATCCCTTACAGAGGAAGAAAAATCCGTAACATTAAAGGTTGATACGAAACCACCTGATATAACATTGAACATAAAGGATCTAACTTATACTTATGAAAACACTTTATTAATAAAAGGTGAACTTTCAGAAAGCGGTGATGTATATATAAACGGGATCAAATTAGGTGTGCTTTCTCCCCTTTCCTTTGAGGGTATTTACGCTTTAAAAGACGGACAAAACTTCTTCCATCTTATTGCTATTGATGTTGCAGGCAACAGAAATGAAAAACTTTTAACAGTAGTGTTGGATACCACAACCCCTGTTCTTACGGTAGATTCTCCAAAGTCAAACTTCGAAAAATTTTCAAACTTTGTTCTCGTAAAAGGAAATGTTTATCCATCAAATTGTTTTGTCCTTGTAAACGGCAAGATGATTGAAGTTGACGCAAACGGAAACTTTGACTATAAACTCATTCCCAGCTCAAACAATAATATGCTTCCCGTAAATCTTAAAGCTATTTATCCTTTAACGGATAAATCTGTTGAACAAAAGTTCATTGTATTTTTTGAAAAAGATAATACAATCAAACTCCAAGTTGGAAGCAAGACTATTTCAGTCTTTGGAGAGACAAAAACTCTTGACGTAGAACCATTTATTGACAGAACAAGTGGAAGAACCCTTGTCCCTGTGAGGTTTATTTCCGAAGCACTTGGTTTTGAGGTCTCTTATAATGCAAAAACAAAAACGGTTCTATTGCAAAAGAATAACTTTAAAATTGAACTTATAGTAGGAAGCAAGTTTGCAATAGTAAATAGTGTAAGGAAGAATCTTGATGTTGCGCCAGTTATTAAAGATGCAAGGACCTTTGTGCCGTTAAGATTTATTTCGGAAGTGATGGGTTATAAAGTTGAGTGGAACGCCGAAACCAAGACTATAACTATTAGTCCATAAAGGTTAAGAATTTATGAAAAAGTTTATATTTGTATGCTTGGTTGTTACAGTTTTACTGCTCTTTTTTACGCCTTTTGTTAGGGCTGAGAAGTCCAAGATTACAATCCTTTTCTTTTCAACGCCTGGATGCTCTGAATGTGCGCTTACAAGATCTTATCTTGAGACACTTAAGGAAATTTATCCAAATATTGAGGTAAGTGAGTTTTCAGTATCTGAACCTAAAAACAAGGAACTTCTTGCAAATCTTGGAAAAATTTACAATCTTCCTCAAAACAAATTAAATGTGACACCTGCTGTATTTATTGGAAAAAGTGCATTTGTAAGAGAAGAGGCTTATAAGAATTTGGAAAATGCGATTAAAAACTTAAATTATGAGGATAATGCCTTCCTTGAAGAAACTCTATTAAAGGCAAAGGGTGAAAATTCTCAATTGGTGCAGCTTTTTCAAAAATTTGGCATCTTAACGGTAATCGGTGCAGGTCTCATTGATGGGTATAATCCTTGTGCTATAACAGTTTTGATATTCTTTATTTCTCTTCTTGCTCTTAGAAAAAAAGATAGGCGCGAAATTCTTCTTGTAGGTGTCTTTTTTACTTTAGGTATTGGTGTATCTTATCTTCTTTTAGGTATTGGACTTTTTGAGTTAATATCAAGGTGGAAATACTTTGACTATATCGCAAAATACGTGTATCTTGGAACTACAATTGTTACGTTGGTGCTTGTTGTATTAAACTTCTTTGATTATTTAAAGGCAAAAAGGGGAGACACGAAAGGTATGGTGCTACAACTTTCCACAACTGAGAAAAAGACAATTCACACATTGCTTAGAAATCCAAAAGTTCTAACTGAATTTATTTTTGCCTTTTTAGTTGCCTTTCCTGTTTCAATTGTTGAGTTTTCATGCACAGGGCAAACATATCTTCCAACGATTGTTTATATTTTCGGATTGGACTACCTCAAAGCAAAAGCACTTTTTTATCTTATTCTTTACAACTTTATGTTTGTTTTGCCCTTGATTGTTATTACATATGCTGCCTATAGAGGATCAAATTCTCAAAAAATTTCAAAATGGTTTACAGACAATTTAAGCACTATTAAACTTTTAACTGGCTTGTTGTTTCTTGTTCTATTTGGATATTTAATGCTTAAGACCTTGTCTCTTTTTAACTTAATAAGTGTGAGATTTTAGATATTGCTATTTAATGAGGAAGTTGAGATTTCAGTTTGGGGTGCAACTCTTGTTGTGCCCTTTTTGTAGATTATCTTCGAGCCATGATTAATGATGCGTGAAGCTTCGAGGAGTTCCGCAAAGCTCAACGGTTCAACCTTATAGGCAGGCGCACGGATAACAGTATTTATATGAATCTTGTCTGGTTTTATCATTGAAAGAGCATTGTAAAGATTTAAGTAATTTTGGATTGTATTATTAATACCTTTGACAAGAAGAATCTCAATCCAAAGTTCGTGAGTAAACATTTTTCTAAATTCAACGATGCCTGAAATGACATCTTGAACCTTTATATCTGGATGATTAAGGCTTATTTTTTCATAGGTTTCTTGGTCGGTTGCGTTTAAGGTGAATTTTACAATATCTGCATTTAATAGGTCCATTTTTACATCATCTCTTGTAATTAGAGATCCGTTTGAAAGCACTGCAATGGAAATATTAGTCATCTTTTTTATCTCTTTTATGATATACCCAAGTCTTATGTGAAGTGTAGGCTCTCCAAGACCAGAGAAAGTAATATGGTCAATTTTTGTTGTGTTTTTACTTAAGAAATCTTTTAATTCTTCAAGAATTGCTTCCGCAGGGATATACTCTTTTCGCTCAGTTGTAAGAAGTGTGGTTTTACCAACTTCGCAGTAAATACAGTTAAAACTGCATACCTTGTGAGGCACTGTGGTCACCCCAAGAGAGACCCCTAATCTCCTTGAAGTTATAGGTCCATAAATGTATCTGTATGCCAACTCTTCATTCCCCTCTAATTTATTCTCAAACGATATGAATTGTATATAATTTTTCGATCCTGTCAATAGATTTTTGGGGGAATTTTTCCATTTTTTGAAAAATTTATTAAAATAAGATTAATATTAGTTTTTATTTGATTTTTACGGTAAATGCTTTTAAATTTTGAATATAAATGCATTTGTAGTATAATAAAAACCTAGATTGAACATGATGAATATTGCGACTTTAAAAGATAAAAACATTTTTAGACGAATAAGAGATAGGTTTTTTATACATTTTCCTTCTTTTAAATATAGGAATTTCAGGTTGTTTTTCTTTGGGCAGGTTATTTCTGTCATTGGAACATGGATGCAATCGACTGCTCAAAGCTGGCTTGTTTTACAGATAACAAATTCTCCTTTTAAACTTGGCCTTCTTTCTGCGGTTCAATTTCTTCCTGCGCTATTCTTATCGCTTTATGCAGGAGTTATAATTGATAAATTTTCAAAGAAGAAAATTCTTATTCTTACTCAGAGCTCTTTAGCAATTCTTGCATTTGTATTAGGACTTCTTGTTACGTTAAAAGTTGTTCAATACTATCAAATTCTAATAATTGCTTTTTTGTCTGGACTTGTTAACACAATAGATATGCCAGCGAGACAATCTTTTTATATTGAGCTTGTGGATAAAGAACACCTTATGAACGCAATTTCTTTAAATTCGTCTGCCTTTAATCTTGCAAGAATAATAGGTCCGGGTATTGCGGGAATACTTATAGGAGCTGTAGGTTATTCTTTGAGTTTTTACCTTAATGCTATAAGTTTTGTCCCTGTTATCGTTGCGATTTTCTTCGTCGTTGAAAGAACTATAAGACCAGGAAGATTTAGCCTTAGAGATCTCGAGCATGTTAATAAAGATGCCATAGAAGGCTTAAAATATATTCTCAAAATCCCTATAATCCTTATTATTTTTGCGCTTTTTATAGTCGTTAATGTTTTTGGTCTTAACTTTAACGTACTTGTTCCAACACTTGTAAAGCAAGTTTTTAAGCTACAATCAACAGATTACGGGTTCCTTATGTCGATGATGGGTGTTGGCGCTTTGACAGGTTCTCTTTTTCTTGCAGTTATAAGTTATAAAGGAGTAAAGCATTTCTATCTTTTTGGTGGCGCATTAGTACTAGGACTAACGCTTCTTTTAACAGGACTTTTTCCGAATTATTACCTCACGATTGCCTTTACAACTCTCTCTGGGTTTTCGATGGTTTTGTTCCTGAATACAGCAAATACGCTTCTTCAGATGGAATCATCAGAGGAATTTAGAGGGCGGGTCATGAGTATTTATTCTCTTATTTTCCTGGGGTTTACGCCGTTTGGAGCACTTCTTACGGGAACCCTGAGTGAGAAAATTTCAGTGCAGTTTACATATTCACTTGTTGGCATGATAGTAACTATAACAACGTTAATTGTGTATTTTTTAGGTTATAGAAGAGTGTTTGGAAGAGAAGAATTACATGTAAGAAGGGTATCCGGTTCTTACGAAGGAAATTTTCCTAAGAAATGAAAAAGAATTTACGGCTTCTTTACGACTTTTTTATCATAGGGCTCTTTACGATAGGCGGAGGTTATGCAATGATACCGCTTATGAGACAAACTTTCGTGAACACAAGAAAGTATTTAACAGAAGAGGAGTTTTTGGAAATGCTTGCAATTTCTCAAATAACCCCTGGACCAATTGCAATTAACATGGCAACATTTATTGGATATCGAGAGGGAGGGCTTTTGGGCTCTTCTTTGGCAACTCTCGGAATTGTGCTTCCTTCCTTTATTATCATTCTTCTAATATCAATGTTTTTTACAAACTTAACACAAATCCCACAAGTACAAAAGTTTTTCATAGGCATATTAACAGGTGTTGTTGGTGAGATTACTTATATTACTTTCGACATTTTCAAGAAGGCGAACAAAGATATATTTTATATTGCACTTCTTTTGCTTTCGCTTGTAGAGCTTTTTATACTAAAATTAAATCCAATTTATGTGATTCTTATTGGTGGAGCTCTTGGTATAATATTTGGAAAGTTTTTCGAGGATAACAATGGCACTTCTTCTTAGGTTGTTTATCGAGTTTTTTAAAATAGGAATTGTTACCTTTGGTGGGGGACAGGCAATGCTTCCATTGCTTCAGCACTCCTTTGTAACGGAACTTCATTGGATTACTCAAGAGCGCTTCCTCTATTTTGTTTCTGTTGCAGAGGTTACGCCTGGACCTGTTGCGCTAAATATGGCAACATTTATTGGATATGAACTAAGTGGCGTTATTGGTTCTGCTTTTGCAACTCTCGGTGTTGTAATGCCATCATTTTTAGTAATTCTTTCTGTTGCGCATTTTGAGAAGAAGTTTAAGGAAAATGTAATTTATAAGAGGTTTATGCTTGGCGTAAAGCCAGTTATAATAGCTCTTCTTATAAATGCAATATATCTTATTGTCAGTCGTGGATTTGTTGGATTTATCCCGTATATTATGGCAATTGTAAGCCTTGCTGTGTTTATTCTCTATAAGAAGTCACCTGTTTTAATTCTCCTTATTGCAGGAGTTATTGGAGTATTTGTTTTAAGATAGAGTTTGTATAACCGCAATTTCAATTGTATGCGTTTTTTGAGTATTTTAGAAATCTTATAAATTTACCGTATAGGGTGTCCTATTCGCCCCAAATCCTTTAAAACCATTGATTTTATGAGGTTTTGATTTTTTGTATTCTCGAAAATTACCCCTCTAAAACCCGCATAGTTCCGTTAAGGGTGCATAAATATTGATTTAAAAGCATGCGTTTATTTAGATTTAGAGCGTCATCTTTACCCTAAAATGGGTTAAAGTACTTACGAATAAATTTTTGCTTCTTGTAGCGCACGTATTTAAGACCTAAAAACTGCTTGTAATTTGCTGGATTTTTAAATGTAAATTTTTAGCCAAGTGCTCTTTCACATGATTTTTAAAAGATTCAATGCTTATACTTGGGTTTAGCTCCTTTAAATTTGTTACTTCACTTTTAATGCTTTTTACAAAACGTTTTTCATTTGCTTCATAAGGACGCCCTTGAAGGATTTTGTTAAGAATATTAAGATCTGCGTTTACAAGAACCGAAATGTGATACAAAAAATTCTTTGATACAGCCACACTTGATCCTGCAACCTTCTTACCTTTTACAAATATCCCATTTCTCTCGTTTATAATCGTCGATTCATGAGTTTCCTTTTCAATTACTTCGCTAATTAGACTTGTAAGATATCGTGTCTCATCAATTATATAACTTGAGAATAGTTTTAGCTCCTTTTCTTTTACTATTGTTATGTTTAGGACACCTTCATCATGATAAACTGCACCGCCACCTGAAAGTCTTCTTAAAATTTGGATATTTAAACTTTTTGCAAGAGGAAGATTCACCTCGTACTCTTCTTTTTGAAACTTTCCGATTATAACAGAAGGAGCGTTGACCCAAAACCTTAAAATTATTTTTCCATTAAGGGAACTTTCGAAAAGTTCTTTTTCTTCTTTCAAGTTAATAAGGGGGTCTTTTGTATTACTTTCGATAATTTCAACTTTGTTTATTACTGAAAATCCCATTTTTAATGCCTTCAGCAATAGCTTTTCTAAAATTAAGTACCTTTGGTCCATTTAACAATAGACTTATCTCAACTTCAGTATCTTTAAAAAGCTCTATTTTCCTTTCCCCATCAAGTACTATCGTACCTCTTTCTACAAACATCTTTATTGGATTGTTTTCTTTAATTATACCTTTTTCTTTTATGGAAGTTTTTGCTAATTTTCCAGGCGCAATTGGAAAAATAACCTCTTCGCCCTCGCCTAAAATTACATAACCACCAAAAGGGTCATCTCTATGAATTGGATTTTTGAGAGCAACCAGTGATGAAAAACCAATGCTTGTTACCTCGGCTCTCGTAACAAAAATTGCTATAATTGATTTTTCATTCCATATTGCTTTTGAGCCAATAAATTGCTCTTTTGAAATTGCAAAGTCGATGAGTGCTATATCTGAATTGTTATTGAATTTTATGTTAAGTAGTTTTTCTCTTCTCAAATTTTTTCCTTTTTCTATACTTGTAAGATAGGAAATTATCGCAAGTGCAACTGTGGTGCCTTCAATCATCTCTGGAAAAACATTATTAGTACCGGTTGAAATTGGTGCAAGAGGGACGGGGTCTTCCATATTAAGCCCTTTAACCACGGCTCTGTTAGTTCCATCACCCCCAAGGACAAGAATAATATCAACAATATTTTGCATTATCTTTGAAGCATTTGTACTATCTACTTCATCAAAGGTATAATTCATTTCTATGGGAATTATCTTAAGATTTGATGCTTTAATTCTTGAAGCCGCCTTCTTTACGATGCCATAAGCATCTTCCATATAATAAATTTCTTCAATGTTAAAGAAGTTAAAGGCAGAAAGAATTCTTTCAATGATATTTACCTTCTCTTCATTGTCAAAAACAGAAGCTTTTGAAGTGAGTCTCCTTATATCCTTTCCTGATTGTGGATTTGCAATAATTCCAACTTTTCCTTTCATATGTAAAATTATAAAGAAAAATTAACAATTTGCAAAAAATTTTAAAAAACGTAAAATATTTTTATGGATGGCAAAATAAAGGAAAAAATTTTGACAGTTTCTTATTTTGATCTTGAAACAAGAAGAAAAGAATATAGTTTGTATATTTCTGTTTTAAAAGAGATATTTTCATCTTTCTCAAAAGATACTCCAATTACTATATCTTTTGTTGATAAAGAAGGTGTTGTGCTTTTTGTTGCAGGGAATGCCAAAGATTCGGAAATTTTTGAGGGATTGGTATTCAATGAAACTCTTGGAAAGACTGCGATTAGAAACGCATTAGAAGAAAAATTGCCAAGTGAAGTGAAAGGAAAGGAACATACTAACCCAAGATTTTATGAGTGGTCATGTAGCGCTGTGCCTATTTTTGAGAGTGAGAAACTTATTGGTGTAGTTGGTGTTTCTTCGCGTGTCGATATTTATCCAAAATTCGCTCTTGAAATTGCAAAACTTATTGCAAATAGTGTTACAAAGCAAGTTCTACTCAGTAAGGCCTTTAAAGAAATGAATATATCAAAAAAATTCATTCAGTTTTTTGCCGAAGGAAATAAAGATGGAGTATTAATTTTGGATAAGAATGCGGATGTTGTTTATATTAATTCGACTGGTGCTTCAATTTTACGCATAAATCAACAGGAAGCAATTGGAAAAAATGTTACAGACATTGTAGATTTTACACCTGTTATTTTAGAGGTTTTTAAAACTCATAAGGGTTATACTGACAGGGAATTTATAATAGAGAGTCCTTCAAGAGGAACACTTCATTTTGTAAAAACTGCAGTCGTACTTCAAGATGAAAATGGCGAATTTGCAGGTGTAGTTGATTTCTTTAGAGAGATAGAAAAGGTTAGAAAATTTGTAACCACATTCATTGGCGCAGAAGCGCGTTTTACCTTTGATGATATTAAAGGGAAAAGTCCAAAGCTTATTGAAGCAATTAGAATTGCAAATGTTGCTGCACATTCTAACGCCTCTGTTTTAATAACAGGTGAAACAGGCACCGGAAAAGAAATGTTTGCTCAGGCAATTCACTTTCAGAGTTTAAGAAGCAAAGGACCTTTTGTTGCTATAAATTGTTCTGCTATACCACAGGAGCTTGCTGAAAGCGAGTTTTTTGGTTATGAAGGAGGATCATTTACTGATGCAGATAGAAAAGGTCGTCCTGGCAAATTTGAACTTGCAAATGGTGGAACTCTGTTTTTAGACGAAGTTGGTGATCTTCCTCTATCTTTGCAACCTAAGATTTTGAGAGCACTTGAAGATAAAGTTATCACAAGAGTAGGTGGAACAAAATCCATCAAAATTGATGTACGTATAATCGCAGCCACTAACAAAAATCTTGAGGAACTTATTGATAGGGGCTTGTTTAGAAGAGATCTATATTACAGAATAAATGTAATAGAGATTGAAATCCCACCTCTTCGTGAAAGAAAGGAAGATATCGAAGTACTCGTTAATTATTTCATTGAAAGACTTTCAAAATCACTCAATAAGCCGATTAGAGGGTATGATATGAGTTTTATAGAACCCCTTTTAAAATACGATTTTCCAGGAAATGTAAGAGAATTGCAGAATATAATTGAGAGAGCTATTGTTACAGCAGACTCTGATATATTAACTGGTAAATATCTTCCAAAAGATATATTTAATCAGTCCACAAATATTTTAACTAATACATCATATTCATTTAATGAGGTTAAAAAGCAGTTTATTGAGAAAATTTTAATTGAAACAAACTACAATATAACAGAAACTGCAAAGCGTTTGGGTGTATCACGACCTACTCTTTATAAGCTTATAAAAATGTTTAACATAGTAGTTCCTTAATCTGTTAACTACATTTACAATAATCATATCTTTTTGTTAAAAAATTTTACATTTTAAATGCACTCCTGTTGTTTAAAGTTAAATTTTAATTAATTTCTCAATTTGGCACGATTTTTGCATTTAGTAAGTGAGAAAAGAAATAAGAATTTAGGAATGGTGAAAAAATGAGAAGATTGTGTATGGAGTATAATTTACCGCGGTGCCTGAGTAACTCTGAAAAAAGTATGTTTCCAGACATCTTTTTAACTTTGATGCTGTTACTTTTTTCGATTTTATCTTGTGGAGTTTTATTGCGGGAAAAAGAGTTCTTAAAGATTGTCTTTTCTTAATGGATTAATAAAAATATTAGTTTGAAAGGAGGAAAGATGGAGTTACCAAAAGAACTGTTGGTGAAATTTTATAAGGACATGGTGCGCATTCGGACATTTGAGCTAAAGGCTGAAGAACTGTTTTTACAAGGAAAACTTCCAGGTTTTATTCATCTCTACATTGGAGAAGAAGCTATTGCAGTTGGAGCAATGGCTAATCTGAGGGTTGAGGATTACATTACTTCTACTCATAGAGGTCACGGGCATATGATTGCAAAGGGTGCTTCTATGAGAAAAATGATGGCAGAGTTATACGGTAAAAAGCACGGTTATTGTAAAGGAAAAGGTGGGTCAATGCACATTGCTGATGTATCTATTGGTGTGCTTGGAGCAAACGGTGAAGTTGGTGGTGGTTTACCTATTGCAGTAGGTGCGGGAATGGCAATCAAATTACAAAAAAAGGATAATGTCGTAATTTCTTTCTTTGGGGATGGCGCCTCAAATAGGGGTGCCTTTCATGAGGCTCTTAATTGGGCGTCAGTTTTTAAACTTCCTGTAATTTTCTTAAATGAGAATAACCAATTTGCTTCAACGGAGCGAGTACAGGAGACCACCTCTGTTGAAAATATTTCTGATAGAGCAGTCGGTTACAATATGCCTGGAGTTTCAATTGATGGAAATGATGTAATAGCAGTTTACGAGACAGTTAAAGAGGCGGTTGAAAGAGCAAGAAATGGTGGTGGACCTACTTTGATAGAGGCGAAAACTTACCGTCTTAAGGGACACTTTGTTGGTGATCCACAGCTCTATAGAACGAAAGAGGAAGTAGACCAAAGATGGCCAAATGAGCCGATATCCAGATTTGAAAGAAAGCTTATTGAGGGTGGGTATCTTACAGAAAAAGAAAAAGAACAAATTTGGTATGATGCAAAGGCTGAAGTAGAAGACTCAGTCCAGTTTGCAGAACAAGATGAGTACCCAGCGCCCGAGGAAGCTCTTGAAGATCTTTTTGAAGATAGTACAAATTGTCTTTACTAATAGGAGGCTTGTATGAGAGAAATTACATTTTCAGAAGCTTTAGGTGAAGCAATCTTAGAGGAGATGTCAAGAGATCCTACTATATTCACCTATGGAGAGGATATTGCAAAACAGGGTGGTATTTTTGGAGCATATAAGCCTATTCTTGGTAAATATCAAGATAGAATTATTGATACCCCAATCTCAGAAGAGGTAATTTTTGGATCTGCGTTGGGTGCTTCACTTGCTGGCATGAGACCTGTTGCTGAGTTTCATTTTGCAGATTTCCTTTTTACAGGTATGGCTGCGATTGCAAACCAGATAATGAAATTTAAGTATATGACGGGCGGTCAAGGAAAAATACATCTTATACTAAGAGGTCCCGATGGAATTTCAAAATCTGCAGCAGCACAGCATTCTGAATCAATAGAGACAATTTTTATGCATATTCCTGGAATAAAGGTTATAATACCTTCAACTCCTTATGATATGAAAGGTCTTTTTAAAACTGCACTCAGAGTAGATGATCCCGTTATCTGCTTTGAACACAAGATGCTTTATAAAATGAAAGGACCTGTTCCTGAGGAAGAATACTATATTCCATTCGGTGTTGCTGACGTTAAAAAGGAAGGAAAAGATGTAACTGTTATCGCGACTTCAAGAATGGTTCATGAGTCGCTTGCTGCTTCAGAGGAACTGGAAAAGGAGGGGATAAGTGTCGAAGTTATTGATTTAAGGACACTTGTACCCTGGGATAAGGAAACAGTCTTTAAATCCGTCAAGAAGACTCATAAGGTTGTTATAGCTCATGAAACATGGCGAAGAGCAGGGTGGGGTGCTGAAATTGCTGCAACAATCCAAGAGGAACTTTTTGATTATCTCGATGCCCCCATTAGAAGAGTTGGTGCAAAGAACGTTCATATTCCTTTTTCACCTCCTTTACAAGACTTTGTGATTCCTGATAAAAATAGCGTAATTGAAGCAATAAGGAGTGTGCTTTGATGTTTGAGATAAGAATGCCCAAGTTTGGGCTCTCAATGGAAGAGGGTACAATAACAAAATGGTACAAACAAGTTGGTGATTATGTCAAGAAGGGCGAGCCTCTTGTAGAAGTTGAATCAGAAAAAATCATTAATACACTCGAATCTCCATTTGAGGGATTTCTAAAGGTCATAAAGGTTAAAGAGGGCGAAAGCGCAAAAGTTGGAGATGTTATTGCTATACTTGGCGAAGAGAAGGAAACTATCCAACCAGAAATTATACAAGAGACAAAATCTGGATCAAAAGAAGAGGTTATAGGTAAAGAAACTTATCATATACAAAAGGAAGCCAAGGAAGACTTAATATTAGCCTCTCCTGCGGCAAAAAGGCTTGCAAGAGAACATAATATAGACCTTACACAAATTAAAGGAACCGGTCCTTCTGGAAGAATTGTTGAAAGTGATGTGCTTGCTTTTATTGAAAGCATGAAAGAAATAAAACCAACTTCCAAAAAATTACCTATTGATCCTGTTAGGAAGAGGATTATAGACAACCTTGTTAAGTCTTATAAAGAATCAGTTCTTGTAACAAACATTACGAAAATTGATTTAACAAATCTATTAAGACTAAAGGAAAATTTCCCTGGTATAACACTTACTGTATTTTTTGTAAAGATAGTATCAGAGGTTTTGAAGGAATTTCCGAAGTTTAATTCCCATTTTGATGGGGTTGAGTTGGAGATTTTTGACGCAGTAAATATTGGTATTGCATTCGATACTGATAAAGGACTTGTAGTACCTGTAATTAAAGATGTGGGTAATAAATCACTAAGGGATATAGCCAATGAACTTGATAATCTCAAGAACAGAGTCAAGGAAGATGCGTTGAAAGTAGATGATTTAACAGGTTCTACTTTTACTATAACCAATCTTGGAATGATGAGAACAGACTTTTTTACACCTGTTTTAAATGGTAAAGAGGTTGCAATTCTCGGTATTGGAAGAGTTTTAAAAGAACCTGTTATCATCGAAAACCAGATAGTTGTAAGAGAATTTGCATACTTTAGTTTGTCTTATGATCACAGAATTGTGGATGGTGCAGACGCTGCAAGATTTTTAGGGAAACTTGCCGAGTATATTGAGCAAGAGAGTAATTTACAAAAATTAAATAAAATTTAAAAGAGGAGGTAAAGTATGAAGAAAGTAGTAGCAATCTTTTTAGTTGTAGCATTTATGTTTGGCTTTGTACGTTTTAGCCCTGCGATTGCTGCATCTCAAGTTGTAATCAAAATGACTATTGGTAATCCTAAGGCTTATGTTGATTCAAAAGTTGTAACTCTTGATTCTCCTCCAATCATTGAGAATGGAAGGACGCTTGTCCCATTTAGATTTATTGGAGAATCTATTGGTGCAAATATTGGTTGGGATGGAACAAAGAAAGAAGTGAGCTATGTGTTTGGGGATATAAACCTTAAACTTACCATTGGTTCTAATAAAGCTGTAGTGAATAATGTTATTAACATGCTTGACGTTCCCCCAAAGATTGTTTCTGGGAGGACACTTGTTCCTGTAAGATTTGTAACTGAGACGCTTGGAGCAAAGGTCGGTTGGGATGCAAATACAAGAACTGTAACTATTACTGCCTCAACAACACCGCCAAAAATTACTTTTAAGCCAAAAGCGGAGTATACGATGCAGGTAAATGTTGGTCCTGCTTTTGATTGGGGAAAGGGCGCTCAAAAATGGGCTGATCTTGTAAAAGAGAGGACAAATGGTCTTATAAATATCAAGCCTTATTTTGGAAGTTCTTTACTTCAGGGAAAACAAACTAACTGGTTCCAAGCAGTATCTGAGGGAAGCATTGATTTTGTAATGGATTCAACAATTAATGCTTCTGGTGTGGTGCAATCTCTCAACCTTTTCTCATTGCCATTCTTTATAAATACATATGAGAATGTGGATAAAATAGAAAATGGTACTGCAGGTAAAATAATTATTGATCAGATGGAAAAACTTGGGGTTGTTCATCTTGCCTGGGGAGAAAATGGTTTTAGGCAGCTTACTAATAGCAAACGACCAATAAAGACACCAGAGGATATGAGAGGACTCAAATTTAGGGTAGTTGGCTCTCCTATATTTGTTGATATCTTTAAAACACTTGGTGCAGATGCTGTTTCTATGAACTGGGGCGATGCAGTTACGGCATTCCAACAAGGTGCAGTTGATGGCCAAGAGAACCCATATGGTGTTTTGATTCCCGTTCAAATTTGGCAGTATCACAAATATCTTACAAACTGGAATTATGTAATTGATCCTCTTATTCTTGGCGTAAGCAAACAAACCTGGGATAAATTCCCTCCTTATGTACAGAAAGCAATTAAAGATTCTGCTCTTGAAGCTGCAGAATGGGAAAAGGCTATGGTAAGGCGTGGTCTTGATGGGTTTATTTCTATAAATATATTGAAGAACAAATTTGGTGACACCCCTAATATACTTGATATGGTGGGTTATGTAAGAAGTAAGGGCATGCAGATTATTGATTTAACACCAGAGGAAAGACAACAATTCATTAACGCAACCAAATCTGTTTACGATAAGTGGATTCCAATAATTGGAAAGGATATTTATAACGCTGCTTTAAAGGATATGGGTAAATAAACACAAGGGAGGTGTAATCCCTCCCTTTTTAAATTTAAGGAGGTAAGATGAAAGAGCTAAAGATAGAAGAGGTACTTGTCGTCATAATAATAAGCATAATGGCTATCTTGGCATTCATAAACGTTCTAAGTAGATTTATATTCCACATATCATTTGCTGCAACAGAAGAAATTGAAATAAATATGTTTGTTTGGATAACCGTTCTTGGTATTGCAATGGCTTTTGAGAAAGGTTCGCACCTTGGAATGAATCTTGTGTTTGATAAATTTCCAAAAACACTTAAGTTAATTGCTGTTATTATTTCATCTCTTCTTGCAATATGGCTATTTGCAACCGTAGATTATTATGCAATAAAGGATGTGATAAGAGATTTAACGCTTTATCATTCTCGTTCTGAAGCACTCAACATTCCTGTTTGGATATACACAATCGGCACCCCTATATTTTCGATCTTTGTATTTAAAAGCATAATTGTTTTCACGGTTAAAAATATAAGTGCGATTGTCGGAGGCGCAAAATGAGTCCAGCATTAATCTTATTTGGTTTATTTATACTTCTTATCGTTATAGGTGCGCCAATAGGTACTGCAGTTGGAGTTGCTGGTGTTTTTGGAATCCTAAGGTACGACCTTGGTGTAACTATGATCGCCAAAAATTTTATTGCAGGTATTGCTAAGTTTCCTCTTATTGCTATACCCTTCTTTGTTCTTGAAGGTGAGTTACTTGCAAAAGGGGGTCTTGCTAAAAAGATATCTGATTTTATTATAATTCTTGTTGGAAGAGCTCGTGGTGGACTTGCGATTGCTGCGGTTGCTACTGCTGCTTTCTGGGGATCTATCTCTGGGTCAGGACCTGCAACTGCTGCAGCCATTGGGTTAATTTTTATTCCTTCAATGATTGAGCAGGGATATCTTGATACATTTGCTGCATCAGTTGTTGCAGCATCAAGCGGACTTGCAATTATTATCCCACCAAGCATTGCCTTCATCGTATATGGAAACATAACAGGAGTCTCGATTGGCGCTCTCTTTTTGGGTGGAATTCTCCCTGGACTTGTTATGATGGGATTTTTTATGATAATAACATACATTATTTCCAGAAAAAGAAACTATCGTGGAATTAGAGAAAGAGGAAGCCTAAAAGAGATATGGAATGCCTTTAAAGAAGCTATATGGGCAATTCTTGCTCCAGTTATTATTCTTGGTTCAATTTATGCAGGAATTGCAACACCAACTGAGTCGGCTGTTATTTCAGTTTTTTATAGTTTGTTTGTGGGGCTTTTTGTTTATAAGAGCCTCGGTAGAAAAGAGATAATCGACTCTCTAATAGGAACGGCAGTTACCTCAGCTGTTGTTATGTTTGTTGTAACATTTGCTGGAATTTTTTCAGTAACCGAAGCTACACTTGGTATTATTGATGCGGCAGGAAATTTTGTCATTAGTGTTGCAAAAAGCCCGATTGCTTTTCTTTTATTAGTGGATTTGGTTCTATTTATTGCCGGGTTTTTCTTGGATGCTATTTCAATTCTTTATGTTATTATGCCAATTTTCTTGCCTGTTCTTCAGGCATTTAAAATTGACCCTCTCTTCTTTGGTGTAGTAGTAACTGTTGCTCTTGCCATTGGTCAGATTACACCACCTGTTGCAGTAAATCTTTATGTAGTGTCGAATCTAATTAAGAAACCTCTTGACGAAACCTCAAAAGAAATTTGGCCATTTGTTGCTTTTGCAATAATAGGGTTGCTTTTAATTACATTTGTACCGAAACTTTCTCTTTTAATCCCTATTGCTTCTAAACTCTATACTCCATAAGTATTTCGAATTTGGGTTTTTATGCCTCGAAGGTTGACTTCGGGGCAATTTTTATTTCGTATAGAGTTAAACTTCTTGTTTGAATTATTTGGAAATTTTGGAATTTTTGTGTAAAATAGCAAAAAGTTTAGTGGAAGGTGAAATATGATTAGAAATTTAGGATTAGATAAGATAAAGGAGATTTTACCGCATAGGGAACCGTTTCTCTTCGTGGATGAAATTTTGGAAGTTGAGCCTGGAGAGAAAGCGATTGGAAAAAGGACATTTACGCAAAAAGATTTCTTTTTTGAAGGACACTTTCCTGGTTTTCCAATTGTTCCTGGTGTTATTTTGGTTGAATTTTCTGCGCAGGTTTCTGCCTTTATGATTCTTCTTAAAGAGGAATACAAAGATCTTTTTGGATATCTTGTAGGTATTGATGATTTTAGATTTATTAATAAAGTTAAGGAAAACGACACTGTCATTGCAAGATGTGAAATGCTTGATTTTAGGCATAATATTGCAAGAAGCAAGGTCGAATTATTCGTGAGTGACAAACTTGTTGCAAAGGGCATTATCAAGGCATTCTTTACAAATAAAAATTCATTAGGAGGTGCGTTTTGAAGGTAGGGATACTTGGGCTTGGAAGTTATATTCCAGAGAAAGTTATAACAAATCACGACCTTGAAAAATTTCTTGACACATCTGATGAGTGGATTAGAACTCGCACTGGTATCGTTGAAAGACGTTTTGCAAACGAAAATGAGGCAACATCAGACCTTGCAACTGTTGCTGCAAAAAGAGCACTTGAAGATGCAAATTTAAAACCTCAGGATATTGACCTAATCATAGTTGGAACAAATTCACCAGATATGCTTTATCCTGCAACTGCTTGTCTTGTTCAGGACAAGATTGGTGCAGCAGGTAAGTGCGCTGCATTTGATCTTCAAGCTGGTTGCCCTGGGTTTGTATATGCAACAGTTGTTGGTGCGCAGTTTGTAAAGAGTGGAGCATACAAACACGTTCTTGTAATTGGTGCTGAAGTAATTACGCGTATGATGGACCCAACCGATAGGACTACCTATGTCCTTTTTGGTGATGGAGCAGGTGCTGTTGTCCTTGGTGAAGTTGAAGATGATAGAGGCATAATAGATTTTGAGTTGTAT
Organism: Caldisericum insulae; assembly: GCF_047785965.1. Classification (NCBI taxonomy): domain Bacteria; kingdom Pseudomonadati; phylum Caldisericota; class Caldisericia; order Caldisericales; family Caldisericaceae; genus Caldisericum; species Caldisericum insulae. The sequence continues at coordinate 38,983 of NZ_JBLOBF010000005.1, forward strand.
GCCGATGGTTCAATTGCAGAGCACCTCACCTTGCCTGCTGGTGGTTCAAGAAAACCGTTTTCAGAAGAAGTTCTCAAGGAAAGAAGTTATTTTACGAAAATGAACGGAGGCGAGGTGTTTAAATTTTCGGTAAGAGAAATCTCGAGGATCTCCAAAAAATTGCTTGATAAAACTGGTACAAAATTGGAAGATATAGACTGGTTTATTCCCCATCAGGCAAACTTGAGAATAATTCAGGCAGGTGCAGAAAAACTTGGTATTCCAATGGAAAAAGTTGTGGTTACGATTGATAAATTTGGAAACTCATCTGCTGCATCTATTCCTATATCACTTGACACAATAAGAAAAGAAGGTAAACTTAAGAGAGGTAACTTGGTGCTCATGGTGTCGTTTGGTGCAGGTATGACATCAGGGGCAATCTTAATGAGGTGGTGAGGCATGATTGCATTTGTTTTTCCGGGACAGGGTTCGCAGTATGTGGGGATGAGTGCAAAAATCCCTGAAAGCTCAATCAAAAAGGAATTATTTAGCAAAGCATCAGAGATTTTAGGTTTTGATCTTTTGGAAATTTGCGAAAAAGGACCCCAAGAACTATTGACCTCAACTGACATTACTCAACCTGCTCTTTATACGGTATCTGCAATTTATGATCTGCTTCTTAAGGAAAAAGGAATAAAACCACAGGTCGTTTCTGGGCATAGCCTTGGTGAGTATTCGGCTCTATTTTCAGCGGAAGTTTTTTCTTTTGAAACGGGGCTTAAACTTGTGAGAACTCGTGGGTTACTTATGAAAAGTGCATCTTACGAGGCACCTGGAAAAATGCTTGCAGTGATTGGCCTTGATAAGGAAAAAATACAAAAAGTTCTTGATGAAGCTTCTAAAGTTGGTGTAATTGTTAACGCAAACTATAATGCCTTTGACCAAGTTGTCCTTTCTGGATCAGTTGAAGCAATTGCCGAGGCACAAAAAATTGCAAAAGAGCTTGGTGCACGTCTTGTAAAGCCGCTTGAAGTTTCTGCTGCATTTCACTCGCCTTTAATGGAGCCAGTTGTTCCTCATATGTCAAAAGCAATTGATGAAGCAGAATTTAAGACACCTTCAATTCCAATAATTCAAAATGTTACAGCAGAACCTGAAAGAGATGTGAGCCGAATAAAAGAAAACTTAAAGAAGCAATTAACAGGCTCAGTAAACTGGGTTGATTCGGTTTTAAAGATGGATTCAATGGGAGTAAAAGATTACTACGAAGTTGGACCTAAAAATGTTTTAAAAGGTCTCATTGAGAGAATTATTAAGGGCACAACTGTGAAACTTTCCGAGGAGGTTTTTAATGCTTGAGATAAATCTCAAGAATACAGTTTCAGTTGTAACAGGTGGTGGAAGAGGGATAGGGCGTGCAATTTCAATTGCTCTTGCAAAGGCGGGAAGTAGTGTTTCAATTATTTATACTTCAAGAGTTGACGATGCATTAAAAACAAAAAGCGAAATTGAATCCTTTGGTGGAGTTGCAGAGATTTTCCAATGCAATGTTGTTGATGAGGCTTCTTCTGAAAATGCAATCAGACAAATCATAGATAAGTTTGGAAGAATTGACGTTCTTGTAAATAATGCTGGCATAACTCGTGATACACTTCTTCTAAGGATGAGTGTTGATGATTGGGATGCAGTTTTAGACACAAATCTTAAGGGTGCATTTCTTATGACAAAGCACGCACTTAAATACATGATTAAGAATAATTCTGGGCGAATTGTAAATATTGGTTCAATCGTTGGAATTACAGGAAATGTTGGACAGGCAAACTATGTATCCTCTAAAGCAGGGCTTATTGGTTTTACGAAGGCAGTTGCGCTTGAATACGGTTCAAGAGGAATTACTTCAAATCTTGTTGCACCTGGTTATATTGAGACCGAAATGACAGAAAGATTACCTCAAAATGTAAAAGAAACCTATTTAAATAAGATTGTTTTGAAGAGAGCAGGTAAGCCTGAAGATATTGCAAATGTTGTTGTTTTCCTTGCTTCTCCTCTTGCAAGTTATATTACAGGAAGTGTTATAATTGTTGATGGTGGTTTGTCATTAACATAAAATTTAAATTTTAAGGAGGTTAGAAATGGAAGAAAGAGAAATTAGAGAAAAAGTTTTAAAGGTTGTAAAAGAGAAGTTAGGCGTGGAAGATGACAAAATTGTTGATTCTGCTGAATATGTAAAGGATCTTGGTGCAGATTCCCTTGCACTTGTTGACATTGCAATGGCTCTTGAAGATGAATTTGGCGTAAAGATCCCAGACGAAGACATTAATAAAATAACAACTATTGGTGCAACAATTTCATACATTAAGGAGCACTTAGGGTAGTATGGAAAAAGAAAGGGTTGTTATTACAGGTTTAGGAGTGGTATCTTCCATTGGAATTGGAATTAATGCATTTTTGGAAGGATTGCTTTCTCAAAAGTCTGGTGTTTCAAAGATTTCTTCCTTTGATGCATCTCAGATCTCTGTTCAAATAGGTGGCGAGATAAAGGACTTCAATCCCGAAAACTACCTTGATAAGAAAGAAGTTCCTCGCCTTGACAGAGTTCAGCACTTTGCATTTGCTGCAGCAAAAGAGGCAATTGAAGATGCAGGTATAGATACAAATGCTATTGACCCCGAAAGAGTTGGTGTTTATATAACTTCTGGGGTTGGCGGCATTATATCCCTTGAGCAGCAGATTCTTGTAAATAAAGAAAAGGGACCATCTCGTGTAAGCCCCTTCCTTATAACTCAGATGATTATTGATGCAATACCAGCATATGTTGCTCTTAAATATGGCTTCAAAGGTGAGACAAATGCTTCGGTTGCAGCATGTGCCTCCTCTGCAAAAACAATAGGACAAGCAATGCTTGCAATAGAAAGAGGGGATCTTGATATTGTTGTGACAGGTGGTGCTGAAGCTCCATTTACTCCAACTGCTGTTGCTGCATTTGCATCGATGCGTGCACTTTCAAAAAGAAATGATGACCCAGAACATGCTTCTCGTCCATTTGATAAAGAACGAGATGGTTTTGTAATGGGAGAGGGTGCAGGAATTCTCATCCTGGAATCTTTGAGCCATGCCAAAAAACGTGGTGCTAAAATCTACGCAGAGCTTGCAGGTTATGGTACTACAAATGATGCATATCATGTAACAGCACCAGATCCTTCGGCAAAGGAAGTTATTAGGGCAATGGAACTTGCTATGAAAAAGGCAGGGGTAAATAAGGAAGATGTAAATTATATAAATGCGCATGGTACTTCTACGCCTCTTAACGATAAGAACGAAACCTTTGCGATTAAGCAGGTTTTCCAGGATCTTGCGTATAAAATCCCTGTAAGCTCTACAAAATCACAAACAGGGCATTTGTTGGGAGCTTCGGCAGCCCTTGAATCTGTTGCAACGGTTCTTTCAATCCAAAAGGGGGTTATTTTCCCAACCATTAACTATGAGGTACCTGACCCAGAATGTGACTTAGATTATGTTCCCAATAAACCAAGAGAAGCAAACATTAAGGTTGCTTTAAAGAATTCTTTTGGATTTGGTGGGCACAACGTAGTACTTGTCTTTAAGAAATTTGAAGGATAAAACACTTCGCCGCTGACCAATTTTTCAATAGGAGGATTAGGGAGGTTAAGCCTCCCTAAAATTATTTTAAATGTGTTATAATTAAGCAAGGAGGTGGTTATTTTGGATTCATCTAAAAAAGATATTTTTACAATCCTCGTTGGTGGATCAGCAGGTAACGGGGTGAAAAAGATTGGTGCGGTTTTAAGTTCTTTCTTTTCAAACATGGGAAGATATGCCTTTGAAATGTAAGACTATCAGAGTCTAATTAAAGGTGGGCACAATTTTTGCGTTGTTTCTACATCAACAGAACCTATTTTAGCCACTATGAGAAAAAGGATGTAATTGTTGCGTTAGATGAGAGAAGTTATAATAAGCACAAGGATGAGGCAATCAAAAATGGTGTTGTTGTGTATAATTCAGATCTTGTGGAAGAAGCCGAACAAAATCATATTGGCATTCCTCTTACAACTTTTGGAAGGAAGTATCCAAACCCAGAATTAAGGTTAGGTATCTCTGCATTATCAGTTCTTTTCGGTGTATTAGGTCTTTCAAAAGATGAACTTGCAAATCTCATAAAGGAAAATTTTAGAGATGTAGAAAATAATATTAGTTTTGCAAACGAAGTTTATGATTATTTTGTTTCGCAATTCAAGGGAGAACGTATTCAATTAGATAAAGGAAATAAGAGAATGCCTGTTGTATCTGGCAATGAAGCAATCCCTCTTGGTGCATATGCAGGTGGCCTTGATATGTTCTTTGCCTATCCTATGACTCCTGCTTCAACAATTTTGCATTTCCTTGCGGCACATACAAGGGATTTCGAGATTGGGGTAATGCATCCTGAAAATGAGATTGCGGTTATAAATATGGCAATAGGTGCTGCTTCTGTTGGTCTCAAAACAATGGTTGCTTCTTCTGGTGGAGGTTTTGCTCTTATGGAGGAAGCTTTATCTTTAGCAGGTATGACAGAAACTCCAATTTTGGCTGTTTTATCATCAAGACCGGGTCCTTCAACGGGAGTGCCGACTTATACAGAACAAGGTGACCTTTATTTTGCTTTGAACCAGGGGCATGGTGAATTTCCGAAAATTGTTTCATCACCAGGAACACATGAGGAGGCATTCTATCTTGCATCCGAACTTTTGTCTCTTGCATGGGAATTTCAAACCGTTTCCATTCTTTTAACAGAAAAACATCTTTCAGAGAGTAGAAAAACATTTGAAATTGACCTCGATAAAGCGAGTTTTGCGGATTATTTTAAGCATACAGATGGTGAATATCTTAGATATAAACTAACAGATTCTGGAGTATCGCCATTACTTTTTCCACCCTCCCAAAGTGTAATTAAGTTTTCAAGTTATGAGCATGATGAATACGGACTTTCAACAGAGGATCCAGAGATGATAACAAAGATGCACGATAAAAGATTTAGGAAGTATAACTCAATCATCGAGAAATTTAAAAGCCTGAAAACCGTTAATATTTATAATTCACATTTGGGTGATAATGCACCCATTATCTATACATATGGTTCAACAACTATGTCTGTTCTTGAAGCGCTCAAATTTGGAAAAATTGAAGCAAGAGTTGTTCAACCGATTTACCTTGAGCCATTTCCTTCTTGGGAATTTAAACAATTTAGTGGTGTGAAATCATGTGTTATAGAACAAAGCGTTATGGGATCCTTTGAAAAACTTCTTAAGGAGAAAACAGGCATTGAAGTTAATAGCCACATTAGGAAATATGACGGTAGGCCTTTTGAAGTTGAAAGCCTTGCAAAAGCAATAAAGGAGGCGTTATCATGAGCGTAAGAGATGAGCTTACAACATATGAAGAAAATACATGGTGTCCTGGTTGTGGTAATTTTGGAATATTTACTGCATTTAAAGGTGCAATAAAGGAATTGGAGAATAGAGGCGTTAAGAAATCCCATGTTTTAATTACTGCAGGTATTGGTTGCCATGGAAAAATCTTTGATTATTTGAATTTGAGTGGATTTTACTCCCTTCATGGACGGGCCGTTGCTACAGCGCAAGGAATGAAATTAGGAAATCCTGACTTATATGTTGTAGCCTTTGTTGGAGATGGCGATGCAATGGGTGAGGGGCTTGAACATGTCCTTTTTGCAGCAAAAAGGAACGCTGATATTACAATAATAATGCATAATAACGGTGTATATGGGCTTACAACGGGGCAATTTACCCCTGTTTCACCAAAAGGTTTCAAAGGACCTTCAACACCTTTTGGCTCGGTGGAAGAACCTCTCAATCCCATAAAATTGGTACTTGATTCTGGCGCTACATTTGTTGCAAGAGGATATTCTGCAAAAATAAAGGAATTGACGAATATTTTTGTTGAAGCAATACTTCACAAGGGATTTTCTTTTGTTGATGTGCTTCAACCATGCGTATCATTCAATGATACCTATGAACTTTACAATAAAAATACATTCTTTGTAGATAAGATTGCAACTACAAAAGAAGAGGCAATTGAGATCTCAAATGTTCAAGATAAAATTCCTCTTGGTATATTTTACAAGGAAGATAAGTCAGTTCATCATGAACTTCTTTTAGAGGGAAAAAATCTCTTTAAGGAAAGTTTAACAAAGGAAAAACGGCTTCAAAAGATTAGAGAATTCCTTAATATATAATAAAATCGTTCTATTGAAAAACTTTTAGGGCACAAAAGATTTGTGCCCTAATTTAAATTTCTACACAGCACAACAATTTTTTTTATAATTCCTTCATAATTGTAACTAAAATATAAAATAGAATTAATAAAAAATATTACCTTTAGGAGGTTAAAATGAAGAAAACATTCTTAGAAATTGGATCAATAATATTGGCTATTATGATTATATTTACAGGTTGTAGCAGTGCAAATTTGAATAGCGAAGGCTATGTAAATAATAACCTACCAATCAATTCAACTGAGGTTTCGGTTTCGCATACAACGACAACACAAACAACTACTGACCTTACCAATATAGAAAAGGATGGAATTCTATACATAGTTGAAGAGGAGAAACTTGCTCACGATGTATACTCATATCTATATGACTTATGGGGTTTAACAATATTCAAGAATATTCAAAGCTCTGAGCAAACTCACATGAACGAAGTTTTAGGACTTATTGAAAAGTATGGACTTGTTGTACCATCAACTCTTTATAAACAGGGAGTTTTTACAGACCCTCATCTTCAGCAGTTGTATAATGATTTAACCACACAAGGTTCTAAATCTATTGTTGATGCACTTAAGGTTGGTGCTCTTATAGAAGAAACCGATATTATTGACCTTAAATCTTATATTAATAATACAGACAAAAACGACATAAAAACTGTTTATACAAATCTTATGAATGGCTCAAAAAATCATCTTAGGGCTTTTGTTAGTCAACTGTCCTCAAATGGTATTAAATATGCCCCTGTTCTTCTTTCGGTTGAAGAGTATAACGCAATAGTTGGAACTTCAAATGGGAGTTCTAACGGTAAAGGAAATTTCGGTAAATCTGGAGGTCACTAATGGAAACAAGAAGGAGAATTCTTAATATAAACCTTCTTATAGTAAAAATTAAAGCAATACTTTCGACTCTTATTCTCCTTCTTTTTATACCTGTCACTTTTTCTGGGATTGGTCTTTACTTTGCACCTTCAGGTAGAATTGCAAAAATAACCAATTGGACTTTTTTAGGCTTTTCAAAGGAAAGTCTTGAGGCTATGCATAATGTTCCTGGAATGGTTTTGGAGCTCTTGTTGTTATACATCTTTTACTAAACTTTAAAATTTACAAAAATGAGATAATTTGTTTAATAAGGACAAAAACTTATATATAAGAAACTAAAAGATTTTTATTAGGCTCGATTTATAGAATCGAGCCCTGTTTTTATAAATAGGTTTTTTCTAATAATGCTCTTTAAAAAAGAAAAATTTTTTAACTTTATGGAACTTTTTTGAAATTGCCTGTATCTAATTAGTGGAGGTGAAGGAAATGAATAAAAAATTATTAGTATTATTTGTAGTAATTGCGATTTTGACAGTTGTTTTTATTGGTGGAAGAACCCTTCCGAAGGGTTTTGCAACTGCTGATTCTGATCCTATGAACCACACAATTTCTGTGACAGGGGAAGGTTATGTTGAAGTTGTGCCAGATGTTTCTTACCTTAATTTTGGAGTCTTCTTTGAAGATCCAGATCCAGCAAAAGCAATGGATGGACTTGCAATAAAGGCAAATGGAATTATGGATATCCTTTTGAAGCAAGGTATTGCAAAGGAGAAAATTAAAACAACAAATCTAAATCTCTCTCCTATTTATTCATACAATCCACAAACAGGCAAATCAACTCTTGAAGGCTATAGAGCATCTGAAAACTTTCTTGTTGAAACAAAGATAGAAGAAGTAGGTAGAATTCTAAGCGCCATTGTAAAAGCAGGTGTTAACGATATTGGTGGTATTTCTTTTGATGTCTCAAACAAAGAGGATCTTAAACTTAAAGCAATCGAGAATGCTATGCAAAATGCACGTGCAAAGGCTGACGCATCGTTAAAGAACACAAACTACAAAGTTACAGGTATTAAGTCTATTTCTATTGAATCTATAAATTATCCTCAGCCTATCTTTAAATCATTTATGGCAGGACAATCTGAAACTAATGTACCCGTCCAAGGCGGAACATTAAAGGTAAATGCTAATGTGCAGGTTGTATTTACGTTTGACTAAAATTTAGGAATTTTTTTAAAGCCGGATTTCTATCCGGCTTTTTTAATTTTTACGAGGTTAAGTTCTATAAATGTCTTTAATTTCTTTAAAAACGTTATATAATCGATGTTTTCCTCTTTAAGTATTAAAGCAACAGGCATTCCTTTTCCGAGCTTACTTAAAAACTTTAAGTCACTTCCCGATATTGAAATAGATTCAAGATTTGTTTCGTGAGATAACTCAAATTCAGTATCATCAAAGATCTTGCTATTTAAGTCTGAAAGTTCTTCTTTTATTTTTAGTCCTTCTGTAATTAGGTCAAAAAATGGTTTTGAGATTGTTATATATTTAGAGTTTAACATATCTTTGAATTCAAATGTGCCTTTTGCTTCGATGAAAGCTTCAAAAAGGGCATTTATTCCACGTTCATAGTGAGGAGAAAATGCATGGTATATGCTGTCTTTGTTAATATAAATTCCATACTGTCCGTGAGCGCCTTGAATATCAATTCTTCCAAATTTTTTCGATTGGTTTATAGCCTGCAGGAGTTCTTCAAGCGAAAAACTTTCGAGAGAACCTTTCATTAGACTCTTTTATGCCTCTTTTGAGTCCTCTATCTTGAAACGCCTTCTTTCTTTAAATTCTTCCCTTTTTCCGTTATTCCAATGCTGTACGGGTCTTAAATAACCAACAGGTCTTGACCAAATTTCACAACGAGTCCTTAACTCTTCTCTAATGATAGTGCCATCTTCAAGAACAAGGTCACCTTCTCTTAACACTTTCTCTTCCATCTCTTCCTCCTTCTTTTAAATTATATACAGAAATGTAAAAAAAGAAAAAATTTTTTAATCATTTAAAAAATTCTTATAAAAAGTATATAATACTAATGAAAATACAAAATTTATGAAAGGAAGGGGGTAGTGAAAATGAAGAAGTTTATTTCGGTTTTTGTAGTACTGTTTTTACTTGTCACGTTTATTCCAGCTCTTCCCAAACAACAGTTTGCAAATGCTACAACCTATGGTAATGTTGATTTAGATGTACTTGTAGAAAGGGGTGTTCTTCAGGGTTATCCTGATCAAAGTCTTCATCTTGAGCGCACTCTTACAAGAGCTGAATTTGCCAAAATGATAGTAAAGGCATTTCCTTACGACTTTATCCCATGGTTTAACCTTTCGAAGTATACCTTTAAGGACACACCAAAAGATTTCTGGGCATCTCCTTACATTGAAACACTTGCAAGGGCAAAGGTCTTTATGGGGTATCCAGATGGCACATTTAAACCAAACAGTCCTATTACACTTGATGAAGCGGTTTTGGTTCTTTCAAGGGCTCTTAAGATTACAAATCCACAAGCAGAAAATGTGATCTCAAATTTCAAAGATGCAAATATGCTTCTTCCTGAGGCAAAAGATTTTGTAAATTACTTTGTAAAAATGGGATTTTATAAACCTACAGGTGATACACTTGGTGCAGGAAAACCAATAACAAGAGAGGCGTTTGCGCATATGCTTGCATCTTCAAGATTCCCTGTTATAACAATACTACATACAAATGACTTCCATATGTATTTACTTGGTTCAACCGATAAAGACAAGAAACCTATTGGTGGAAGCGCAAGGATTTATACAGTTGTTAAAGAGGAAAGAGCATATAATCCGGATAGAACACTTCTTGTTGATGCAGGAGATGCAATTGGCGGTGGTCCTCCAATTGGAGCGTTCTTCTACGGGAAGGACGTAATTGAGGTTTACAATGCAATGGGTTATAACTATGCAACATTTGGGAACCATGAATTTGATTGGGGAAAAGATGTCCTTGCAGAAAGGGTATCAGAGGCAAAATACACATACATCTGCTCCAATGTCATTGATACAAAAACAAATTCTACTTTTATGAGCAAACCCTATGATATAAAGTCTTTTGGCTTTGTAAAGCTTGGTCTCTTTGGGCTTGAAAATCCACAACTTCCAATACTTGTTAATCCAAACGGGCTTCAAGGACTTGAGATTCTTGACCCAGTAAAGACTGCAACAAATGTTGTTTCAACATTAAAAGATAATTCAAACTTCATAGTGCTTCTTTCACATCTTGGGTATTCTGCAACAGACTATTACACTGGTGATATTGGTGACGTGCAACTTGCAAGCAAGGTCAACGGAATAAACCTTATCATTGGTGGGCATACTCACACGGTTCTTGATAAGCCAACGATTGTAAATGGGACATACATTGTTCAGACGGGTTCATATGGAAACAATCTTGGTGAAGTCAAACTCTATTTCGAGGCAAAAGCCGATTCGGTAAGGCTTGCAAAAATTGACTACAAATTAATTCCAATCAATGGCGATATTAAAGAGGATGAGGGAATTCTCTCAATTATTAAACCCTATAACGATGAAGTAAGTAAGAAGATGTCAGAGGTAATTGGTGAAGCACTTGTGGATCTTGACGGTTCAAGACCAAATATAAGAATTAAGGAAACAAACCTTGGCGATTTCATTGCGGATTGGATGAGAGAAATTTCAAGTGCGGATATTGCAATTACAAATGGCGGTGGCATTAGAGCCTCTATTCCTAAAGGACCCATAAGTGTTGGGACGATCTATACCGTGCTTCCTTTCGATAATCTTATAGTGATGCTTGATTTGAAAGGCTCCGATGTTCTTGCGGCACTTGAAAATGGGTATTCACAAGTTGAAGCACAAGCTGGAAGATTTGCACAAATTTCAGGGATACGAGTAAAAGTAGATCTTACAAAGAAGCCTGGAAGTAGAGTTGTTGAAGCAAAACTTTTAGACGGCACACCTATTGATCCAAACAAAGTTTACAAAGTGGCAACAAATGACTTTATGGCAGCAGGTGGAGATGGCTATACTGTGTTTAAGAATGCGCTTTCCATTAAAATTGTAACTGGAAATTATATGAGAGATGATCTTGTAAACTACATTAAAGCACATCCAAAGGTGTATAAAGAAGTTGACGGAAGAATAACATTTGTAACACCATAAGAAACTTTATATAAATATCAAAAGGGGGCTCATGAGCCCCCTTTTAAAGTTTTTATGAGTAGCTACTCACTCGAAATACTTTATATTTTCTTCATTAAAGATATTTGGTGCAATTGAGGAAACCTGCTTAAACATTTCCTCAGCCATTGCTCTTATCTCCCACTGAGCGTGTGGATCAAGGCGAAGTTTAAAAAAGTGCATTAATTCTCTTGCATTTGCAGTTGCAACCATTTTGGTTTCTGTTGCATTAGGCAGAACAAATCTTGCATCTTCCTCAGGAATTTTTAATAAGAGAAGTTTTTTGTATGATTCTTCTATTAACTCTAAAGTTTTTTTAAACACTTCAAGTGCATCAGAATTATTCTTGATTGATGGAGGAATTATAAATGTTGGGTTGTCGTATTTCACATATCTTTGAGATTGCTGTGTAAATGAAAAAAATCTATGCCTTACAAATTGATGTGAACAAGATCGTGAGATGCCCTCAATTACAAATGTGAAACTTATATGCTCAAACACAGAAAAATGCCCCAATTTCAGTGCAAGGTTTATGAGGTGCACGATGTCTTCGCTTTTGAGATTTAAATCTTTTACGGAACCCTGATAGCGAGACTGCCTCATTGCAGTCGCAACAGTTATTTCCGGATTAGGAGTATAGTTAATAAGAGTAACAGATACCCTGCCCTCAAGCACAGAACACCCCCAAATCTTCAGTTTTTAAAAATACTCTAAAAACTATTTGCATCTACTTTCTAAATGTCTATTTTCAAATCCACGTTAATCTTAGCAGGTTTTTTATTATTTTCAAGCTCTCCCCTTTTTGCCTTCTCTTTTAGCTCTTCATCGCATAGAGGACAAAATTCATGCTCTCCTGCTATATATCCATGCTTTGGGCAAATTGAGAATGAGGGAGTAATGGTAATATATGGGATTTCGAAGTTTTCTAATATCTTTTTCACAAATATCTTAGCGGAATTAGGATTGTAAAGTCTTTCTCCTAAGAAGAAGTGTACAACAGTCCCACCGGTATATAACCTTTGAACCGGCTCCTGAAGCTCAGCAAGTTCAAATGGGTCATCTGTATAGTCTACAGGGAGTTGTGTTGAGTTAGTATAGTAAGGGTTTTCTTCTGTCCCCGCAGTCACGATATCAGGATAAATTTTTTTGTCCTTCACTGCTAATGAATAAGATGTTGATTCTGATGGTGTTGCTTCGAGATTAAACAGGTGTCCTGTATCTTCTTGGAACTGCTTTAGTTTTTCTCTTATATGAAGCATTACATCAACTGCAAATTGAATACCTTTTTGCGTTCCCATATGAACTGATCTGTCAAAAAGCATTTGTAAGGCTTCGTTCATACCTATAATGCCAATTGTTGAAAAGTGATTATCCCAATAATGTCCTGTTGATTCTTTTATAGATTCAAGATAGATTCTTGAATATGGGTAAAGTCCCATTTCGGTAAATTTTTCAACTGCATTTCTTTTCTTTTCAAGTCCTTCTTTTGAGGCTTCAAGTATTTCATCAAGCATTGCATAGAATTCGTTAATATTGTGATTTGAAAGGTATGCAATACGAGGAAGATTAATTGTGATGACGCCCACAGATCCTGTGAGGGGATTTGCACCAAATAGCCCTCCGCCTTTGTTTTTTAGCTCTCTTGTCTCCAAACGAAGCCTGCAGCACATTGACCTTGCATCTTCCGGTCTTAAATCCGAACGGATGTAATTTGCAAAGTATGGGGTCCCATACTTTGCTGTTGCAGCCCAAACAGGTTCAAGCACTGGATTATTCCAATCAAAGTCCTTAGAGATATTAATTGTTGGTATTGGAAACGTAAAAGGTCTTCCATGCCCATCGCCTTCAATAAATACCTCAAAAAGTGCCTTGTTTATAATATCCATTTCTTTTTGAAACATGCCGTAGGTATATTCCTTGATTGATCTTCCTCCAATAACAACAGGTTTGTCTTTCAAAAGCGGATGCGGCGTTAAATCAACCGTTATATTGGAAAATGGAGATTGTCCTCCTGTTCTCATTGTTTGGTTCATGTTATATACAAATTCTTGAATTTGCTGTTTTACCTCTTTGTAGGATAAATTATCAAAGTATACGAAGGGAGCAAGAAGAGTATCAAAAGATGAAAATGCCACTGCACCTGCCGCTTCGTTTTGGAGTGTAAAAAGGAAATTCATCATTTGTCCTAAAATTGATGAAAAGTGTTTGGCAGGGGTAGAATAAGGTTTTCCCGGAACACCGCCAAAACCACGTTTAATAAGGTCTTCAAGGTCCCAGCCGACACAATAGGCAGTTAGTGAGGAGAGATTATGAATATGTACAAAGCCATCTCTATGGTAATCTGCAATCTTCTTGGGATAGACCTTTTCAAGCCAATAAATCTCTTCTGCTTTTCCTGTAATATATGCCTTTAATCCCTGTATTGAGTAGTCAATGTTCGCATTTTCATGCACTTCCCAGGTTTCTTCTCCTATGTATTGGTCAAAGAGTTCAGGTATGTTAAGATGTTTTCTTAATTCTCTAAGTTCTCTTCGCTTCTCTCTGTAGATGATAAATGCCTTTGCAGTTTGAAAGAATCCTTTTCGCATTAATACTTCTTCGATTTTGTTTTGAATGACTTCAATGTTTAATGGTTCTTCTTCGTCAATAAGTTCATTTACAACAATGTTTGTTAGGTAGTTAGCTGTTTCTACCCCAAATTCATGTGTTGCAATTCCTGCTTTTTCAATTGCTTTAGTTATCTTCTCTTTTTCAAAAGGCACAATTCTTCCATCTCTTTTTTGGACAAATTTTATCATTTCTATCACTCCTTTATATGCATAGGATAAGAGAAATTGGTCTAAAATCAAATACTCTATAAAAATAATCTTTAAAAACTTAAGTTTAACAAAGTTTCTTTTTAAAAAATTGTAAAGCTTCGGGGCGCTTTAAAACGTCAAATTTTTCGAAAAAAGTACCAAAAATATAAAATTACCCTAAAAACCTCTTGACATAAAGTAAAATTCGTATATATTAGAATTAAGCAAGTATTTATGCGGTGTTATTGAAAGATACTGCATAAATACTTGAAAATAGCGTTATTAAGAAAGGAGGTGAAAATTGATGAACAAGCCAGAACTCATTACAGCAATTGCTGAGAAGACCGGAATGAAGAAGAAAGACGTCGAAGCAATGCTCGATGCATTTATCGATGTCGTGAAGGAGACTCTCAAGAAAGGTGACAAAGTAGCACTTATTGGCTTTGGAACCTGGGCAACAAGAGAGAGAGCAAAGAGGAACGGTGTTAATCCCAGAACCGGAAAGAAGATCTCAATTCCAGCAAAGGTAGTTCCTTACTTCAAGGTCGGTAAAGAATTGAAGGACGCAGTTTCTAAGTAGTTTCCTAAGCCTTATCTTTCATTGTGGGGGGGGTGATGCCCCCCTTTTATATTTTAGAGCTTTTTAAAAATGAATCAATAAATTTCTCAAAGTAAAAAATTATCTCTTGACTTTAAAGTTTTTTTCATATAATTCTTTCAATAAATTTATAAGGGGTAAAAAAACTTAAGAGGAGGCGAAGGATGAGTAAAAAGGCATTAGTTGTGCTACTACTCATTGTAGCACTTGTAAGTACAACATTCACGGGGTGTAAAACGGCCCAAGGTCCAAGCGTCAAGATTGGAGGTATTGGTCCTGTAACAGGAGAAGCATCTACTTTTGGTGTATCAACAAGAAATGGCTATGAAATGATGATTGAGGAGTGGAACGCAAAAGGTGGAGTTCTTGGTAATAAAGTTGAACTTGTATTTGCAGATGACAAAGGAGACCCAACAGAAGGCGCAACAGCAGCACAGAAACTCATTAATGAGGACAAGGTTGTTGCAATTGCAGGTACAGTTATGATTAAGGTTTCTCTTGCAATTGCTCCTATTTGCCAAAACGCAGGAATTCCAATGGTTTCACCCACTTCAACTAACCCAAAGGTTACACAAGTTGGTGATTATATCTTCAGGGCCTGCTTCATTGATCCATTCCAGGGTACTGTTGGTGCAGTGTTTGCATACAATAACCTTAAAGCAAGAAAAGCAGGTGTTCTTTTTGACAACAGTAAAGACTATACAAAAGGACTTGCAGAATTCTTTAGGGATAAGTTTACTTCACTTGGTGGACAGATTGTTGCATTTGAAGGACATCCAGCAGGTACAACAGACTTTACTCCGTTCTTAACAAAAATTCTTGCAGGATCTCCTGATGTAATTTATTGCTCTGATTACTACAACGATGATGGTCTTATGGCAAAGCAAGCAAGACAACTTGGATACAAAGGACCATTCCTTGGTGGCGATGGTTGGGATTCACCAGACTTAGTTAAAATTGGTGGAGATGCAGTTAATAACTCTTATTTTACAAACCACTTCTCCAAGGATGATCAAAGACCTGAAGTTCAAGAGTTTGTCAAGAAATATACCGCAAAATATGGTGAAGCACCTGATGCGCTTGCAGCTCTTGGATATGATGCAATGGGACTTATCCTTCAGGCAATTCAGAATGCAGGTTCAACTGATGGTGCAAAAATAAGAGACGCTTTGAAAAACATCGAATATCATGGAGTTTCGGGTTTGATTAAGTTTGATGAAAACAGGAACCCTGTTAAGCCTGCAGTTATTATTAAGATAGAAAACGGTAAACAGGTATATGTAACAACAGTTAACCCATAGTTTATCTTGAGGCAGGGGAGTATCTTCCCCTGCCATTTTTGAAAGAAGGTGAAAAATGAGCGGGATATTTAATCTTCAACAGTTAATAAATGGTATTCAACTTGGAAGTGTCTATGCATTGATTGCTATTGGTTACACTCTTGTCTACGGTATTATCAAGTTGGTTAACTTTGCGCATGGCGATTACTATATGCTTGGTGCATATGCCGCATATTTTGCAATTAATTTTTTAATTGCTGAGCGTCTTGGACAAACATCTTTAATAGTAATTGCCCTTCTTGTAAGTATGACAATAGGAGCCTTAGCCGCATTTCTTGCAAATAGAATTGCATATAGAAAATTAAGATATAAACCAAGGCTTTCAGCACTTATCACAGCCATAGGTGTTTCGATGTTTATAGAGTATTTTACTTCAGCAATTCCTGCAATTGGACCTTCATATAGACCGTTTCCTCAATTTATTTCCATTAAAGATTTTAATATAGGAACAGTGCATTTTACGAATTATCAGATAATTAATGTTTCGATTGCAATTGTTTTGATGTTGATATTAACTTACATCATATTTTATACAAGGCTTGGTATGGCGATGAGGGCTTCTTCACAAGATAAAGATGCATTAAGGTTAATGGGAATTGATCTTGAAAAAATAATAGATCTTACCTTTATTATTGGTGGTGCTCTTGCAGGTGCTGCTGGTCTTCTTTCTGGACTTACTTATCCAAGGATTCTTCCATATATGGGCATTGTCCCTGGATTAAAGGCTTTTATTGCTGCAGTTTTAGGTGGTATAGGAAACATTGTCGGTGCTATGATTGGGGCGTTTATACTTGGTATTGCTGAGGTTTTAGGTTATGCGATTAACTCAATTATTGGGGAAGGGATTGCTTATGCAATCTTAATTGTTGTTCTCATATTCCTTCCTCAAGGACTATTTGGAAAGAAGACAGGAGAAAAGGTGTAATATGAAACTGCTAACTAAGAATAGATTACTTTTTATTTATAGTCTTATTATTTTTGTAGTAATTCAGGTTCTTTATTCTCTGGGTGTATTAAATAACTACTATATGCAAATAATAGATATTGCCCTTATTAATATTATTCTTGCAACAAGCCTAAACATCATTAATGGTTTTACGGGACAATTTTCTTTGGGGCATGGTGGATTTATGGCCGTTGGTGCATACACGGCAGGTGTTCTTACAACCTTGATATTTAAGGTATCACAGATGCAAACGCTTCCTAAGTTTGCATTATTCTTTGTTGCAATTATTCTTGGAGGCATCCTTGCTGCTGTTATTGGAATACTTCTTGGAATTCCAAGTTTGAGGCTTAGAGGCGATTATCTTGCTATTGTCACCCTTGCCTTTCAAGAAATTGTAAGAGTTAGTATAAACGCTATTGACTACGTGGGGGGACCAAGAGGTCTTTTGGGAATTCCGAGACTTTCAACATTTCCTGTGATCTTCTTTACTGCTTTAATATCAATTTTTGTTTTGAAAAATGTTGTCTATTCAACAATAGGAAGAGCAATGAAGTCAATTAGAGAGGATGAAGTTGCATCTGAACTTGTTGGTGTTAATACAACAAAATACAAGGTAATGGCGTTTTCAATTGGTGCGTTTTTTGCAGGTGTTGCAGGTGCGTTGCTTGTACATGTTTTACAACTTGCACACCCAACTATGTTTGGTTTTACAAGTCCTAGTATTGCAGGACCATTGAGCATTCTCGTTATGGTTTATATTGGAGGTGCAGGAAGTCTAAGTGGATCAATTATTGCGGCAGTTGTTCTTACTGTGCTTTCTGAATTGTTGAGACTTGGAATAGATGCATTGAATGGGCTTCATATTTTACCATTCACAGTCGGACCTGAATGGAGAATGGTCTTGTATGCCGTACTTCTTATTGTTGTAATGCTTTATAGAACTGAGGGTATTATGGGACAAAAAGAATTTGGAGTACTTGTACCAGAAGAGGAGGAAAAAAATGCAACGGGTGGTTCTTAAACTTGATTCTATAACTCACTATTTTGGTGGTCTTCGTGCTGTGCATAACTTTAATTTGGAGCTTCCTGAGGGTGCACTGTGGGGGTTAATTGGACCAAACGGAGCGGGTAAGACAACAATTTTTAACCTAATCACTGGTGTTTATATTCCTACAGAGGGAAAAATATATTTTTATGATAGAGATATTACCAAATACAAACCACACGAAATTGTAAGCATTGGTATAGCAAGAACATTCCAAAATTTAAGAATTTTTGGAAATCTTACAGTTCTTGATAATATCCGTATTGCAGGACACTATAGGTTAAGATATGGACTTGTAGATTCAATAATTCGTACACCTTCATATTACAGAGAGGAAAAGTCAATAACAGAGGAAAGCCTTGAACTTCTTGAACTCTTCAAGCTTAAGGATAAGGCATATTTGCAAGCAAAAGCACTTCCCTATGGTGAATTGAGAAGACTTGAGATTGCAAGAGCCCTTGCAACTCATCCTAAACTTCTTCTCCTTGATGAACCTGCTGCAGGAATGAACCCAAAAGAAGTTTCTGAACTTATGGAAATGATTCTATGGATTAGAAACAAATTTAAGGTTACTATATATCTTATTGAACACCACATGCAGGTTGTAATGGGTATTTGTGAGAGGATAAAAGTGATGGATTTTGGTGAAACAATTGCTGAAGGAACACCCACAGAGATTCAAAACAATCCTCGTGTAATTGAAGCATATCTTGGGAGGAGAGCAAATGTTAAAGGTTAATAATCTTGAAGTTTACTATGGTGCAATAAAGGCTCTTAAAGGTATTAGTTTTGAGGTTATGTCTGGGACAATTGTAACTCTAATTGGTGCAAATGGAGCAGGTAAAACCACAACCTTAAGAACGATCTCAGGACTTGTAAAGCCAAGATCTGGTACAATATTCTTTAAAGATATTGATATAACAAAAATGGAACCTCACGCAATTGTTCAACTTGGCATAGTGCATGTCCCTGAAGGACGAAGAGTCTTCCCTGATTTGACTGTAAGAGAAAATCTTGAACTCGCTGCATGGACTTTGAAGGATAAAAACAGATTTAAAGAAAAACTTGAAGATGTTTTTGAACTTTTCCCAAGGCTTAAAGAAAGAGAAAAACAACTTGCGGGAACTCTTTCAGGTGGGGAACAACAGATGTTAGCCTTTGGGCGTGCGCTTATGGTAGATGCAGATCTTGTTATGATGGATGAACCTTCAATGGGGCTTGCACCAGTTCTTGTTGAGGAAATTTTTAACACGATTGTAAAAATTAATAAAGAAGGTAAAACAATACTTCTTGTTGAGCAAAATGCAGAAATGGCACTCGAAATAGCTCACTATGCATATGTTCTCGAGGTTGGTAATATCACTTTTGAAGGTCCTGCAAAAGAGGTAAAAGAAGATCCAAAAGTAAAGGCTGCATATCTTGGCGCATAATAGTTTTTAAATTGAGATTATGGGCACAGATTTAGTGCCCATTTATTATTTTAAAATGCTTTCAACAATTTCTTTTATCTTTGCGCCGTCTACAATTCCTTTAAACTTTTCCATTGCAAATTTCATTACCTTTCCAAAATCCTTTTTGTCCTTTGCGCCAGTTTCATGAATGATTTTTTCAATTTCTGCTTTAATTTCCTCTTCGCTTGGAAGCTTTGGCAAATAACTCTTAAGGATTTCGAGTTCCTTTTCTTCTTTGGATAGTAAATCTTGTCTTCCAGCCTGTTTATACATTTCGATTGCTTCTTCTCTTTTCTTGATCTCCTTTCTTATAATCTCAATAAGATCGGACTCTTCTAATTCATTCTTTACGTTCTTTAATTCAATTTCCTTGTATTTGATTTGAGATCTTAACATATTTAATACACTTGCTTTGATTTCATCCTTTTCTTTCATTGATTGAATGTAATCCTTCTGAATTTTTTCTAATAATTCCATTTTTACCTCCTTACAATCTATTATATTTTATGAAATTCTATGCTATAATATACTCAGATATGGAAAGTTTTTTGTTTTCTATTTCTATATTTAGAAATATCATTTGTCTATTATACGCTCTTTCAATATTTATTATCGTTATAATAGGAAGCAAATACTTTACTATAGGGACTCTTAAAGGGTCCCTATATTTATTTTAAGGAGGGTTGAATGAAAGTTTTTGTTGTTAATCCTGGCTCAACTTCAACAAAGATTGCAGTATTTGAGAATGAGAATTCACTTTTTGAAAAGACAATAAGACACTCTTCAGAGGAACTTAAAGACTTTAAGAGCATCATTGATCAGTATGATTTTAGGGTTAATGTTATTGAAAAGGAATTAAAAGAAAACGGGTTTGATTTAAGAGATTTTGACGCATTTGTGGGGCGGGGCGGGCTTTTGCATCCAATTGAATCAGGGACATACAGAGTAAATGATGACATGCTTAAAGATCTTATGGAGTGTAGGTATGGTGAACATGCTTCAAACCTTGGTGCAATAATTGCCTATAACCTTGCGCAAAAAGTTCATAAGCCTGCATATATTGTTGACCCTGTTGTAGTTGATGAAATGGAGCCTCTTGCTCGATATTCTGGTCTTAAAGGGATAGAAAGAAAATCAATATGGCATGCCCTCAATCAAAAAGCAGTTGCAAGGAGAGCCGCAAAAGATCTTGGAAAGCGATATGAAGATGTGAATCTCGTTGTTGTTCATCTTGGAGGTGGAATTTCTGTTGCAGCGCACAAAAAAGGAAGGACTGTTGATGTAAATAATGCTCTTAATGGCGATGGTCCCTTTGCGCCTGAGAGGGCAGGTGGGCTTCCTACAATTAGTCTTGTTGATTTGTGTATGAGTGGGAAATATAGCTATGAGGAAATGAAAAAAATGCTTGCAGGAAATGGTGGTCTTGTTTCTCATCTTGGAACAAATAATGCCTTAGAAGTGGAAGAACGTATAGAAAAAGGCGATAGTTATGCGAAACTCGTATATGAAGCAATGGCATATCAAGTTGCTAAAACTGTTGGAGAGATGGCAACAGTACTTTACGGTGAAGTCGATGCGATTGTTTTAACTGGTGGGATTGCAAGGTCTCAAATGCTTACAGATTGGATAAAGGAAAGAGTTAGTTTTATAGCCCCAGTTTTGATTTATCCTGGTGAAGATGAGATGCGCGCACTTTTAGAAGGTGCATTGCGCGTTTTGAGAGGAGAGGAAAAAGAAAAAATCTATGAGAGAATTTGATGTAAGAAAACTTTTAAAAAAAAGGACACAAATAATCACAGGGCGCATTGGCTCTGGTAAAACCGAAATTGCAATAAACCTTGCAATAAGATTAAAAAATTTAGAAATTCCTGTTAAACTTTTTGATTTAGACATTGTAAAACCTTATGTTAGAATAAGAGATGTGGAAAGTAAATTAAAGGAATACAATCTTGATCTTGTTTTGCCTCCGCCTCTAACAAGAGCTCTTGATGTACCTGTTTTCCCAAGAGATATTGTATCGCAACTTATGGATAAGGGTTCTTATCATGTAATTGATGTTGGTGGAGATGCATATGGCGCAGGAAGCATTGCCCAATTTAGAAACTTCTTTGAAGATTCTTACAATATGCTTTTTGTGGTGAATACGAAAAGACCTTATACTGAAACAAAAGAGCAAATTCTTAAAGAATTAGAAACCATTCAAAATGCATCAAAGTTAAAGGTAACACATCTTATTTTAAATACAAATTTACGGTGGGAGACTACAAGAGAGATTATAAAAGAAGGATATGAGGTTCTTAAAAAAGTTTCTGAAGAGTTGTCGATTCCTATAATTTTTGCAGTTATTGATGAATCAAAAACAGATTTGGTTGATTCTCTTGATTTGGATGTATTTCCGATAAAGTTATTTATAAGTCCAATTCCAATATAAGGAGGTAAATTTAATGGAACCAAAGGTAATTATTGACGAAGAGAGGTGTAAAAGTTGCGGACTCTGTGTAAGTGTTTGTCCAAAACAGGTTTTAAGGATTTCTAACAAAATCAATCTTAAAGGTTATCACCCCGTTGAGCTTTTTGACAACGAGGGATGCATTTCTTGTGGCTTCTGTTATATTATCTGTCCCGACAAGGCAATTGTTGAAGTAAGAAGACCTGAAAAGGTCCAGGTTTAGTGGAGGTTATTATGGGAGAAAGGCTTTTAATGAAAGGTGCAGAGGCAATTGCCGAAGCAGCGATAAGAGCAGGCGCTCAGATTTTCTTTGGTTATCCAATTACTCCTCAAAATGAAACCCCTGAATATTTCTCAAGAAGGATGCCCGAATTGGGTAGAAAGTATGTTCAAGCTGAAAGTGAAGTTGCTTCTATCAATATGGTTTATGGTGCAGCTTCAACTGGCACAAGAGTTATTACTTCATCTTCAAGCCCTGGTATAAGTTTGATGCAGGAAGGTTTTAGCTATATTGGAAATTCCAATGTACCATGCGTGGTTGTCAATGTTATGCGTGGTGGTCCTGGCCTTGGAAATATTGCTCCAGCGCAAGCTGATTACTTCCAGGCAACAAAAGGTGGTGGACATGGCGATTACCATTCCATAGTGCTTGCCCCTCATACAGTACAAGAGCAGTGTGATCTTATGTATGATGCCTTTGAACTTGCAGAAAAATACAGAATTATGGTTGTTGTCCTTTCAGATGGATTATTGGGTCAGATGATGGAACCGGTTGAATTTAGAGATTGGGTTGATGTAAGTAAGTTTAAAACACCGGATTGGGCAATTGTAGGGAAGGGCGATAGACAAAGAAATCTCATATCTTCTTTTGATCTTGAACCTGAAGGTCTTGAAAAGATGAACCTTGCACTACAAGAGAAGTATAAAAAGATTGCCGAAAATGAGACAAGATATGAGCTCTTTATGATGGATGATGCAGAATATGCCCTTACTGGGTTTGGAACTGTTGCAAGAATAATGAAAACAACAGTCAAAATGTTGCGTGAGAAAGGTATAAAAGCTGGTTTAATAAGACCAATTACTGTTTGGCCTTTCCCATATAAAGTTTATGAAGAATTTGCAGATAAAGTAAAATTCTTCTTTGATGTTGAAATGAACGAGGGACAGATGCTTGAGGATGTAAAACTTGGAGTAAATGGCAAGAAACCTGTCCAATTTTATGGTAGATTTGGCGGAGTTGTGCCTACGGCAGAGGAAATTTACAAAGCATTTAGATTGCATTTAGGAGGTTGCTAATGAAGGTTATCTATAAAGCACCAGAGACATTCACGAAAAAGCCAACAACTTATTGTCCTGGTTGTACGCATGGGATTGCACACCGTATAATTGCAGAGTTGTTAGAAGAGATGGACTTGGTTAAAAAGGCAGTCATAATTTGGCCTGTAGGGTGCGCTGTCTTTGGATATGATTTTATTGACACTGATGCAGCAGTTGCCGCTCATGGAAGGGCTTGTGCAATGGCAACAGGTGTAAAAAGAGCCCATCCTGAAAGCTTTGTAATTACATATCAAGGAGATGGTGACCTTGCTTCAATTGGAATGGCAGAAACAGTCCATGCTGCAGCAAGAGGAGAATTAATCACGACAATTTTTATTAATAATGGAAACTTTGGTATGACCGGAGGTCAAATGGCTCCAACTACACTTATAGGACAGGTTACAACAACATCACCATATGGAAGAAAACCTGAAGTTTCAGGATTTCCAATTCATGTAGCGGAAATGCTTGCAACTCTTGATGGCCCTGCTTACATTGCAAGGGCATCTTTAGATTCTCCACAGCACATAAACCAGGCAAAGAATTTTATAAGGAAGGCTTTTAAAGCACAGTTGCTTGGGTTAGGTTATTCGCTTGTGGAACTTGTTTCAACATGTCCCACAAACTGGAAGATGACACCTGTTGAATCTCTTGAGAGAGTGAGAAGAGAGGTTCTTCCTGTATTTCCTATAGGTGAATTTAGAGTTGTAAAGGGGGTAGAATAACATGGAAAAAGGAGTAGTTATAGCAGGTTTTGGTGGTCAGGGTGTAATGCTTGCAGGTGAGATTCTTGCCGAGGCAGGAAAAGATGAGGGGAAATTTGTTACATTTCTTCCCTCCTACGGACCAGAGCAGCGGGGCGGTACTGCAAACTGTCATGTAATTGTATCTGATGAGGAAATTGCCTCTCCTGTAATTGATAGACCAGAAGCTGCAATTATTCTTAACCTACCATCTTTGGATAAATACGAGCCTTTGATGAAAGAAGATGGAATTATGATTCTCAATAAAACTCTTATCCCAAGAGAGGTAAAGAGGTCTGATGTAAGAGTACTCCAAATTGATGCGCACGATGTTGCACGTAAGCTTGGCTCAGAAAGGGTTGTCAATATGATACTTTTGGGCGCTTATGTTGAAATTGAAAGACCCGTTTCTATTGATTCCATTAAAGAAGCTCTTAAAAAGTATCTTACTGGAAGAAAGGCAGAACTTCTTGAGGTCAATATAAAGGCTGTTGAGGAGGGAAGTAAGATTGCAAAGGAATTTTTAGGGGGTTAAAATGAAGACAATAAAACCGGAAGAACTAAATCCAGAACCGGTAGAATTTAATGGGGCTTATATCCCTGGCGTGACAATTCGGTGGCTTATTAAAAAAGATGATGGGGCAGAGCGTTTTGCAATGCGATATTTTGAGTTAGAGCCTGGGGCAGTTATTCCTGAGCACCATCATGAATGGGAACATGAAATATTTATTCTTGATGGGAAATTGGTCATTACGGAAGGTAGCGAGGAAAAAATCGTTGAAAGTGGAACAGCAGTATTTATAAAACCCAATTTACCGCACTCTTACAAAAATATTGGAGATACTAAAACAAAAATGCTTTGCCTAATTCCTTACTTAAAAATCTAATATGGATTTTGTGGGGAAGTCCATATTGGTTGTGGGTGGCTCTTCTGGTATAGGAAGGGCCACTTCCTTAATTCTAAATAGTCTTGGTGCAAAGGTCCTTGCAACCGGAAGGACAAAGGAGCACATTGATGAAACCTTGCAATCAGGCCCTCGTATAACTTTTGGTAAGTTTAATCTCCCCAAGGATTCCGATAAAGTTGTGAATTGGGTTAAAGAGAATTCAGATATTCTACATGGTGTTGTTTTTTCACAGGGAGTTATTTTTACCGAGCCCTTCGAAACTTTTAGAACTCATGAACTTGAAGAGATGTTTAAGGTAAATGTTGAATCCTCCTTTATAATTTTAAGGGATTTGATTCCATTGTTTAAAGAAGGTGGAAGTGTTGTTTTTATATCCTCAGTTGATGCATTTTTTGGAGAAAGCATCCCTTCTTCTGGATATGCCTTAACTAAATCTGCTATAATAGGTTTAACACATGCTCTTGCATATGAGCTTGGAAAGTATAACATTAGAGTTAATAGTATAATGCCGGGGCTTATAAGGACAAATATGACAGAGGATTTTTTTAAAAACGAATTTGATAATGAAAGAAATGAATTTATAAAACAGATTCCTCTTAGGCGCGCAGGGACTCCTGAGGAGGTTGCAAAACTCATAGTATTTTTGCTCTCTGACGATGCCTCATATATTACAGGTGATAGTATTTTTATTGACGGAGGGTATCATACGGCGTGAGATTCTTTCATCTTGCAGATCTCCATATAGGGTTTCCTTTAAAAAATGGTGAAAATAATTTTAATTTTCAAAATACGCTTGACTTCATTGTTGAAAAGGCAAAAGAATATAAAGTTGATTTGGTTATAATTGCAGGTGATGTGTTCCACAAAAGAGATCCCGAAGTAAAAGATGAGAAACTCTTTGCAAGGTTTGTAAGCTCACTTGCGGGCTTGGGCATTGAAATTTTGATAGTAACAGGTAATCATGAAGGAGCACCATTTAGAGATCGATCAATACACCTTGATCTATATAATGAGCTTCCTCTTGAATTCATTCATATAAGTAAGATGCCCAAAGTTTTTAACATCAAAGGTTTTAATTTTTTGACACTTCCATATCCCTTTAAAACAAACATTCTTGCAAAAGAGGAGTTTAGAGATTTAAGTGAAGATGAAGTATTGGCAAAGTTAAACGTGAAGTTGCTTAAAATTATTGACGAACTTTTAGGAAATATTAATGACAGAAATAATATCCTTGTTGCACATATTCCTGTAGCGGAGGGAACTGTTGGATTTGAACAATACATAAATTTCTCTAAAGACCTTCCTCTTTCGATTGATGAACTTGACAGGGAAAACATAATTTATTTTGCTTTAGGACACCTACACAAGAACCAGATTTTAAAAAGCAGAAAATGGGAACATACGTTTGCTTATCCTGGTTCTTTAGATAGGCTTGATTTTGGTGAAGAAAACGATCGGAAGGGATTCTTTTTGGTAGAAGTTTCTGATTCTTTAAAGGACATTGAATTTATAGAGAATCCATTTTCTCGCAAGTTTTATACAGTTGAAATAATAGACGATAACTCATTTGAAAGTGTTGATTTTGAAAGGGCAAAGGAATCAATTGTGCGTGTAGTTGTAAAAGGGAATCTTGAAGATGAGGGAAGATTAAAGATACTCATCAATAAACTCAAGGAGATTTCGTATGTATTTACGCAGGTATTCGATGAGAGGTCCGAAAATACAACAGTTTTGCCCTCAATTTATGAGTTAAAAGACCCAATAAAAGTGATTGAAGAGTATCTTGACAAAACTTCAGATCCACGATACAAAAAAGTGAGAGACCAGATTCTTGAAGAAGCACGTAATATTATGGAGCGTATAGATGAATAAAAGAAAAGGTCTTGCAAGTTTAGGCGTTGTTGCCTTGATTGCCGTTATGATTCTTGATACGCTTGTGTTATTATCGATTCCTCCAAACCCATCTGATAGCATTCTTCGTGCAAAATTTATTGAAGTTGCAAAGAAATATAATATTCCATCTGTGATATTAATGGGAATAGCCTATACAGAATCTGGATGGAAACAGTTTGACGCAAGTGGTAATCCCATAATTCACACTAATACCGACGGCTCAATTGACATTGGCATTATGCAAATAAACTCAAAGGGTAGATCTGACATTGACAGGTTAAAGACGGATGTTTTCTACAATATCGAAGTTGGTGCAAAGATTCTTGACGGAAAATGGAAAATTACTCCTGCAATTGGTGATTCTGATAGAAATATCCTCGAAAATTGGTATTACGCAATCTGGGCTTATAACGGATTTTCATATATAAACCATCCTGCAAATCCAAATGGGAGATATTATCAGGATAAAGTTATTGATAACATTGCAAGGCTCATAATAGGAGACGATGGTCAACCTCTTTGGACACCAGTTAGCATTACAAAGCCAGATCCATCTAAAATTACAAATCCACCGACATACATTGATACGCCCACCCCATACCACTTTGGAGATCTCTATGAGAATCCGACTGACAATGCTCGTGTTGTTCAAGCAAATACTGACCTTATAATGCCTACAAATTCAGATGTGCATCTTCAATTCATCATCCAAAATGTTGGCACATCTACGTGGAGTCCAACGATATTTAATAATCCATATTCTGTAAAACTTACCCTTGTAGGAGGGAATACAAAGATTGAAAAATCTATTCCTATCTCAAATAGAGTTCAACCAGGAGAAACTTACCTTTGTGATTTTGTGGTGTCTGTGGGCACTCCCAATAATTATGAAATAACAGTCGAATTCTTTAACGGCAAGAATCCATTTGGGCAAAAAGTTAAATCAAGTATTACTTTTGCAAACTTTTCAGTTTTAGACCAAAATAATTCTAACCAAACTGTCTCAAACTACACGATAAATCTTAATTACAAAACTGATCTAAATGTGAATTTTATACCCTATCTATTTGTAAAATATGTAAGTAATACGCAAATCTTATCAACTGATTTAGTTCAAGGCATCAATACAAACGGACAAATTTCGTTCTCAATTCTACCTAACTTTAAAGTCCCTTCAAGTGTAACTCTTGAGACATATCTTGCGTTTTCTACTTCAAGTAATTTGACTAATACATTCTCATATTTCTATAAGGGGAGTTATACAATTTCTTTTAACCCTACCGATGGAATAATCTTAGATTCTTATCCAGCTGCCTTAATAACTGTAGATGGGAACTCTACAAACTTAACTACACGTGCATTTGTGCCACTTACATTGGGAAATCATACCATTTCGCTTACAAAAGATGGTTATAATACATATACCTTAAACTATAACTATTCAAGTTTTGATTATGTTTTTGTAAATCTTGCCCAAAGCACAAATAATAAACCACAGGCAAGCCTAACTAATGTTGATTTTCAAATGCTTAATCAAAATGAATCAAAATTTGTAAATGTCCTTATAAGCGCACCTGATACGAATACCATAATGTTTTTAATGTCAACTTCAAAGATGTTTTCATTTTATCCTGCATCGATAAAAGGAAAAGGCGTTATAACAGTTATCGCTGATGCAAGATGGGGAAACGTGGGTACAAATACTGGAAGCATTACATTCTCTTACAATGGCGTGAAAAATGCAATTAATTTGACAGCATCAGTTCAGGTTATTGGTGCAAGTCTTAAAGCAAACCCAGCAAGTCTTACAGTGAGAGTGCCTGATTTAATTTCTTTTGATGTTATTTTAAATACAGATACGCCACTAAAAAATATATCTTTCAAAGTTGATTATCCACAGAATAACCTTGAATTTGTAAGTTTTAATTCCTCTTATCTTGTAAAATCTAACGACTCACTTACCTTTACAGGTGATGTATCGAATGTTCAAAGTGGCTCTTCAATTTTAACGCTTACTTTTAAGGCAATCTCTGAAAGTGCGGATAAAGTCCTTATAAACTTTGCAAATCTCACTGCGACAAACGAAACAAAGGTCAATGTATATGCAACGCCTTTTGAACTTAAAATTTTACCACCTTTTGTAAAACCTTCAAAGGTTACAGGTATCACACTGATAAATAATGTATCAAAGGTTGAATTTTCGTTTAGTGAAAGTATAGCTGGGTCGTATAGAATAAAAGATTACGAAATCTACCGAAGCAAAACAAATGATCTATTAACTGCAATGTATGTTGGGGAAACGACTAATACACGTTTTACAGACTTAGGGCCATTTGAACAAAATAATACTTACTACTATTGGGTTATAGCAGTTGACGAAAAGGGAAATTCATCAGATCCATCGGATACATTTATTGTTAAACCAATTGTTTTTTCGGATACAAAAGTAAATGCAGTGAAACTTGAGTTTTATATTGGTTCTCCTTATTATTACATAAACGGCATTCAAATGAAGATGGATACCTCGCCTATTATTCTTGGAGGAAGAACATTTGTCCCTGTAAGATTTATTGCAGAGCCGCTCTACGCTCAGGTTATTTGGAGGGGAGAGACAAAAACTGTCATTGTTGCACTTAAAGATAAAATAATTGAACTATATATAGGGAATCCACTTGCCTCAATTAACGGTGTTCAAACAGCAATTGATAAGGATAACCCTCAGGTTGCGCCGTTCATAAAGGATGGAAGAACGATGCTTCCATTAAGATTTATTGCAGAAAATTTTGGCGCAGAAGTGCTTTGGGATAGTGTTAATAAAAAGGTTACAATTCTTTACAATTCAGCAACACATTGAGGTGATATTATGAAAAAGGTTGAAGTTCATGAAGCTATAAATAAGCCTCTTGCAACTGATGTTACAATGATTGAAGACTTCAAGAAGAGCGTTCTTTTTAAAAGAGGTCATATTATTTCTGAAAGTGATATTCCAAAACTTCTTTCAATTGGAAGACACTATGTATGGATCGAAGATGAAGATAGTAGTCTTGTCCATGAAGATGATGCGGGAATCTTTTTAATGGAATCAATTAAAGGGGATAATCTTGGCTTTACTTTGCCTCAAGAGTCAAAGGTAAAGCTTATTGCTGAAACTGACGGCGTTTTAGTTGTGAATACTCAAGGACTTTTCAAGATAAACGAAATTGAAGATGTTGTTGTTGCAACTAAGCGTCCTTTTACTTTTGTTAAAAGTAGGACACCTGTTGCAATTGGAAAAATTATGCCTAAGGAAATCTCGAAAGAAATCCTTTTAGAAGTTGAAAATATTGCAAATATGTATAAGCCTATTGTTGATTTAAAACCGATTACTCCTCACAAAATTGCACTTTTTCCTGTTGGCAACGAATTTATTGAAGGTTTAAGAGAAGAGGTTTTGAGTTTTAAAATTAAAGAATATCTTGAAAGTCTTGGGCAGGAAATTGTTTTAAGAGAGATTCTTCCAGATAATGATGAAAAAATTAAAGGCGCTGGATTAAAGGCATTTGAGAAAGGTGCAGATATTGTGATTTATATGGGAGGAATGGCAGTTGACCCCGACGATAGAACTGTTCCAGGAATTAAACTT
The DNA here is from genome assembly GCF_047785965.1 of Caldisericum insulae. Lineage (NCBI taxonomy): Bacteria > Pseudomonadati > Caldisericota > Caldisericia > Caldisericales > Caldisericaceae > Caldisericum > Caldisericum insulae. The sequence goes on from NZ_JBLOBF010000005.1 coordinate 69,402, forward strand.
ATGGGAGTTGAAGTTGTAAAATATGGTGTCCCAATTTTTCCTGGATTTACCTTTCTTTTAGGTTATTTAAAGGATAAGGTTGTACTTGGTATTCCTTCCTCTTCAGGCATTACAAAAGAAGGCACAAGTTTCCACTTCATTATGCCAATAATTTTGTCCAATTATCGAATAACAAAAAACGATCTTATCAAGTTTTCTCTTGGTGGATACCTAACTTAGAGAGATGTATAAGGCTATTTTTATGTTTTTCCTTATTTAGAAAAGAGGCACACCTCTTTCTAACTTACTCCTATGGCTTCTCTTGGACTTCCCTAAAAGGAGGATAATCCTCATCGCTTCGTTCCTCGGATTGACAATTCTTTGATGTATTTTGGGGGAGTTTTGAGGGGGCGGTTTGTTGTCCCCTCAAAATGGTTGTCATATCGAGCGAAGCGAGATATCTCCTCTGTTTATATTGAAGGGATAAAAGTCCCTCCTTCGAACTACCCCAAAAGGAGGAGATTTCTCACTTACTCGAAGGGATAAAAGTCCCCCTTCGAACTACCCCCAAAGGAGGAGGTTTCTTATTACTAGAAGGGGTAAAAGACCCCCTTCGAACTACCCCAAAAGGAGGAGATTTCTCCTCACTACGTTCGTCGAAATGACTGGTTGTGTCATTCAGAAGTCAATTTTTCCTTGTCATTCCGAAAGCAATTTCTGTCATTCTGAAGCCAATTTTTATTTGTCGTTCCGAAGCCGAAGGCGAGGAATCTCCTCAGTTTTGGGGGAGTTTTGAGGGGGCGGTTTGTTGTCCCCTCAAAACGGTTGTCATTCCGAGGTGGCATAGCCACGAGGAATCTCCTATTTTAATGGGAAAAATATACCTCCCTCTCCTATTTCCCCAAAAGAGGAGTCTCCTTACTACGTATGGAATGACTAATTGGTGTAGTCTGCAGGATGTTATTCCTTCTATTTCTAATGATGTTGGTTTTTCAAAAAGAAACTTCATAGCGCAACGAAAATGGAAAATACCTTGCAAATTTTTCAGTTTTTTATCCTACTTTAAATTTAAAAATTTCTCGAAAGAGGCTAAACAAGCGCAAAACCAGTTATTGCAAATCTACCTTGAGGAATTTGATGTTTAATAATTTTCTTTTTAATTGGAGCTTTTAAAGAATTAATAACATCAACAACACAGTTAATTTAATAAGAAGCGAAATTGCAGTAATAACTTATGTAAAATTTTTAAAATGGTAAACCTTTTTAATGGTTAAGCCTATAAATACTAATTGCAACAGTGAAAAAAAATAGTAATAAACCACCACTGAAGATGATAAAATATTATTTGAAAAGCCCTTAATATGGATTGAATTGAATTATTTGCTAATGGTTGAGATTTAACTTCAAGATCTGAGAGGATTGCAAGCTTTCTTAAACAAAGGGTTTTGTTTCGGTGTTAAAAGGATAAGTAAATGAGAAAGAAATTTATAAGTGATGATTTTTTAATTCAGTCCAAAAATCTCCCTTCTTTTACATTATCCTCAATTACTTTTAACAAAGTGAGATGAGTTTTATTAACTCTCTTTAACAAAATAGCAGAGAATTATTATAATATATTTATGAGAACAAAAATCAAAGGAGGTAAAAAGTGGAAAAGAAACTCGATCAAACACAGGCTTTGATTGAAGCAGAAAGATGTCTCTATTGCTATGATGCACCATGTGAAAAGGCATGTCCTGCACATGTACCCGTGCCTGAGTTTATCCAATCAATCAGAAGTGGAAATATTAAAGGTGCAAGAGAGCTTGTGAGCCTTGCAAATCCATCAATTGAGGTTTGTGGAGAGGTGTGCCCTGAGGAGCAATTTTGCCAATCTGTTTGCACAAGAGCAAAGATTGATTCCCCAATCAAAATTAGAGAACTTCACAAATTTGTAACTGACAATGTAAAACTAAAAGATCTTGAACTTGATTTGCCGCCATTGAATGGAAAGAAGGTTGCAATTATTGGCGGTGGTCCTGCAGGACTTGCCTGTGCAAGAGAACTACGTAGATATGGTATTAAATCTGTCATCTTTGAGAAGAAAGAACTTGGTGGAATCCCAGTGCAAGAAATTTCCAAAGAGCGACTTTCCGATGAAATTTCAAGAGGCGAAGCGAAACAGATCCTTGAGTTGTTTGATGCGGAAGTAAGGGACAAGAAGATTACAAGTCTAAATGAGCTTGGAAATGAATTTGACGCTGTATTTATAGGAACAGGCTTGACCGAGGAACTTGAACTTGATGTAAAGGGTGTAAATATTCAAAGTGTTTATACAGCAAGGAAGCTTCTAAAAACTATAAAATCTGGTATGAAAACAAACTTAGGAAAAAGGATTGGTGTAATAGGTGGCGGAAACGTTGCAGTGGAAGTGGCTGCCGCATTAAAGAGAGAAGATCCATCAAGAGATGTTGAAGTTGTTTATCGTAGAGGCTTAAAGGAATTAAGAGCTTTTAAAGATGAAATTGAGGAAGCCCTTGAACTGGGAGTTGCATTCCAATTCCTCGCAATACCGATTGAAATTAAGGGCACTGAAAAAGTTGAAGGACTTGTCTTAAGGAGAGCTCGTCTTGGTGAACCAGATGCAAGTGGTAGGCGTACATTTGAAGAAGTGCCAAATTCTGATTTCTTCATTCCTTTTGATAGTATCGTAATAGCAATAGGACAGAAACCATCTGATGTATTCTCTGAACTTGAAAAAACAAATAATGGGCTAATTAAAGTTAATGAAAATCTTGAAACCTCTAAACATGGAGTATTTGCAGGTGGTGATATTGTAAGAGGTGCTTCGACGATTGTAGAAGCTGTTTCGGATGGTAAGAAGGCAGCACAGTCAATTTTAAAATACATTGAAGGAGGGAAAAATGTTTAAGAAAGTCGATATATCAATTGACTTTTTAGGCATTCATCTTGATTCGCCATTCATTCTTTCTGCTGCGCCTCCAACTGATGAACTTGAAATGGCAGAAAGAGGGCTTGAAGCAGGTTGGGCTGGGGTTATTCTTAAAACAACATCCGTTGAAGGAAACCCCGTCGAGCTTAAAAATCCGATGATGTCATCTTTTGGACCAATGAGCAAGAAGGTCGTTGGGCTTGGAAACATTGACCTTATTTCACATCATCATATTGATGTAGTTGAAGAAAGAGTTCGATACCTTAAAAAGAAATTTCCGAATAAAATGATTGCCGCATCTATTATGGGAGCATCAAAGGAAGATTGGCAAACACTTGTATGGAGATTAAAGAAGGCAGGTGCAGATCTCATTGAATGTTCCTTTAGTTGCCCTCAAGGAAGTATGGGCGAAGAGCCTGGAAAGATGCTTGCGCAGAGCGTTGAAGCAACTGAAAAAGTTACGCGTTGGGTGAAGGAAGCAGCTGATACAACACCAGTTCTAATTAAAATAACTCCACAAGTGACCGATATTGTGGAGGTTGCAAAGGCAGTTAAAAGAGGTGGCGCAGATGGTATTACAGCTTCAAATACAATTCCATCTCTTACAGGTGTAGATATCTATACATTTGAACCATATCCAACACTTTTTGGTGAGGGTGCATATTCTGGTTTGTCTGGTCCTGCAATTAAGCCTATAACTTTAAGGACAATTGCAGAAATCGCAAAGAATGTGGATATTGTAATTTCCGGTAATGGTGGTGCTTTTAATTGGCGCGATGCCGTTGAATTTATGGCAGTTGGTGCATCAAATGTCCAATTCTGCACGCTTCCAATGCACTATGGCTTTAGAACAATAAGAGACCTTAGAAGTGGTCTTGAACACTATCTTAAGGAAATGGGATTCACAAGTCCAATGGAGATTGTTGGCAAGGCATTGAAGAACATAAAGAACCAGGAAGATCTTGTTAAACCAGAAACAAAATCAGAGATTAACTACGATAAATGCATTGGCTGTGGTCTTTGCTTTGCAGCCTGTAACGATGGTGGACATATGGCAATTTCTTGGGATTCAGAATTGCGTAAGCCGACAGTGAATGAGGACAAATGTACTGGTTGTGCAATGTGTATGCAGGTTTGCCCTGTTGATGCAATAAGGATGAGAGAAAAATTTGATTCAAAGGTTCATTACTTTGCAGAAAGAAGGTGAAAACTTGAAAGAGGTAAGTATTAATTTTAAATTAAATGGCAAGGAGTATAACCTTACGGTACCGACTAACCTTACACTTCTTCAGATAATTCGTGAAAAACTTGATTTAACTGGTACTAAAAGAGGATGTGGAAAAGGAGAATGTGGAGCTTGCACTGTAATTTTCAATGGAAGAACTGTCAACTCTTGCCTTGTTCTTGCCCCAAAGGTTGATGGCGCAGAGGTTATAACAGTTGAGGGAATTGGAACTTTTGAAAACCCCCATCCTATACAGGAGGCGTTTGTCGAGGAAGGCGCCGTTCAGTGTGGTTTTTGCACACCCGGTTTTGTTGTATCTGCCTACGATCTTCTTTCTAAAAATCCTCATCCAACAGAAGATGATATCCGAGAAGGGCTTTCTGGCAATCTCTGTAGATGCACTGGATACATAAAGATCATTAATGCAGTTAAAAAGGCTTCAGAAAAATTAAATGGATAAATACATTTCAGGAGTTCTATTATCTGCTGGAAAATCGGAAAGAATGGGGGAGATGAAAGCGCTTCTCTCCCTCAATAATAAACTTGTTATCGAAAAACTCATTGAAGAGTACTTGGATACTCCTATTGATGAACTTATTGTGGTTGTTGGCTTTAATGGTCAAAAACTTGAATCAATTATAAAAAGTTTGTTTCAAACGGATAAATTAAAGGTCGTTTATAACGAAAAATATGAAGAAGGAATGTTTTCTTCGGTTGTAAAAGGCGTTGAATCTGCTACATTTGATAATGTTCTTCTTGGGCTTGTTGATAATCCTCTTATAAATAGTGATATTATTAAAAGATTGCTTAATGAATTTGATTTTGAGCATATTGTTATTCCCTCTTATAACAAGAAAGGTGGACATCCGGTTTTGTTTCCAAAGTTTGTAAAAGATGCAATACTTTCAGGTAAGTATGAAACTTTAAAGGAAGTTTTTGATTCATTCAAAGAAAAAGTTGATTATGTTGATGCGCCAATTGAAGTTACCATTGATATGGATACAAAAGAGGATTATGAAAAAATTCTCCGATTTTTAGAGGGAGGCTCATATGATTAATGTATACGAAAAGATGGCAGAACTTATAAAGAAGGGTACGGAATTTGTTTTTGTTGTGGTTGTGAATGCAGAAGAATCAACCGCAGGGAAAAAGGGCTTCAAGATGATTGTCCTTAAAGACGGCTCATTCTATGGGACAGTTGGTGGTGGCACACTTGAAAAAGATGCAATCGAAATTGCGAAAGAACTTTTTAAAACTAAAGGTACTTACTACAAAAAATATGTCCTTAAAGAAGGCGATCCCCTTTCTTTGGGAATGGTCTGTGGTGGGGAGGTTGAATTGTACTTTGAATATGTTGGCACAAAAAGACAAATGGTGATCTTTGGAGCAGGACATCTTGGAAAGGCACTTTACGAAGTTGCTAAGGTCTCAAAAGAGTATGATTTTGTGGTTATTGATGAGCGTCCTGACTTTGCAAATGAAGAAAATTTCCCTAATACAACAATCTTCAATGGTGAAGGAATTTATAAAAGAGTTTCTGAACTTCCCATTCGTGATGGTGCAGAGGTTGTTATCTTAACTCCAGGTGGCGAAAATGACCCTTATATTCTAAAAGGTCTTTATGACAAGAATGTGTCATATACTTATATAGGGATGATAGGAAGCCTCAATCGAAGAAATAAATGCTTTGAAAAGGCTACGGAATTAGGAGTGTCAAAAGAATTTTTAGATAAGATCTTTGCACCTGTTGGTCTTGCTATTGGTTCTGAGACTCCGTTTGAGATTGCGATTGCAATTTTGGGCGAAATTATTGCCCTTAAAAAGGGCTATATAGATAAAGTTTTAACAGAAAGGAGTGCACATGAAAGAACTTGATTATTTTTTTCCAAAAACATTAGAAGAAGCACTTCAAATTAAAAATGAATTAAAAGGCAGTATTAGAGTTATTGCAGGCGGGACAGACCTTGTTGTTCGTCTGAAGCAGGATCAGGTAAACGAAGATATGTTGCTTGATGTTTCAAGGTTAGAAGAGTTAAAAGGGATAGAGGATAAAGGCGACATGATTTATATTGGCGCAGGAACAACCCACACAGAAATTCTTGAGAATTCTTTGATTAAAGATAAGGCTCCAATTCTGTATGATGCAGTTAAATCCATTGGCTCGCCTCAAATAAGGAATATTGGAACAATTGGGGGAAATGTTGCGAATGCTTCTCCTGCGGGAGATTCAATCCCAGCGCTTTTTGTCCTTCTTGCAAAACTTCATCTAAAAAGTGTTGATGGTGTTAGATCTGTGCCAATTGAAGACTTTTTCCTTGGCCCAGGAAAAACCGCAATTAAAGATAATGAGATCATTATCGGTATTGAATTAGATAAGATGCAGGAAAAAGACATCGGCTTCTTTAGAAAGGTAGGTCAAAGAAAGGGTACCGCAATTTCTGTTGTAAATGCTGCAGTAAGGCTTACTAAGGATAGCGTACCAAATAAATTCTCAAAGGCATTTGTTGCCTTAGGTGCTGTTGCTCCAACGGTTGTTAGAGCAAAGATTGTTGAAAATGCCATTTTAAGCGAGACTCTCGATTCTCTTGACAAGATTATGTACATTTCAAGATTAGTTTATAGAGAGGTTTCTCCTATAACTGATGTAAGGGGTTCTCTTGAATATAGGCGTGATGTCTCTATAAACATTGTATATGAAGGGCTTGCAGACCTCTTTTTAAATGGGTTTAGGAGGTAAGAAATGGAAGAAATGAGATATATAGGAAAGCCAATACCTCGTATTGATGCACTTGAAAAGGCAACAGGAAAAATTAAATATATGTCTGATCTTAAACTCCCAAATATGGTGTTTGGAAAGATCTTGAGAGCTAAGTACCCACATGCAAAGATTTTAAAAATAGATACATCAAAGGCTGAAGCACTTCCAGGGGTTGTTACTGTAATTACACATAAGGATGTACCTGGCGTAAATGGTTTTGGTATTGTTGTTCCTGATATGCCTGTGCTCTGTAAGGACAAGGTGCGTTATATTGGTGATGCAGTTGCAGCTGTTGCAGCAGAAACTGAGGATATTGCAGAAAAGGCAATAAAACTCATTGAAGTGGAGTACGAACCTCTACCTATTGTAGATGATCCAGAAGAGGCAATGAAAGAGGATGCACCAAAAATTCACGAAGAGGGAAACATACATTTACATACCGAGATAACCCGAGGAGATGTAGAGACTGCCTTTAAAGAGGCTGATTTAGTAATTGAAGAAACATTCTTTACAGGAAGGCAAGATCATACACCTCTTGAAACCGAAGGCGGCGTAGCCTATGTAGATGAAGATGGCATTTTACACGTTTATGTAGGCTCTCAATATCCCCAAAGAGACCAACTCCAGCTTGCAAGATGCCTCAACTGGAATCCAAAGAAAATCCATGTTGTTTCCTATCCTGTTGGTGGAGCCTTTGGTCGTAAGGACGAACTTTCAATACAACCTATTCTTGCTCTTCTTGCGATAAAGGCAAAACGCCCTGTGAAAATTACTCTTTCAAGAGAAGAATCAATTATTGCATACTGGAAAAGACATCCCTTCAAGATGCGTTATAAAGTAGCATTCAAGAAAGATGGAACACTTCTTGGTGTTGATGCATATCTTGTTGAGGATAAAGGTGCATATTCCTCATTAGGTGGTCCTGTATTAAATTTGGCAGTGGAGCATGCCTGTGGTCCATATCGAGTTGATAATGTCCATGTAGATGGCTATGCAGTATTTACAAATAACGGTATTGCAGGTGCGTTCCGTGGATTTGGTGCACCTCAAACTGCATTTGCAATTGAAACAATAATGGATATTGCCTCTCGAAAATTAGGCATTGACCCAATTGAACTTAGAAAAAAGAATGCGCTAAGAAAAGGTGATAGAACCTCTATTGGTAATGTTCTTACAACATCAGTTGGAACTGAACTTGTCCTTGATGCATTAAAAGAATCCTATATCTGGAAAAATAGAGATACTTTAATAAAAGTACAGCCGAAACCATGGCTTAAGCGTGGTGTTGGGATGGCGCTAACATATCAAGGGACTGGGCTTGGTGTTGGTATTCCTGACTATGGTGGTGCAATACTCAACATGAACGAGGATGGTGGATTTACTGTAAGGATAGGAACAGTTGATTATGGACAGGGTATCGGTACTTCCTATGCACAGATTGTTGCAGAATCAATGCGTGTCCCGATTGAAAAAGTAAAGGTTGTATTGGGTGATAGTTTCCTTGCAGCAGATTCAGGACCAACAAGCGCCTCACGTGGAGTTTATACAGGCGGTAAGGCAGCCGTTATTGCGGCAGATAAAATGAAGGAAATTCTGAAGGAAAAAGCAGCCGAATTACTAAAAGTAGACCCAGAAAGACTTGATTTTGATTTTGGATATGTTGTAGACAAAGAAACTGGAAACAAAATATCCTATGAAGAACTTGCTCATACTTTTAAAGAGAGCGGAAATCTTCCTGAAACTGAGGGGTATTTCCTTGTCCCAACTTCGGATATGAAGCTCGAAAGTGCCTTCGGGCTTCCACACCATATATTTGCATTTTCAGCACATGCAGCCTATGTTGAAGTTAACACACTTACAGGAGAAGTAACCGTAATCGAAGGTGCAGAGGCGGTTGATGGTGGTGTTATCATAAATAGACAAGGTTATGAAGCGCAGGTTGAAGGTGGTTTTGTGATGGGTATGGGTTATGGTCTTATGGAACACACTATTATTGAAAATGGTATTGTAAAGAATCCTAACTTCTCAACATATATTATTCCAACGATTAAGGATGTTCCCAAACGAATTGAGGCAATTCCGGTTATAAACCCAGAGGACACTGGTCCATTTAGATCCAAAGGTATTGCTGAAACTGTAATGGTTGCAACAGCACCCGCAATAACTAATGCGATTTATGATGCAACAGGTGCAAGAATCTTTAGAATTCCTGCAACTCCAGAAGTTGTCTACTTTGCAATTAAGGAGAGCCAAAATGAGGACATTGATTAAGAATATCGATGCACTTGCAACCTTTGATAATAACGGAAGAGAATTAAAGAATGCGTGGATCGAGATTGAAGATAACATCATAAAGGCAATTGGGGTTAACGAACCTCCTCAGGATGCATTTGATAAAGTAATTGATGCAAAAGGGATGGTTATGCTTCCTGGGTTTGTAAATACGCACCACCACTTTTATCAATCTCTTTTTAGGGCGGTTCCTGCTGTGCAAGATGCAAAACTCTTTGATTGGCTTGTTTATCTCTATGAGCGTTGGAAGTATATTGACGAGGAAGCGGTATATGTATCATCAATTGTTGCAATTCTTGAGATGATGAAATCAGGTGTTACGACAACAACCGATCATCTATATTTATTTCCAAAAGGACATCCAAATCTCTATGATGCAGAAGTTGAGGGTGCAAAATTAACAGGCGTAAGATTTTATGGAACAAGGGGAAGCATGTCTCTATCTAAAAAGGATGGAGGTCTTCCTCCTGATTCTGTTGTGCAAACAGAAGAAGAAATTTTAAAGGACTATGAAAGGGTTATAAAACTCTATCATGACCCAAAACCATTTTCCATGAGTAGAGTTGCTCTTGCACCATGTTCTCCTTTTTCTGTTACAAAAGAGCTAATGATTCTTACAAGAGAGTTTGCAGAAAAACACGACCTGCTTCTCCACACCCATCTTGCAGAAACAAAAGATGAAGATGAATTTTGCCTTGAAAAATTTGGGAAACGCCCTGTTGACTATATGGAAGAGTTAGGATGGCTTTCAGATAGAGTATGGTTTGCCCATCTTGTGCATTTAACAGATGCTGACATTAAGAAACTTTCCGATGCCCGTGTTGGAATGGCACACTGTCCCACATCAAATATGCGTCTTGGCTCTGGCATTTCGCCTGTTTTTAAGATGAAAAATACAAATATGCGTATTGGGCTTGCAGTTGATGGAAGTTCCTCAAATGATACTGGAAATTTCCTACTTGAAATAAGAAATGCAATGCTTCTTCAGAGAGTTGCCTTTGGTGAAAGTGCATTAACTGCAAGAGAGGCTCTCAAATTGGCAACCTTAGGTGGTGCATCTGTGTTCAGAATGGAAAAAGAAATTGGTTCAATTGAAGTAGGTAAGGCTGCCGACATCATAGGGTTTAAACTTGATGACCGCCTTGAATTTGCAGGTGGGTTATCTGATCCTTTTGGTGCGCTTGTCTTTTGTGATGCAAAAGGTGTTGATTTTTCAATGATAAATGGAAATGTAGTTATTGAAGATGGGCATTTTGTTCACATTGATGAGGAAACATACATACAAAAACAAAACGAGATTTCAAAAAAGTTATTGTCAATGGAATAAAAGAAAGAATATTTAAATTTGGGGGCATTAAGCCCCCTTTTTAATTTGTTTCGATATTATACAAATTTCTTATGACAAAACTTGATATTTTATTAACAAATTCGAGCGTTAAATATCTTGTATCTTGAAGGATTAATAAGATTGATAAAGCGATTGTTGTTGAGCATTTAACAAGAGTGTTTAAAAAGGTGAAGGGAAGTTTTTTGCACTTCACGGCATCTTATTTTGAGGTAAATTACGGCGAAATTTTCGGTTTTTTAGATCCAAACGGTGCATCTTTTGATGTTTTCTCAATTCTAAGGCATTCCGACGGATGAAGTAAATAAGAAGATTGAGCAACTACCTTAAACTTGTAGATATGTGGGACTCGAAAGATTCACTTTTAAACATATTTTAAACTGGTATGATGCAAAAGATAAACCTTGTTTGGGGACTTATAACAGAACCAAAGACTTTGTTTTTAGATGTGTGAACCATTGGGCTCGATGTTGAAGCGGCACGTACCATAAGAAAGATCGTCTCAGAATGGGTAAGATAAAAGCCAAATAGTACCGTCCTCCTTACAACTCGTTACATGGCGGAATCAGAAGACTTTTTGACAGGATTGAAATAATAAATAAAGGTAAGATTGTTGCACTTGACCCACCATTTATAATAAAACGGCATCCTTTATTTTCATTTTTCACCTCTGAAACATAATAATCTTTGGGAACATTTCCCGATTTTAAGATATCTAATAAGTTGGAGGTGATGGGTGTGAGGGAGAAAATCATATTAACCTTGATTCTTTCAGTCTTTGTGGTGGCTTTGGGATGCACTAAACCAAAAGGAAACTATACTGAAAAATTGAAGGAGGGTTGTGTTGAGGCAACTATTACAGGCATAAAACTTGATATCGGGAGACTTGAAAATTATCTTGTGCTACCAGATCTTCAAAATAAGGCTCAAGTAGAAGCCCACCTTTCGAAACTTTACGAAGATTTAAAGAAGTATCAAAATATGAGAATAGAAGAATATGCACTTCCTCAACCTCTTCACATTAGAGGTTATATTAATGAACCTTATGTAGTTAATACAATTATCTATCTTGAAAAGCAGTCAATGTCAGGACCTTTTTATCATGCAGTAAAGGTGATGGGCGATAGAGGAGCGGAAATTAAACCTAAGGAAATTTATGAATTTACCATATATCCACTTTATCGAAGGTATTATCCATTTGAAGATTGGTATGTTTTAATTGAAAGTTTTGAAAAGTAGAATTTTGAATTTTTTCCTTGTTTTTTTGAAGCTTTTTTGTAAAATTATTTAAAAGCATAAGATAAGGAGGATTTTTGTGAAAATTTTAGTTATAAATCCTGGCTCAACTTCTACAAAAATAGCAGTTTATGATATGGATAAAGAGTTGTTTTCAAAATCAATTGAACACTCGAAAGAAGAACTTGCACCATTTAAAAAGATTTCAGATCAGCTTGAATTTAGAAAAGAAACAATCCTTAAAGCTCTTAAAGAGGCAGGATTTGACCTAAGTGAATTTGCCTGTATCTCCGCAAGAGGTGGGAATATTCACCCAGTTCCCTCTGGCACTTACATAGTAAATGAAAAAATGGTCCAGGATATGCTTTCTCTTAAGTATGGAGCACATCCATCAAATCTTGGAGCACCGATTGCATATGAACTTGCGAGGCAATACAATATCCCTGCCTTTATTGTTGACCCGGTTGTAGTGGATGAGATGGAGATGGTAAATAAAATTACAGGGCTTAAGGGGATTTTTAGACAGGCGAAAGATCATCCTTTGAATCAAAAGGCAGTTTCAAGAGAAGTTGCAAAATCCTTAGGTAAGAAGTATGAGGAGTGTAATTTTGTGGTTGCGCATCTTGGTGGCGGGATTTCCGTTGCAGCACACAGAAAAGGGCGGATCATTGATGTTAATAACGCCTTAAATGGAGATGGTCCGTTTTCTCCAGAGCGCGCAGGTGATTTGCCAAATGTTTCTGTTGTTGAGATGTGCTTTTCAGGAAATTACACTAAAGAAGAAATTCTTAAGATGCTTGCAGGAAACGGTGGATTTGTGTCACACCTCGGCACAAATTCCTTAAAAGAAGTTTTATCGAGAATTGAGCAAGGTGATGAATACGCAAAACTTGTATATGATGCAATGGTGCTACAGATTTCAAAGTGGATTGGTATAATGGCAGTTGTTCTTAAGGGTGAAGTTGACGGGGTAATTCTTACAGGTGGTATGGCAAAGTCAGAAAAACTTGTAAACGACATAAAAGAGTATGTAAAGTTTATTGCGCCAGTTTATACCGTCGCTGGTGAGTTTGAGATGAAAGCCCTTATGGAAGGTGCCCTTCGGGTTTTAAGGGGTGAAGAAGAAGCAAAAACTTATGAATAAACGAAGGGAACTTTTTCGACACATTTTGTATCTAATATGTTCATATTTCACCTAAAAACGGTGGGGTATTAAGCGATAATGATTTAAAAGCGTATCCCGAGATTCTTAAGGTAAATGATTTTGAATCGCTTTTAACCATTACAAGTAGGTATATTATCCCTATCTGGATTGATAAAGATGCAATAGATATGCTTCCAGAAGGTTGGATTAATGAATTTCCACAAAAATTTTATCCAGTTATATTTGTAGGATATGGAAATCCCCTTTATGCAATGCGCGACAAACTTGAACTACCTATTTTTGGACCCTATGTGGATTGGAGCAAACAAGATTTAGAACAGGGATTTTGTACCTGGATGATCACGGTAACTGCAGAAGGTGGTATATCTTCGACTCTTAAAGGATATAAAGGGGATGTAAATATTTCTAAGATTCTTGAAATGAGTAACAGCCTATTTAAGGAATGCTTCAGAATTCTTAAATACACAAATAATGAGTATGGTTTTAATTTTTACTTGCCTTTGACGTGGAACGGCTATAAGGTAATAGAGGATAAATGGACTGGTTACAAATTTGGTGCAAGTGGTGATGAGATTGCTGAAACTGGTCCTATCTTGATAATAAGAGACTCAGAGTGGACTGAAGAAGAGACAACTCAGGTTATTCCTACCTAAATTGAGCGATTTTTTATCACTCTATGAAATTTTAGTACTTTTTGAAAAAAATCGTAACATTGATAAATTGCCCCACAGAAAAACCTATTCTAAAAAATTCAAATCATTTAATAAAAATCTTCTAACTTATTTCCGCTTTTTACTCAAATTTTTCGCAAAAAATCTTTTTGTCGCATTTACTCTTTTCTAATCACACTCTTTTTCAGTGATTTTACCTTACTTCCCCGCAAGAATCTTTCGCCCCTTGTGCATATTTATATATGAGTGGTGGAGTTAGCGTCATAATCTGAGATCCGTCTCTCCGATCAAAAAATCTAACACTTGGAGGTGCATAGATGACTGTAGTTGAAAATCCAGGAAGTCTGGAAATTGTGTTCACTCTTCCAGACTCATCTTTGTCGTCTTTATTGATGGTGCCGAGAGAATGGAGACTCTCAAAACCACGAAAAACAATTTGCCTATATTTAAGTATGCTTCCAAATTGGGAAAGTAGCTGATAACAAAAAGATAGAAAGCAAATACAAAGACAGCAAAACTTACAGCGATGCAAAACGACGAAAAACGAAAATAGTCTATTCAGAGAAAATAAAAGAAGCTTTGGGTACTGGGAGATAATTCTTCCGTTTCTCTATATACAAACTTTGGAAGGGCGATCTGTCTTTGATGCAAGCTAATGAGGACTTCTCATTGCTTTAATCTATACACACGATCTATCCTTCACTCTTACTCATACTCTCTTAATATTATCTCCATATATTGTACGAAAATCGACACGAAAAATTTGGAGACAAGCCTCAAATGTATTGTAACTTGTTCAAGACTTCGCATTCCCATAGCAAACCTCCCCTATTTACTACTATTCCCACTTAAATGTTAAAGCTGATATAAAGAATGACACAATAAGGATAATAAAAAGCACTATAATATCTCTTGTACAGTTAGATAAATTGCTTCCAAGCCAGGTATTTTTAAGCAAATCCACCACATAGGTAAGAGGTACAATTTTTGAGATTGAGATCATAATCTTTGGCATAACCTCAAAGGGGATCGTCGCGCCACTAAGGAAAAGCATTGGAAAGTATACCAAGTTTGCAATGGCAGTTGCAGCCAGTGCATTTGGAGCGATACTTGCTATGAGAAAACCAAAAGAAAAGATGCTGAATATGGAAAGAAGAAACGCTAAAATGAATGAAGGTCCTGTAGCCAAATAATGAAGGTTAAAAACAAGTTTGCCTGTAATGACAAGTAGCAAAAGTCCTATGAGCGTGGTAACAAAATTTACCATAACTTGAGAGACAATTATATAATAAGGCTTCAGAGGTGTAGCCATAAACCTTTTCAGGATTTTTCTATCTCTGTATTCCGCAATTGTTAAAGGTAGATTCATTAACCCTGTTACTGCTATGATCATTCCAACATATGACGGCACCATTACATCGACAGTGCCGTGACCTCCGTAGAACGGAGTAGGCTTATTCCCATATATACCACCAAACATGAGAAGCATAAACACAGGAAACGCAAAAGAAAAGAAAGCCACGACAAAATTCCTCAAAGTAAGTTTGAATTGGACTTTTGTCAATTCAAATAGCGCTTTCATGCTTTATCCCCCTCATACTTACGGCCTGTCAATTTCAGAAAAACATCCTCAAGGTTTGGAGTTTTTGTTTGCAAATTCTTATAATTCGTTCCTTTAGCCTGCAGATAGCTTACTACGTTTTGCAAGAAGTCTCTACCTTTCCCATAAACAATAATTTCACTTTGGTTTCTTAGAACATCTAGAACACCTTTAATGCTCTTTAATTCTTCAATATTAGATACATCTCCCTCAAAGATAATTCTTTCCTCAATTCCACTGGATTCTATAAGATTACGGGGAGTATCAAGCGCTACAATCTTACCGTGATCCATAATTGCAACTCTATCACAAAGATATTCTGCTTCCTCCATATAGTGAGTCGTTAAAAATACCGTTCTTCCTTCGTCTCTCAACCCTTTAATTAATTCCCACATTGAGTGCCTTGCCTGCGGGTCAAGCCCTGTGGTAAGCTCATCAAGGAACACAATTTTCGGGTTCGAAACGAGCGCAAGGATAATTGAAAGCTTTTGCTTCTGTCCACCGGAGAGTCTTGAAACATAAGAGTTTCTCTTTTCTGTAAGTTCAAATTTGTCCAGAAGCTCTGAGTAAGGAAGAGGGTTACTATAGAACGAAGAGAAGAGATT
Source organism: Caldisericum insulae (assembly GCF_047785965.1). Taxonomy (NCBI): domain Bacteria; kingdom Pseudomonadati; phylum Caldisericota; class Caldisericia; order Caldisericales; family Caldisericaceae; genus Caldisericum; species Caldisericum insulae. The sequence continues at coordinate 85,210 of NZ_JBLOBF010000005.1, forward strand.
GCAGATTTCCCATACTTTAATCTTTGGGTCGTAAGAAGTTTCTTGAAGTTGAACACCAATAAGCTCATAGAGTTTTTCTCGCTCTTTGTAAGGCTCAAGCCCGAGTACGCTTATCGTTCCTCCGTCTGGTTTCCTTAAGCCTTCAATACACTCAATTGTCGTTGTCTTACCTGCACCGTTTGGTCCAACCATTCCAAAGATTTCTCCTTCGTTAATATCAAAACTAATTCCGTCAACGGCACGTAGAGTCCCGTAATCCTTAGTGAGATTTTGCACAGCAATGGCTTCCATAAATTGCCTCCTTAAAAACACTTATTTATTATTTCCCGAATTGAGCAATTTTTCATCGCCCTATCACTCTAAGAGATGTTAACGCTTTTTTGAAAAAAATGCAAGTTTACCTTTATAAGTTTTTCACCAGGGTTTTTACCTGTCCAAAAAGCTTCTTCTGGGGTTCCTTTCTTTTCAAAGACATTAAGAGAGACAAATGCATCACTTCCGATAAGTGCTATATCATTCACAATAACATACTTCCCATCAAAATTAGTTGGAATTACAGTTTCAAGTTTATGAGTCTTTTATTTATTGCAAAGCACTCGGCAGGTACACCTACGGGGTTTTCAACTGCTTTAAAAAGAATCCAATTATCATTCATTTCAATTTTATCAATATTTATCCAGTCTTTTTTAATTTCGATTGTATAGTCTATTTTACCTGTACTAATGTTGTAAAGAGATATGTATTTAATTGTGCCTGATGGGTTGTTAATAGCATTTTTTTTGAGTTCCACAGGAAAACGCAATTTCATCTTCATAGACTGCAACTGCCCTAATTGCAGGAAATTCATTTTTGATTTCTTTATACTTTAAGGAAGAAAGACTTATTACTTCTGATGCAAGTTTCTTCTGCAAATCTTTTTTAATACTCTCTGAAAGTTCATTGCTATATTCAAACATCTTTGTTTTGTCGTTCCACACATACGCATCAACTTCAATATTAGTAACTTTTCCTGCGTCATCTTTATCAATTACTGACTGATATACCACAAGGTTTGAAGAAGAATCGGCTTTAAACTGAAGTCTTGCTTCATGCTTTATTGAGGCACCGTCACAAAAAAACAATGGAGCAATTTTTCCATCTTTGTCTTTAAAATTTACAAGCTCGAGGTGTCCGTTCAAAGATTTGCATAACGTATAATACTCCGTATACGCACCACCTGTGCCCATATCAACAATTGCAACAGGTTCAGGAGAAGTCCCTCCCGTAAGATACATAACCCTTTGGACATAAGGCTCATTTCTAACACCGATATCACTGAACGCATCGTTAAGAGTATTAAGAAGAGTCTTTCCATCATAAAAGGCAAATTCATTAGAATAAGCATTGTCTATTTTGAACTTCTGAGTTGAAGGATCTTTCTTCACAATAAGAACCACAGGTACTTTTTCTGAAACTTCAAGGGTACCGTTTCCACCACTTGTAACCCACACAACATAGCCTTTTACTTTCACAGTGAACTTATCTAACTTGTTCATCGAAGTAATTTCTATTCTATCAGGCCACGGGCTTGAGCAAACTCTTCCCAGTGCTTTAGAGGGCTCGAAAGTCCATTTTGAAAGCAAATTGTTTGTTAAAAATGGAGAATAAAGTTCCTTTATGTTTTGGGACACAATGTCTGAAAGTGCAACCATATCAACCTTTGAAAGCGTTTTCCCAAACCCTTCAACAAGATTTGTAATTTCAGCCTTTTCAACACTTGTAACATGGCTAAACGTTTTAGGCACTAATAAAACCAAACCTATAATCAAAGCAACCAGGATTACAACAACCCCTGCAATTAAAATCTTTTTACTCATAAATACCTCCTCCTAATATAACTTTTTCCTAAATTGATCGATTTTTTATCACTCTAAAAAATGTTAATACTTTTTTGAAAAAATTGCAAGTTTTTTAACTATATATGAAAAATTTGGAGAATCGCTCAGGTTAGTTTAAAAACTATTTCGGTTGTAATAATGTAGATAATTTTCCCGTTTAGCGCTTCCACAATTGAGTTTATACTAAAAGGATTTGAAAAGGATTACACGGGTCGGCTAATTCTGGATTCATTTTTGCAATTTTTTCCACTTTGCGCCGAGATTTTCTGATTTATAAATTTCGCTGTCTTTGAGTGCAACATAAATCCTTTGAGGGCTCTTGCAACTAAAACATCTTGCAACTAAAACAGAATGTTGTAATAAGTCCTCCAAAAATATTCAGTTTGATTGGCTTGTAAGTGACAATTCCTTTCTCAGGTTGTGTTGAATATTCAACTTGTGTCTCAACATTTGGTGAGATAACCTTAACGGTCAGCTTTCCACTACCTGTTGTTTCATTCTTGCAGCCAAAGGTGCTTAGCAAAATAAGAGAAGTGAAATTAGGATTAAAAACTTTTTTATCTCTACCTCCTATGGTAGCATATCGCATTGTTTATAAAACTCAATGTATTTATCGCTTACTTTCACTGTATAAAGGTCTCTTTTTATTGAGGTTACATCGATATATAATTCATCGTTATCGACTTTAAAATTGACAAATCCTTTAAGGAAAGTATCAGGGTCGAGAAGTTTGAAGGCGTTCTCTTTGATCAGCTTAAAAAGAAAGCCATCATTAAGAACATATAGAGTACCCTTAGAGTCAAAGGCAACGCTTGTGACACTTCCAACAGGAAAATCAACTTTTGCAAAAGTTTTTCCGGAATCAGTTGACTTGTATAATCCGTCTCTAAATGATGTAACAAAAATTGTATAGTCATTCCCGTTTGGATAAACTGCTACACTTTGACTACCATCGATGTCAAAATTGTGAAGGAATTGCCAGGTTTTACCTTCATCATAAGAAACAATAAGTCCCTGATCATTGCCTGCAAAGATGACTTTAGGGTTGTCAGGATTTGCAAAAACTATGCTCTTGAAGGTGTTGTCGTAATTTTCCTTAACAATTTTAAACGTTCTGCCGCCATCAGCCGACCTTACGATACCTTTTTCAGTTCCTAACAAAATTAGATTTGGGTTACTCTCACTAATAGCAATAGTTTTAACAAAACCGAAATCGTTTGTAAGAAGTTTAAAGCTCTTTCCAAAATCATTAGATACAAAGACACCCTTCCATGTTGCAAGATAAACACGGCGAGGATTCTTTGGGTCAATTGCTATTTGCTCAACAAAATTATTCGTTAGGTCAATATTTACGTTCGATATATTTTCAAAGTGCGCTCCAAAATCCTTTGACATAAGAATGTATTGTGGCTTTTTCCTACTCCATCCCAAAATGATAGCAGGATTCTCTGGATGTATTGCGATTGTATCAAGTGTCTCGCTCATTTTTTCAAAGTGATTTCCATAATTCGTTGAAACGAAATTACCGGTGTAAATGACAGATGGATTTTTATATGAAGGAGCGATGAAATATCCAATGCTTTCCAAGGACCTATTACTTGAGCATAGTTCGTTAAGTGTAATTCCAATTGAGTCGTATGGCATAAACACTTGATTACCGTCATAAATTATCCTAACATTGTCTTTGAATGTTGGCAGCATTGAAGATTGAATGGTAACATTTGCTCCCTTTGTAGTTGCCTCAAGGAGCTTTCCATCCCTTGAATACTTGGCATAGTCATATCCCCAAACGAGTAGGTCCCCATAAATTCTTAACTGCGCTTCTTGTCCATTCACATAAATTTTATAACAGTAAGGACACCCCGTTCTTACAACCTTTGGTTTGAAGTTTATGTTGCCATTTTTATTGGTTTTCAATCCATAAACTCCAAGAAAAGTATTTAGAATTGGCGTGCCTTTTGCATCAGTGATAAGTACCTTTGCCTCTACCTCACCATTAACAGGCACTGCAATTGCATTTTTGTATGCATTCTTGAAAATATCGTCTAATTTCGGTGTAGGTGAAACGATTGTGGGCTTATAGTCAACTTCAAAGGTGTATATTTCTTTTCCATTTGAAACAATTCTATACACACCCAATTCGTTAAATTCAACAATCTTAGAAAATTCTTTAATTCTACCTGATAATTTACTGGGATCTAAATTTCCATAAATGTCAGGAGGAAAAATCCTGGCATAGTCTCCTTTCGTTGTCTCGAAATGTATTTTCTTTTTGGATGGAAATACTATGTCGAACGAATCCAAAATTGTTATCCCACTTACTGTATAAGTGCCTCCATAGAATATGTTGGAATAGGAAATTACACCTGCTGAACAACAGGCAAAATGTGGAACTGTATTAAATAGTATTGGACCTGTCGCCGCAAATAATAAACCTTCTTCTTTGCTTAGGGGTTTTTCAAGGACAACAGAGACGGTGTCAGTGTTATCTTTCACTTCTGCATCCTTCATCTCAACATCAAGATAACCAGCTTTTCTAAACTTAATATAGTGCGTTCCAATAGTAAGTTCAACATCGACAGGCGTTGTAATTGGCTCCATGTTATCAATATACACAGTTGCACCTTCTGGCTCTGAATCAATATGGACAAGTTTAGTTTGAGGGTTGCTTAAATTTGTGCCACTATTTCGATTTTGTGAAACACCGCACCCTGTAAAGAACACAAGTGCAACAATTATTACAACTAAAATCTTTTTACTCATAAATACCTCCTCCTAATATAACTTTTTCCTAAATTGATCGATTTTTTATCACTCTAAAAAATGCTAATACTTTTTTGAAAAATTTGCAAGTTTTTTGACTATATTATTTTCTGTCTTTTATTTCTTTGTATTCATAGCTCTTTTCATTCGAATACATTTTGTTCTATTTAAAGTAGTGTGAATGTGCGCAATATCATGAATAATCTGGATAGTTTTACTGTATTTTATAAATTCTAAGCATAGTTACCCTATCCTTTTATCTAAGGAAGAGAATTAGAGAAATTGATTAACCTGTCTCTATGCAATAACAGGTGGATTATTACGTCTTTCCCAAAGTAACGGAATGTTCAGCCCCTCACAAATATACTGAGAGACTTTGAGAATGATTCTTCTTCCTGTATGGATAAGTTTCCCTGACAAGATCGATGAGCTTTCTCCTCACTGTTGTAGGATAACTCTTTCTATCAATGATACCCTTTGCTATATCTCTTTTACATGACTCATAGAGAAAGTTTGACTTGACTATTGAATAGGAACCTGCTCATAAAGATTGCAGGTTACAGAAGAATAAGAATGTTGCATTGGGAAGAAATCTTTTGAAAGGCATCTCTTCTGTCCCAAACTCTTTCAATGCCCTGTTAATAAGTTCATCATTACCTCTATCATGGTATGATTCAATGATTGTTTTCCCATAAAGTATTCTTCCTTTCCTAACTTTAATGAAGATATCATTGAGTTCTTCGTCAATACCAAGATTTGTATAGATTATCCTGTCTTCCTCCGATGCGTTGGGAAGTACTGTTTCTCCTTCATCGTTTACGAAGGACTTGAGGTATATAGCATACCTTCCTTTATCTCAACTTTTTCTTTTGTCAATGAAGTCTACAAACTCCCATATATTTTCTTTTTCAATATAGTTATTGAATTTCTCACTGTATCAGAATGGTTTATGGATTTTCCTCCCCTAAAAACAGCATCAATGAGATATCCATTCCAATAGACCTGTAGCGGCTGAAACCCTTTTACTCCTTTGTACGTCGGTGAAACACCTTCTCGTATCTTTGCATCATTATTATCCATCACCATAGTGCATCGCCTTGGATAACAATATCAGGTTTCTCCATATTTAATCTCCATATGAACAGGTCTTGAAGAAGTTTTCTAGACTTCCATAATCTTGCAGGAGAAAATGACTTGAAGAACCTCTTTGCACTGTGGAAACTCAACATCCCCATAACACTGTTTTCTATTGTTTCTACATATCCTCTATCCTTCGCCATGTCGTCAAAATGTGTTAAATGGAATGATGCCATCTCACGAGGGAACAGAAAAGCTGCTTGAATGTGTTTTCAATTGGTATTCCTTTCCTTCTTTTTCTCATACTCCCAAAGTATTTGTTTGTGAGAGAGTATATCCCTATCTTCGAAAGGTACCTTGCAAACAGCACAGGACCTGATCTGTCGGATAGTGTAACTGATGTTTTCTCAATACTATCTATCTGTATCTCATACGCGTTCTTCCTGTTTGGATTTTTTATTTTTGTTTATCATATTGTCACCTTGTAATATTGTGCTTCACCTACTGGGTGAAGCACCTTTTACTTTTATACATGCCACAATTATATATTACATCAGCATTTCTTGCAAGAAAGATGTGAGAACAATTTGGAGAATCGTTCAGTTAGGTTAAATAAATTTATAAGTTAGATGTGGAGGGAAGAATGATAGATCCAGATTCAAAATTTGTTAATATGCTCAACATAAACATTCATTATAAAGATTTTGGTTTTGTAAATACACATTCTTACTTGTCCATGGATTTGGTGCTCACGCTTTTTCATTCGATTCTGTAACGGAAGGTTTGTCAAAATTAGGAAAAGTTATTGCACTTGATTTATCAGGCTTTGTGCTTTCCGAAAGGTCTCTAAATGATGTAGATGGAATTAATCCTTACAGCAGAAAAGGAAAAGCCGAGGTCTTAAAGGCATTTATTGAGAAATTTGACTTTAACAATGTTGTTCTTGTTGGTAATTCAATGAGTGGAAGTATTGAATTTAACTATACTTCAAGGTACCCCAATGGATTAAATGTGCTTGTTTTTTGAAGCACCTATTGTTGGATATTATTTTTTATTTCCTGTATGTGTGAAGCAAATAACGCAGCACTCGACACTGTGATTTGTAAAGCTTACTATGACAAATCAAAGCTGATTGTACTACCTTATAACTGCTTCTAAAGATATTGATTTTTAAAGACTTTAATCTGAAAATACTTGAAATGATTGGCTTAAATGATTAAATTGTGTCGAAAATAATTTATTAAATTTTGCTTCGTTATCGAATGGTGCAAAACTTGTTTAAATATATCAATGTATTCATATGCCTCACAAATGGAAACTCAAAGAATTTCTATATAGTTTAGAAAATTTTTGGAAAAAAATAATTTATAAGCTTAATTTCTACTTCTTTAAAAATTAAACATCTCAATCGTGATTTTAAGAATCTTTTTAAAAAATTTTTGTGTTCTTTCAAGAAATATGAAACTTTTTCCAAACATTTTGTATCTAATATTATAGGAGGTGGAAAAATGAGAAAGATATTGGGGAGCAAAAGAATTAAATTATTAGTGTTTGTTTTAGTTTTTATTATGGTTTTTTTGTTAGGTTGTAAGGTAAAAACTATCAATAACCCCAAGCTAACCCAAAACATAAACAATATTATTGTTCCTGAAAATAACGGGATTGTTGCAGTTTATATTTCACCTAAAAACGGTGGGGTATTAAGCGATAATGATTTAAAAGCGTATCCCGAGATTCTTAAGGTAAATGATTTTGAATCGCTTTTAACCATTACAAGTAGGTATATTATCCCTATCTGGATTGATAAAGATGCAATAGATATGCTTCCAGAAGGTTGGATTAATGAATTTCCACAAAAATTTTATCCAGTTATATTTGTAGGATATGGAAATCCCCTTTATGCAATGCGCGACAAACTTGAACTACCTATTTTTGGACCCTATGTGGATTGGAGCAAACAAGATTTAGAACAGGGATTTTGTACCTGGATGATCACGGTAACTGCAGAAGGTGGTATATCTTCGACTCTTAAAGGATATAAAGGGGATGTAAATATTTCTAAGATTCTTGAAATGAGTAACAGCCTATTTAAGGAATGCTTCAGAATTCTTAAATACACAAATAATGAGTATGGTTTTAATTTTTACTTGCCTTTGACGTGGAACGGCTATAAGGTAATAGAGGATAAATGGACTGGTTACAAATTTGGTGCAAGTGGTGATGAGATTGCTGAAACTGGTCCTATCTTGATAATAAGAGACTCAGAGTGGACTGAAGAAGAGCCAACTCAGGTTATTCCTATTATGATTTTCACTATTTCACAGTGGAACGACCTTAAAAAAGAAAAGTTTCACATAGGTGCAGCACCAATCGGACCAACAGAGCTTGGCAGGAACTCAAAATATGTTTTTGCGCTACCTGCTCGTTATAATTATGCCTTTCCTAAAGGATTTGAAGTAGTCGATGAAATAATGCAAAGTAATCCCCTTGAGGCGTTTTGAATTTTTGTTTAAAAAGTCATATCGAGCAAAGTAAGATATCTACTCTGTTTATATTGGAGAGATTTACAAGTCTTCCCCTCAACTTCCCTAAAAGAGGAGATTTCTCCTCACTTCGTTCGTCGAAATGACGTCGCAATGTCATTCCGAAGCCAATTTTCATTTGTCATTCCGAAGGCTTTAGCCTGAGGAATCTCCAATATTAGAAAGGGGGCATCCCCCTTTCTAACTTACCCCCTAAGGCTTCCCTCCAACTTCCTTAAAAGGAGGAGAATCCTCGTCACTTCGTTCCTCGGATTGACAATTCTTTTGTGTATTTTTTTGGAGAGTATTGGGGGGGGCGATTTGTTGCCCCCTCAAAATATTGAGATTTCTCACATTCGTTCGAAGCGACGATACCTTCACGTTTCTGAATTCATTAAGCCAAGAAGGTAGTGAAAACTTCGCATATCTTCCAAAATTCCTCATTTGCAAGAAAAAATGTAATTATTGAGACAAAAGACACAGGATCTGCAATTATAGGCAAAGGATGGTTTTATAGGTGTTGGTTCAGGCGTTTTAAAATTTGACAATGGTTTTAACCTCAAATGGGCAAAAAGAAACAATAAAATATCACTTAGCTATGTCGATGTAAGGGATCAATATGTTGTTGCAATCGGAAACTTAAGCTTCCTAAAAGAGAAAGTCAACAATAACGAAATTTTTGCAATTAAATTTCCCGAAGATAATCTTAAAGGTTTCGGTTTTACAGATTTTAGTGTAAAAGAAGAATCTGAAACTCCCGATATTAATGAAACGCTGAATTTAAAAACTCAAAATATAAATGTGAGTTCTAAGCCTTTTCAATTTGAATTCTCAAATTAAAACAGTGTGAAAGTACATTTTAATAGGTAAAATTGGCTATTAAGTGCTATAATGTAGAGGAAAAATTTTTTGGAGGTAAGAAAAATGAGAAAATTGATTTTAGCAATTGTTATTTTATCTTTTGCAGTTTTATCAATTTCTTGTGCGAGAAACTCTTTAACCACAACACCTGTTTCGATTGTTGGCAAATGGCAAGTTACTTCTCAATGGGTGCCAGATAATGGTTGGTCTACAGTGGATAACCCCACTTATTTTGAGTTTAAAAGTAATGGTACTTTAATTAAAACAGAAGGTAATGATACAATAACAGGAACTTATGAATTAAAGGGAAATGAGCTAACAATAACTTTGAATAATTCTACTTCTACATTCAACGTGGTGCTTAAGAATGATACCCTTGAAATAAGCAATCAAGATTTAGGTTATAAGATGCAAAAGACTCAATAGATTATAAAAAGGAGGAGAATGTGATAGAAATTGGAACAAGTGTTGAGGACTTTGAGTTAAAGGATCAAAACGAGCAATCGTTTAAGTTGTCAGATTTTAGAGGAAAGAAAGTTTTGCTTTCATTTCATCCGCTTGCTTGGACTGCTGTTTGTGAAAAACAGATGCAATCACTTGAAGCAAATCAAGAAGTCTTTGAATCCCTAAATACTGTTGCAGTGGGCATAAGTGTTGATTCTGTTCCTTGTAAAAAGGCGTGGGCAGAGCATATAGGTGTTAAGAAAACCCGTCTTCTTTGTGATTTTTGGCCACACGGTCATGTTGCAGAGCTTCTAAAGGTTTTCAGGCACTTTAACGGTTTTTCTGAAAGGGCAAACATCATTCTCGATGAGGAGGGGAAAGTTATTTTTGTGAAAGTTTATCCAATAAAAGAACTTCCCGACATAAACGAGATTATAGAATTTTTGAAGGGGAGTTAATTTTATGGATGTAACAAAGGCAATTGAGTCTCGTAGGGCATACCGCTCGCTTGAACCGTTTGAGGTTACAGAAGATCTCATAAGAGACCTTGCATATCATGCATCTCTTGCTCCCAGTTGCAACAATACTCAACCCTTCCGATATGTTTTTGTCTTTGAAAAAGATGCGCTTGAGAAACTATTTGTCTCTCTTCCAAAGGGAAACCAGTGGGTAAGAAATGCAGGTTTGTTGATTGTTGTCTTTACTTCAAAGGATTTTGCCTGCAATATGCGAAATGGAATTTATGCATATTATGACACGGGATTATCAAATGCGTTTCTAATATTAAGGGCAACAGAGCTTGGACTTGTTGCTCATCCTATCGCAGGTTTTGACGAAGCAATTGTTAAAAAGGCAGTTAATCTCTCAGAAAATTATGAAGTAGTTACTTTGATAGTTGTAGCAAAACATGCAAAAGAAATTTCACCATTACTTTCTGAAAAGCAAATAAAATCTGAACATATGCGTCCAGAGAGAAAAAGGTTTGAAGAGTTTTGCTATCTTAACAAGGTAGGAGAATGAATATAGCGCTTCTTATAATTGATATGCAGGAGGACTTCTTAAACGAGTCCTCCCCTCTTTTTGTAAAGGGTGGAAAAGATATTATTCCAAATATAGAAAGGCTTCTATCGTTTTTTAGGAAGCATAACTATCCCCGCATTTTTGTGAAAAGAGAGCATCGAAGCGAAGTTGATATTGATAAACCTCGAATTCCATATGGAGGCTCTGTGCTTTTGCCGAATTCAAAAGGCGCTTCCATAGTTAAACCTCTTCTACCAACAGAATCAGAAATTGTTGTCATAAAGAAGCGATTCTCTGCATTTTTTCATACAGAGTTAGATCTCATTTTAAGGCGTCTTCATATTGATACACTTGTTATTACAGGCGTTCAAACGCCTAATTGTATAAGGGCAACAGCTGTTGACGGTCTTTCTTATGATTATGACATCATAATTGCAAGTGATGGTACTGCGTCAAGCTCATACGAAATACAAAAGGTAAATCTTCTCGACCTTAAAAATATGGGGGCAAAAGTTCTTGAAACGCATGAGATTATTGAATTAATAAAGCGCATATATAATGTATAATTGAGTATGGCAAAGTGCGTGCGTTGTGGAAAACCTGCAACAATCTATCTTGAGGGATTGCGTTTTTGTGAAGATTGCTTTAAAATTCATGTAGAGCGTGAATTTGAAGAAGCTATAGAAGGTCATGCAATAGAAAGTAGGCTCATCAACGCAAACGATCGTATTATGGTTGCAGTTTCAGGCGGAAAAGATTCTATGGTTCTTTGGTATCTTTTGCATAAATTTAACTTCAATATAGTGCCAGTCCATTTAAACTTACATTACGGTGTCTTTTCAGAAAAAAGTGTTGAAGTTGTTAAAAAATTCTCCGAAAAAATTAGCAAGAAGGTTCTTATTTATAGTGTAATTGAAGATTTTGGCATTAACATGGAAGATGTATTTAGAAAAGCTAAGAATCGCCCACGTTGTGCTGTTTGTGGTGTTATAAAGAGGTATCTTATAAATAAAATCGCCTTAGATTTAAAAGTGGATTCAGTTGCAACTGGTCACAACCTTGATGACGGAGCTGCAACAACCCTTAAGGCAATTTTAAATTGGGATTTTAATACTCTTTCAAGAAATTATCCTCTAACTCCACCCTATAAAGATAAACTTGTAAAAAGGATAAAACCACTTTACAGATTAGCAGATACTGAGCTAAAAGCATACGCAGATCTTTTAGGTATAGATTACACAACTGAAATTTGTCTTTACAAAATAGGTCGTGTTACGCTTTCAAAGACAAAGGACATTTTAAATGAAATAAATACTCAATTTAAAGGAGTCAAAAGAACTTTTTATTACGGATATCTTCGCAATAACACTTTATTCAAAAAGGATGAAGTTGAATTAAAGGAGTGCAAAATCTGTGGTATGCCAACCTCAAACGAAGATGGAATTTGTGAGTTTTGCAAATTAACTAAGGATATGGAAAATGGCTAAAATCCTAAAAGATGGTGATTTGGTTGAGATAATCGATTCAAAAGATAGGATATTCCTTCTTAAACTCAAGAAGGGTGAAAAATCCCATTTTCATTTTGGAATTCTTGAGCATGATTCAATCATAGGTAAAAAGGAAGGTACTTTTGTTAAATCGCTTAAAGGAGATGAGGTTTTAGTTTTTAAGGTTAGAACACCCTTTTATGTAGTCCATATGAGAAGGGTCTCACAGATCATTTATCCAAAGGATATCGGTGCAATTTTAATTCATGGAGATATCTATCCTGGACTAAGAATATTTACCGTTGGTGCAGGTGCTGGTGCACTTCCTATATATTTACTTCAAATCCTTAACGGTAAGGGTAAGCTCATCGTATATGAAGTGCGTAGCGACTTTGTTGATGTATTTCTTGCAAATGTCTATGATTTTTTCAAAACTATCCCTAAAAATCTTATCATAAGAAGAAAAGACATATACAACGAACCTATCGAAAAAGAAGATGCACCGTTTGATAGGGTTATTTTAGATGTGCCAGAACCGTGGCGCGCATTACAAAATGTAAAGGATTCTCTCAAAGTTGGTGGTATTTTGATAAGTTATAGTCCTACAACTCAACAAATCACAGAGACAAAGCATGCACTTGATTCCCTTAAGGAATTTTACCACCTTGGAACTTTTGAGATTTTAGAGAGGCGTTGGAAAGTTGAAGCCCTTTCTACCCGACCCGTTGATAGAATGGTTGCCCATACTGGTTTCATACTTGTTGCAATAAAATTAAAAAAGAAGTAAAATTTTTTGCAATCGAATATTAATTCGTATATAATGAATTATGAAAAGGAGGTTTTAATGCGAATTAAATTAACTTTTGAGGACTTGAAGGGGCGCGATATTGTCCTTCCTATACACTATGGGTATCTTCTTCACTATCTTGTCTATAATATATTCTCAGAAGGAATGGCTCAAAAACTATATCTTGAAGGCTTTCCAATTGACGGTAAAAAATTTAAACTCTTCACCTTCTCAAACATTATCGAAAAAGGGACAAAGGTGAATAACGCTTTGAATTTTGGCAAATATATCACCTTCTATTTCTCCTCACCACTTTATGAAATCGTTGAAGATCTTGGCTCAAACGCCTTTAGAAAAACAGGTATTACTCTAAACGATTTTAACTTATTTCTTGTTGCAGTTGAGGTGATAAAAGCTCCTCGTTTAACCGACAATGTCCTTATACGCACACTTTCTCCCATTACAGTCTACAGCACTTTTTTCAATAACGGGAAGCGCACCACTCACTACTATCGCCCTACTGAAAGTGAATTCAATAGACTTATAGAACAGAACGCACAGAATAAATATCTGATTATAAAGAAGGCACAGGGCTTGCCTATAAAAGAAGATGAAATAAATAACCTACACATTTCCATTGAACCTTATAAATTTTCTCTTGAAAAGAATAAAAAGATTGTTTATTTCAAAAATACTGTAATCGAGTGTTTTTCAGGTATTTTCAATCTTACAGGCTCTTTGGAACTCATTTATGCAACCTACGATGCTGGGCTTGGTGTAAAATCTTCCGAAGGCTTCGGCATGTGGGATGTGTGGAATGAAAGAAGCAATTTAAAATAAGGAAGTAAAGGAGGAAAAAAAATGGTTGAATCAATTGCAAAAATTGGCAAATTAGTAAGAGGTGGCGGATCGCAAGCTGGTAAAGGTTTCACCGAAAAACTTGAAGAACTGATTATGAATATCTATGGAAAGGACAATAAAAACAAACAGTACCTTCTCAAAATTGTCTTAAAGAAGGATAATGATAACTCTTATAAGTTTGTCGGAGTGGATATTGAAGATTTAAAAGAAGATTCTTGTCTAAAATCTCTTTATAGAAGTGCTGGTGGCAATGCTATAAATCCTTCTCCAACAGCTCAAAAAACAGATAAAGATACCTTTGGAAACAAAATCCTTAAGTTTTTTGAAAGAGCCTCAAGTGAGGAAAATGATTCAAAAGATCTTTTCAAAAGTATTTACGATGCCCTTAACAAAGAAGAATCAAATATACGGAGTCAAATAGAAGAAAAGGCTAAAGAAAAGGCTACTTATCTTATTACAATTACTCTCATTGAAAATGAAAAAGAACTATATCTTTTAGATAAAGATGAGTTTGTAAATTACTTTTTAAATCAAGTTGAGGCAAAAGAATCTCGTTTTTCTGGTTATGGGATATGTAGTATTTGTGGTAAAAAGGGAGAGGTTTACGGAGGAGTCTTCCCATACGCCTTCTTTAATTTGGATAAGGAAGGATTTTTAAATAAATTTGATAAAAAATATTCTTACAAAAACTTTCCTATATGTAAAGATTGCATAAGAGATCTTGAAGAGGGCAAAAAGTTTATAGAAAATAAGTTGCAATACACCTTTGTTAAAGGTTTACGGTATAGGATCATCCCCCAAAATATTACTCAAGACGAAGAGTCTTTTGGAGAATTAATAGATATATTGAAAAGACAAGATAAAGCAATTAGCGTCAAAAATTTAATGAGGATAACAGACGATGAAGATGAGATTTTATACAACCTGGCAGAGAAAGACGACACATTTACTTTAAATTTTCTCTTCATTGAAAAGAGTAACAAGGCAGAAAAAATTCTTGCTTTAATCCAGGATGTATTACCATCTCGCTTGAGAAAAATATTTGATGCCAAAAAGAAAGTTGATGATACTTTTAAGGAGGTGCTTGAATATGAGCACAATTTTAGTTTCGGAACAATAAGGCAGTTTTTCCTTAAAAGCGATTCTAATAAGAAAGAAACGGATCTTGATAAATATTTTTTGGATTTGACTGATAAGATTTTCAAAGGAAGAAGAATTGAAAAAGATTTTTTGTTTTATTATCTTATGAAAGGAATAAGAGAAGAATTTGTAAAGTTAGGAACAAAGGAGCGAGAAATATTTAAATTTAAAAGTATTGATGCACTAACTGTTTATTACTTTTTAAGTGTTTTAAGATTAATCGATATAAAGGAGGTAAGTATGGAAGAGCGTAAGTTTGATGTTTTCTTCAGTAAATTTGGAAATGCTCTTGAAGATCCCCTTAAAAAAGGGCTCATTCTCTTAGGTGCTGCAACACAAACTTTATTAGAGGTACAGCAGGACAAAAGAGGAAGCAAACCATTTTTAAAGTACCTTAAAAGCCTGAAGATGGATGAAAAAGATTTTAAAGAATTACTTCCAAAGGTTCAAGCAAAACTTGAGGAGTACGAATCCCTTCCTTATGCGAAAGACTTTTTGGAAGAAGCTTCTTATTACCTTTTACAAGCAGGCGATAAGTTTAAGATGAATGTATCTGAAATGAACTTTTATTTTACTGTTGGAATGAATTTAAAGTGGGAAATTTTAAAATCATTGAATAAGGAGGTAAAAAATGAACGAAATTAAGAGAAGAGAAATCCTTTTTCTCTACGATGTAACATTTGCAAATCCAAATGGCGATCCAAACGACGAAAACAAGCCAAGGATTGATGAAGAGACAATGATTAACTATGTAACTGACGTAAGGTTAAAACGTACCATAAGAGACTATCTGAAGGATTATAAAAACAAAGAGATTTTTATTTTTGAAGAATCTGGTGAAAAGGGCGAAAGAATATCAAAAAAGGAAAGGATAAAGAAATACGGAAATGACCCAAGAAAGGCGCTCGAAGAGTGTATAGATTTACGTCTTTTTGGTTCAACTTTTGCAATAGAAAACAAAGATAAAGGAAAAAATAAGGAAGAAACCTCAGAAACAACAGAATCTCAAGAAAACAACCTTTCTATAACTGGTCCTGTTCAGTTTAAGTTTGGAAAATCTCTTCACAGGGTAAAATTGGAGTTTGTAAAAGGAACAACTGTAATGCCTGGTAAAGAAGGAAAACAAGCAGGAACATTCACTGAAAAGTATGTTCTTCCATATTCTTTGATTTGTTTCTCTGGACTTGTTAATGGAAAGGTTGCAGAGATTGAAGGTATAAACTTAACTCTTGATGATATTAACCTAATGTATGAGGGAATGTGGGAAGGGACAAAGACTTTATTTACAACCTCGAAGGCACAGCAACCTCGACTCCTTCTTGAAGTGGTCTATAAAGATGAAACCTTTCACATAGGAGACCTTGAAAAAGGTCTGAAATTAATTACCAAGGTTGAAGAAGAAGCTTTACGTAGCCCAGAGGATTATTCTGTTGATATCACAAATCTTGTAAGCCTACTTGAAAAATACAAAGATCATATCGATTTCATAAGGGTAAAAGAAGGAGATCTAATTAAGTTTAATTACAACGGAGAGCAGACTTCTCTATCAAAGGTGCTTATAGATAAAGGTTTTGAAATTAAAGAGTTTGGATTTTGATTAGGATTATGGAAACAGTAATCTTTGAAGTGTTTGGGGATCTTGCTCTTTTTCGAAAATTTTACACAAATACCTCTATCTTAACTTACCCTTTTCCACCACCTACTGCGACCCTTGGTATAATAGGCGCAATAGTTGGTATAGAAAAGGAAAAACTCTTTGACACATTATCTAATGTTGAGGTTGCAATCTCCATTGTTGAGCCCATACGTAAAATACGGTTTAGCCTGAATTACATAAACACCAAAGACAGGACATTTACATTAAAGCGTGGTAGAACTCAAATTCCAACAGAATTTATAAAGTCTCCTCACTATAGGATCTATGTAAGAAATTTAGATAGAGAACTTAATAGTAAGTTTGCTTTCCTACTTCAAAATCATAAAAGCATTTTTATTCCCTACCTTGGAATAAGTGAGCTGTTTTGCAATTTTAGTTTTGTGGGAAAAGAAGAATCAGAGGATCTTATCGCAAAAGAAGAAGTTGAAGTTTCAAGCGTTGTTCCGCTTGACGAAGTAACCGTTTTTCCAAAAAAAGAAGGTCAGAAGCTTTTGAAAGAAAGAGTTCCTCATGCTATGAACAGCGAAAGACTCGTAATTAAATACTCTGATGTTGTGCTCGATGAAGAAGCCAATAAGATTTTGATAAAAGGTAGCTACTCAAAGGTAGGTGAAGAAAATGTCGTCTTCTTTAAACCAATCAGGGCTTTTCTCACATCCTGATAGAGCTCTTGAAGACCACCTTTTAAATGTAGCAGAACTGACTTATCAGATTGTTGGGGACTCAATCTCTTCAGAGTCCCCATATACTCCTTACGAAAAGAGCATTATAAGTGATGTAAGCTATATTTTAGGTTTGCTTCACGACTTTGGAAAGGCAACAGACTATTTTCAGAATTACCTTAAAGGAGAAAGAGTTGATAAATCAAAAACAAGACATTCTTTTCTTTCTTCTATTGTCTCTTTTGGTGTTGTAAACGCATACTTAAATAGCACTAATAAAGATATCAACCCGACACTTAAAAATTTTCTTAAAATTCTCTCTTACATAGTTGTTGCAAACCATCACTCAGATCTTGATGATTTTTTGAATGAACTTTCAGTTAATCCAATTGACTCAGAATTTGAAGACCTCTTGCAATCCATTAATGAAGTGAAACTTGCAATCTTAGTATCAAATTTGAAAAATGGTTCAATTAACTCTTTCAAAGAATTTTTATCAAAAATAAGTTTTTCAAAAGAAGAAATTTTAAACTTTTATAAATCTTTTAAAAAAGTTCGCCATGGACTCAAGTCTGAGTTCAGGAAAATCACAAATAGCACTGATATAAATATAAGCTACTATTTTCTTGCCAATCTTATGTTTTCTGCACTTATTGGGAGCGATAAAGAAGATGCAGTCCTCCGTAGGCAATTCAATCTACCTTATACAACATTTTCAGATAGTATTATCAAAAGCTATAAAGAGAAACTGCCAAGAAGTAATTTAAGCATGTTAAGGGAGAGTGCTTTTGAAGAGGTTGAGAAAAACTTTTTGGAGTTATTGAAAGGCAACAATTTATCCCATTTATTTTATATTACCCTTCCAACTGGGCTTGGAAAAACTCTTATTGGATTTAATATAGCAAATATTTTAAGGAATCATCTTAATAAAAACCAATCAAAAACTTTTAGAATTATCTATTCACTACCTTTCATAAACATCATTGAGCAAAACGCCATGGTGTTTGAATCGGTTTTAAAAGGAGAGCTTAACAATAATATTACAACTGATATTTTGCTTAAGCACCACCATTTAAGCGAATTATCTTATACAACGGAAGAAGATAAATACGACGTAGATGCATCGGAAATCCTAATAGAGAATTGGGAAAGCAATATTATTATCACAACATTCGTCCAGTTGTTTCACACTCTTATATCCAATAGAAATTCAATGCTTAAAAAGTTTCATAAATTAGCTCACAGTATCATTATTATTGATGAAGTTCAAGCAGTTCCTTTAAAGTATTGGAAGTTAATTGATGAATTGCTTTTAAAATTTTTAGAGGAATTTAACTCCTATGCAATTGTGATGACTGCAACAAAGCCTATATTATTCTCTTCTGGATACGACTTAGTTCGAAATGTTTATCCTCTTAATAGGTACAAAATTGATGCCAAAACTTATTACTCTTATGATTCAATGGAAGATTTTATAAACACATTCAAAATCGAAGATGATAAATCGTATATGTTTGTTTTAAACACAATAAGTGAGGCAAAACAGTTCTACGAAATCTTAAAAGAAAAGGTGGGCGAAACAGAAATTACTTTTCTTTCATCGCACATAACTCCAAAAGAAAGGTTAGAAAGGATTGAAAAAATAAAAAGCAATAAATTTAGGTTTCTTGTATCAACACAGATTGTGGAGGCTGGTGTTGATATAGATTTCGATGTAGTTGTAAGGGATATTGCTCCACTTGATTCAATAATACAATCCTCTGGTCGTTCGAATAGGTCAGGTGGAAGAGATATCGGTGAGGTTTATGTTGTAAAGTTCAAGGACAAAAGCAACAGTGCAAACAGACTTTATGCTTCTTATATATATGACAGAGTGCTTTTGGATATAACAGAGAACTTATTAAAGGATAGAATTTTAAAAGAAGAAGATGTTTACAAAGTATTTGATAATTACATGGAAGAGGTTGTAAAGAAGAAGGACACAGAAGGTACATCAAATGAATTAAGGAAAGCCCTGTTAGAATTAAAATACGATGGTGAAAATGCAATATCCTCTTTTGGAATTGTAGAAACAAAATACCCTACTATTGATGTTTTTATAGAGTTAGATGAAGATGCAGAGAAAATTTTTAAAGAGTATCAAAGCATTCTCGATATTCAAAACCATTTCGAAAGAATAAAACGTTTTAAAGAAATTAAAAATAGTTTCTATTCTTATGTTGTTTCTATACCTAAAAATGTTCAAAACATACCTCCAGTTATTGGAAATTTTTATTATGTTAGCAGAAATTCTTTAGATGAATACTACGACAAAAATACTGGATTTAAAACAGAAGGAGGAAGTGTAATTTGGTAGACGATTTTAAAATAACAGGAACAGTTATTCAAAGTTATCTTATATGTAAAAGACAAGCCTGGTTTCATATTCATAAAATTATACCTTTTCAAGACCATCCACTTCTTGAGATTGGCAGATTAATAGATGAGTATTCTTATGAGAGGGATCTAAAGCGGATAATTCTTGACAATGTCCAGATTGATTTTGTAAGAGGTAAAAACGGAGATTTGCTTGTAGGTGAAGTTAAAAAGTCGTCAAAGGCAAAAGAGATTGCAAAAATGCAGTTGCTATTTTATTTGTGGGTATTAGAAGAGAAAGGTATTAAAGCTAAAGGGGTTTTAAGCTTTCCAACAGAACGAAGAAGGGAATTCTTGGAATTAAAAGAAACCGAAAGAAGAAAGATTTTTGATATCATAGAAGGAATTAATGACATTGCCATAATGGAGAATGCACCGTCTTTTAAAAAGATTCCTTTTTGTAAAAACTGTGCGTATAAGGAGTTTTGCTTTGCATGAATGAAGTAATCTATATATTCAAAAGTGGAAGAATTGCAAGAAAAGACAACACGCTCTTTTTTGAAAGTGACGCGGAAAAGAGATACATTCCAGTTGAAAACACAAAAATTATTCATGTTTTTGGAGAAATTACAATAAACAAAGATGCTCTTGAATTTCTTTCGCAAAAAGAAATAATTCTTCACTTTTATAATTATTATGAGTACTATATAGGAAGCTTTTATCCAAGGGAACACTATAATTCTGGTTATATGATTGTAAACCAGGTCAAAAATTATCTTGATAGTAATCTTAGACTTAAACTTGCAAAAAAGTTTGTCTTAGGAAGCATCTCTAATATGGAAAGAGTTCTTTCATATTATTCAAGAAGAGGCTTCTCTCTTTCTGATATAGTAAACTCCTTAAGAAATATCAAAGATTCAATGGACGAAGTAAGTGATGTGAAGGAACTTCTGGCATTAGAAGGTAAAAGTAGGGAAATATATTACAATGGATTTTCGGAAATATTGAAAGATACCCAATTTATCATGAGAGAAAGATCAAGGCGCCCTCCTAAAGACAGAATAAACGCACTAATAAGCTTTGGTAATTCACTACTTTATCCAGAAATTCTTTCTCAAATATACAAAACTCACCTTGATCCAAGGATAGGATAGTTCCCCCATTTGTAGACATTTATCCACACTCCGGGGTTTAGGAAGTCCTTGAAGTAAGGATTGTTTTTAAGGACTTCCAAGGGAGCACTATTACACCCTTTTAGTCTCTCAAGATACCTTTTTGTCAGTATCTTAAGGACTTGCTTTTTTGGAGTGTAGAGTTTTATCTCCTCAGTAGAACGTCTACTGAGAAGGTTCCTTGCAGAATTTACTTGTGCATTTATCTTTTTACCACAAGCCTTGCATTTAAACTCTTGAGTGCTTTTTCTATTTCTCTTATCTATATATCCACAACTGCTACACTCTTGAGAGCTATAAGCAGGATTTACTTGTTCTATCTCTATACCATAAAGATCTTGCAAGCTTTTTAGCTTTTCATTCACAATTCTCTTTCCAAATCTACTTAATAGTCTGTTCATTCTCTTTGAAAGTTCTTGCCCTCTAAAGTCCAATCTTTCTATCACTATACTTGCAGGTCTGTATGTCTCTATTAACCTGTTTAAATATCTGTTTATCTCATTCTTCAAAAACTCTCTTAACTTCCTAACTAACTCTCTGTATTTTTTATCCTGACTTGGTCTTATCCCTGCTTTTTGTAAGTGTGCCATTCTTCTGGTTATTTTCTCATCTAAATTTATTAAAAACTCTAAAAAACTTCTGCCAATCAAGTCTCCTCTATCTGTTGCAAATAAAGGATTTAACCCCAAGTCTATAGCTATCTCAGGCACTATAGGTCTATATTCTTTTCTTCTTATCTCTTTGATAAGTCTTACTGAAAGCTTTCCATCTTCTACTTGCACTTGGTAAAAATTTAAAAACTTTCCTTCAACTCCTTCTGCATAAGTGTTATTCTTAAGAGGAATTAATATAGGCTTTCCTTTCTCAAGCGTTGATATTTTCAGCCACTTATCATAGTTTCTACTTTTTTGGTTCTCTTCCACTATTGCTACCTTGCTATCTAAATGCATTGAGATATTTTTAAAACTTGGTTTTCTTCGCTTATTCAATATGTGTTTGAAAATCGTTCTTGCTAAAAGCAGCTCCTCTTTAGAAACTTTATACTCTATCCTGTTTCCCTTCTCAAACCAATAGATAGTTTCTAATGTTTTACTAAACCAAGCCTTCCTACTATTTATGGCAATAAGTACTCTCTTTGTCTTTTGAGTAAGATTAGTGTTGTAGATTATTTCCTCAAATTCTTCTTGAACACAAGATAAGTATCCCTCCAATATACCAACTACCTGCCACTGACAGCTTTGCTTGTATCTTTCTGATAGAGAACTCTCTAATTCTTTTAGTTTTAGATACTTGTTAAACTTGCCTGTTTTAAAAAACTCAGCCCACTGAATTTTTGATATTGCCTGTGCGGTTTTTCTGTATTCTTTTAATACCTGCTCTACCTTGTTTATTTTTTCTTTATTAGGAAAGCAAGGATATATATAAGTTCTGACGATTTTCTCTTCAGTCATTTTTGTTTCCCTGTGTTATCTCCATTATTATCTTCTCTTTTTTTTCTCTTTGCTCTTAGCATAATGTAAACGTTCATGTTTGTCACGATACAACTATAAAATCAAGTTATTAGTATCCAATCTAATTTCTGATTTCTTGTCATTTAACTGACCTTTAAATATATCACTATAAATCTTATCGTAAATTTCGATTAGTTCCACTATTTTTAGCTCTGGGATATTCACTTTGACAAATTTAAAGCCTAAAATGGCTTGTTTATTCTTGATTTTAGGATATCCGCTTTTTCCAGTAGAAGACATGCTCTCTAACAGTTTGATGTTTTTTTCGTGAACCAAAGATAGAAACAAAGAAAAAGATTCTTTAATATCTGGTTCTTTTCTTCTTAAAACAATAAAATCATTAGAGAATAAAAATCCTGTTGCTGATTTTGTAACTACGGCAATTTTCTTTTGATAAATTCTAACAGGAGCAATAATTACATCGCCTTCTTCTAAAACCCCGAATTTGCCTGCATTTATTTTTCTTTTTATTCTTTCTTTGTTAATAGTAGTTGTGCAGCTTAAATTTTTGGGAGTAATGATTCCTGTACCCCCTGCAACTATATCTCCTGTTTCGCAAATTAACAAATTCTCCATATCTATGGTAGCAGGTTTTTGTATATCAACTATCTCCCAATCCTGCTCCAGTGTGAATTTTTTAATTGAATCCGCACTATCTTCCATTAAAAACTTAGGTGTTAAGATTAATTTAGGATCTTCGTTGTAGATCTCTTCAATAGTTTTTACAACTATCTTATCATCTTTTTCAATAGATCCTTCAAAACCTTTAGAAATAATATCAGCTATTTCATCAGTTAAATCATTTTCTTCCGTAACTATTGTGTTAACTGTTTTCCTCTTTTTAGTTCTAACATATCCAATATTCTTTGCATCATAAAAAATGATTTTTTCAGATTTCAATTCATCTTTAAAATCTTCCATGCTGTGAAGTTTATTAAACAATTTATTACTCTCTTCCAAACTTCTTTTCTCGGCAAACACTAACACTGTTTTCTGTTGAGCATGAGGAGCAAATGCATACTCCGGCAAAGCAACAACAGCAATAATTCTAAAATAGGTTAAAAACAACAATCTAACTTTTAAGTATTCGTCGCTGTCAAAAATAGAGAATGGTAAAACAACTCCTAACTTTCCTTTTTGGTTTAACAGCTGATACCATCTTTCTACAAACAGACATTCTGATGCAGTTGTAATACCCTTTTTAAATTCTAAGAATTCCTTCATTTTGAAATGATTGTATTCGTTACTTCTTATCTCTAAACTAAATGGAGGATTAGACACAATAAAATCTACTCCATATCCTTCTTTCAAGCTCTCTAAAGTGCAACCTTCCCCTCTCCAAATGTTCTGATCTTTTACAAACGGCAATGGTAAGTTGGATAGAGGTGAAAGAGCATCTCTTGTGTATATATTGGCTGAACCGTCACCATGAATAACCATATTTACTTTACATAGGGTTGTAGCTCTTGTTTCGTTATCTATGCCAAAAAGAATTTTTAAAGCGTTTTCCCTTACCTCCTCAACTGAGCGGTCTTTAAAAATTAACCTCAAAGCTTCTATTAAAAACGTTCCCGAACCGCAGGATGGATCAAGGATATATTTGTAATTTCCATTTTTTAACTCTTCTCCAACCTGTTGAATATTCAAAGCTTTGCAGGTAAACCTACAAATATTTGGATGAGTGAAAAACAAACCTCTGCTTTGTCTAAATATTGAGTGCATGAAATCTAAAAATACATCTCCTAATGAGTCTTCTCCTAAAAATCTCACACTTCTGAGTTTTACTCTTTGAAGATACGGAACTATATCTAATAAAATTTCTTCTTTCTTTTCATGATTTATAATTTCTGTCTTAGTAGCTTCTTTTGGATCTTCTCCTATAAATTCAATCAGTGCATTTTCCAATAAATGTTTAATCCTGTTATAAAAGGCAGTCTTATTCAAATAGTCTTCTGGTTTTACTTGAAAATCAGGTTCTTTGTTCTCTTTTTTAAAGACTTGAATTTCATCGTAAGTTTTAGCAAGAAGGAGGTTAATGATAACATTGAAGGCTTTTTCTTCTACAACGCCAAAATTTCTCAATCTTTGATGTAACTTTTCTTTTAACAGATTTTTAAATTCACTTGGATTTTCTATATCTATTAAATCATCTTTGGTCAAAGGTTTTTTACGAAAATAAATTTTATCTCCCAAGATCGTAGGAAAAGAATTATAAACAAACGGAGAATTCCTTGTAATTATTTTATCTATCGAAATTCCCGATTCTGTTGATATTTCTATTTCAGGGTAAGAGACCCATCTATAAAAGGTTTCAATCTCTCCCTTGTGAAACCCTATTTCATAAGCAATCAAAACTAAAGGATAAGATTGTTCTTTGTCTTTTGCATAAGAGTGAGCGATATTATAGAGTTGTCTTTTGAAATAATTGGTGAATTCTGAATCGCTAATTCTATGAATAGATGTTTTACACTCTACTAAAGCGATACATTTTCTTCCGTTGTAACTTTCGTCAATATCAATTTGTATATCTATTCTTTTTGATGGAGAACCGACAAAAGAAACCTTTTCTCTTCTGATTTTCTCGGAGGGAATTTTGAACTCGAAAATCATGTTTAAAATAGCTAATGCTCTGCCAAGCTCCCCTAAAACATTCTGATTAACTAAAGAAATATCAAAGGTTATACTTTCACTACCACCTAAAGAATAAATCAATTGATTATCTGCTATTTTTACCTTGTCGCTATTAAAATGTTGAATCTTTTCCTTTAATAAATCAACTGCTTCTTTTAGACCAAAAGACTTCTCTTCGTTGAACATTAAATTTTCCTCCAAAGTTTTTGATTTCTTGCTCTACGAGTTTTTCAATCCGTTCAAGACTATCAGCTATCCTTTCGAGTTTATTTTCTAACATAGCCATCACCGTTAACAGATTAATATATTACTCAACCTAATAGGTAATCTAATGAATTGTCGTATGATTCTACATCTACCTCATCAACTGTATCTAATAATTCATCTGACGCTTTTTCATCAATATGCTCAGGTTCTGGTGTTGCGTGTTCTTGAGTATTTTCCTTCTTCTTTGTGATAAGTGAGATATTGTCTGTATAAATGCTAATTGACTTCTTTCGGACATTATCCTTTCCTACATAATCATCCACAACAAGGCGTCCTCTTACTTCAATCTTATCACCTTGGTTGTATTTTCCCTGTATCTCTTTTGCGTTTTCAAATGCAACAATATTGGGTAAAGTAGCTACATCTCCCTTATGTGTTCGCCTGTTCGATGCAAAACGAATAACAACAAACTCACGACCCTTAGAAGTTTGTATTAACTCCGGATCTTTAACTAATCGCCCAATTGCATGAACTTCAATTACATCTTCATTGTTTTGTTTTACCACGTCTCACCTCTGAGTATTTTAAATTATTTATTCTTTTTCTTGACTCTCTTCGAATTCAAGAACTGCTCTCTTTAAGTCAACTATCGTTGTTTAAAACTTAGACAAAATTTTTTCTTTGAATTAATACTACTTTTACTTAGTGTATCTTCAAGCTTTAAAACATCTAAAGACAAATTTGCCATAACTTCATCTAACTGTTTTAAAGCTTCTTTATCTTTAGCCATTTTGAACCTCCATATATATATTATAAGAAAAAAATCATAAGAAATTAATAGTTTTTTGAATATTTTCTACAAAGACTTTAAGATAGAGGCTGTTATACTTGCATGAGAGTAATTTTCGCAGTTTTTCTTTAAATCTTGATGTTTCAGAAATTTTTAAGCCAATAATAGTAGATAGAACAATCTTTACTTTGATTAACAAAAATATGGTTGATGAATCATCATTTGAAAAACGCCTAAACGGAATTTACCTAAATGAAAGAGGAGCAAGAGACTTTGTTAAAGTTCTTGATGAAAGATTAAATGCTACAATAAACCACAAAGGGCTTGGAAGGAATGTTTCTTACAGAACTTTAATTCGTCTTGAGTTGTATAAGATCGAAAAACATATAATGGGGGAAAAAGAATATTCACCTTTCGTGTCGGAGTGGTAAATGTATTTGATTGTGGTTTACGATGTGGAAGAAGATAGGGTTGCCAAGGTGTTAAAGTGTGGAAGGAAATATCTAAATTGGGTGCAAAATTCGGTTTTAGAAGGAGAAATTACAGAAGCCAAATTTGAGAAATTTAAAAGGGAGCTTAATGATATTATTGAGAAAGATAAAGATTCAATTATATTTTATATTTTAAGGGAACAATACTACGCAAAGAAGGAGATATTGGGTGTTGTTAAGAATGATCTTGATAATATTCTATAAGACGAAGAGACATTTTTATGTCGACCTGTAATAGCGCAAAAACTATGCTCCATCGACATAATGATATTTAGAAAATTATACTTTAACTTAAACTTTTTATTTCTGTATTTTTTAACTTTAATAATTCTTTAAGATCAGTCATTTGAATAAAAAAACTTGAAAATTGCAAAAATTAAATATAATATAATTGATACTTTTTTGCTGTTTTTAGAGTACCTTACAGGGATTGAAACACAACGGAAAAATTGTTTTGAAAGGCGGTGTAGACTCTTGTTTTTAGAGTACCTTACAGGGATTGAAACTTGTAATACCAGAAGGCTTCTGGCCCTCCTGAAGATTGTAGGTTTTTAGAGTACCTTACAGGGATTGAAACTCCCGCAGGACGGGCACTTATACTGTTTGATGAAATGTTTTTAGAGTACCTTACAGGGATTGAAACAAGATCGTATTTTGGGCGCGATTACGGGGAACCATGAAAGTTTTTAGAGTACCTTACAGGGATTGAAACAAAAACTTATCTACGTCTTCTTTTGGGAAAGTTATCGTTTTTAGAGTACCTTACAGGGATTGAAACGTGATGAATGGAATCGGATCTTAAAAAAGGATGCTAGTTTTTAGAGTACCTTACAGGGATTGAAACTGTTCTTCCTCCTCTCTTTCTAATGTATCAATTAATGAGTTTTTAGAGTACCTTACAGGGATTGAAACCGCATTCGCATGGACGGAAACAAAAAAGATTTACATGGTTTTTAGAGTACCTTACAGGGATTGAAACATTTAACTTTTCAAAATTATGATTGTCAAAATCATAGTTTTTAGAGTACCTTACAGGGATTGAAACATTAATATTAATAAAATCATATTTATTTGAAATTTAAGTGTTTTTAGAGTACCTTACAGGGATTGAAACAGTCTTCTATAGCGATAGTTCGTGTTTTGCCGTCTTGTTTTTAGAGTACCTTACAGGGATTGAAACTTAAATTTTCTTAATAATTCTGACTTTTTTTATTTTGTTTTTAGAGTACCTTACAGGGATTGAAACCAATACTCTTCTAAAATTTCCGATCCTATAAATTTTCGTTTTTAGAGTACCTTACAGGGATTGAAACTTCACAATAGATTTTAACTATATTCTTTTAAGTTTGGTTTTTAGAGTACCTTACAGGGATTGAAACTTGGTACTATCATAATTATAAGAAACTACATACTCGTTTTTAGAGTACCTTACAGGGATTGAAACTTGAAGACAATTTAAGAAGTAAAAGTAAAATACTATGTTTTTAGAGTACCTTACAGGGATTGAAACACATTCAGACCATTAAACGATTATCATCACTACCACGTTTTTAGAGTACCTTACAGGGATTGAAACAAGAAAAATTCAAAGTAATATAGATAAGTATTTAATGTTTTTAGAGTACCTTACAGGGATTGAAACACCTCTCGGCAAGCGTCTTTTCTTGTAAAGCTTCGGCCATTTTTAGAGTACCTTACAGGGATTGAAACTCCACTCCTTATTATTATAATCAAAAACACTATAAAGTTTTTAGAGTACCTTACAGGGATTGAAACTAAAGCTGTATTAAGAACTTCATCTCAGACAATCATGTTTTTAGAGTACCTTACAGGGATTGAAACTTACATTTTGAAAGTAGTATAAAAATAGTATAATATAT